>CAYXJD010000038.1:0-17424 GCA_964465225.1 uncultured Actinomycetota bacterium
CCTGCAGCGCAGCTACCCGTCGACACGGGCCTGCAGCGCAGCTACCCGTCGACACCGGACTGTGGCGCAGCTACCCGTCGACATCGGCCTGTGGTGCGGTGTACACCGCAGCGATGAGGGCGTGGAGATCGTGTTGGGAGCGCGACGGCACCTGGTCGTGGCCGCACCCTCCGCAACGGACCATCGGGACATCCAGGTGGAGGGTGTGCGCTGCCAGTTCCGGATGGGTGATGGTCACCGACCGACGCGTGCGACGCACGGGCAGTGTCAGGCCTTCCCCGCAGTGACGGCACGCATCGCCGCGGAACCGACGGGCCCGGGCGAGATCCAGACGCTCCTCGATTGCCGCGGACGCGGCTGACGGCCCGCTCGCGGGTGAGCGCTCGTGCCCCGACGGGCACCCCACCACCGGCCGCCGGTCCAACACCCCGGCGACGGTGCCGACCGCCACCTCGGTACCCGGTCGCCACTCCAGCGGCCCGACCTCCCGGCAGAGCTCACAGCGCATCTGCGCTCACGGCTCCAGCTGCTGGAAGAGCTCTTCGCTGAAGCGCTCCGTACACAGCTCCTCGTCACCCGTCTCCTCGATGCAGGCCTCGAGCTCAGCGACCTCGTCGGAGTACTCGGTGACGAACTGGCTGCCGAGGACCGTCAGGACCGCGATCCAGATGGCGGACACGATGAGCGCGACGATGCCGGTGGCCAGGCCTGCGACGGCCTGGGCCGAGCGGTCGGCACCAGCCTTGGCACGCCGACGGCCGATGACCCCGAGCACGATCGCCACGACACCACCGGGGATCGAGAGGAACAGCGGGAGTACGAACAGGCCGACCACGGCGAACAGCAGGCTCACGATGCCCGTCACCAGAGCGGCCAGTGCCACGCCGTTGTTGTCGCTGCCGGGGCCCTGCGGCCCGGTTGACCGGGGTTGGGTCGACCACGGCTCGTTCGTCCACGCCTGTGGACCGTTCGGGGCGGTCCCACCGCCCCCGCCAGCATCCCACGTCGGGGGTGGCGGCCCCTGGCCGCCGCCGGACCCTGGGGGTGGCGGCCGGTCTCCTCCGCCACCGGGGGGTGGCGGCCGGTCTCCTCCGCCAGCTGGTGGCGTCGCCGGCGGCCCTGTCGGTGCTGAGGGGGGTGGCGGCGGCGTCCCGGGACGTCGCTCGTCGGAGCCTGGAACCTCGCTCATCGGCGTGGGGTCCCGCTGCCCCAGGGCTGCTGCCAGTGCGGGGTCTCGTCGGGACCTGTGGCGCGCTCGACCTCGTCGCCACCGTCGGACAGCTCGGCGTCCTCGGTGCCCGGTGCGTCGTCGGTACCTGTCGCGCGCTCGACCTCGTCGCTTCCGTCGGGCAGGTCGGCGGCCGCGGTGCCTGCGACGCCCTCGGTGCCTGCGACGCCCGCGGTGCCTTCGGCGCCCTCTGTGCCGTTAGCGTCCCCGGCGTCCTCGGCGGCAGGCTGGCGGATCGGCTGCTCGGTCACCGGCTCCGCAGCTGCGGCAGCGGCGGTCACGGCTGCGTCGATGCCTGAGGCCGGCGCACCGGCCGTCTCGGTCCCGGGGACGGCCGAGGTCCACGGCTGTTGCCAGTGCGCGGCGTCGGTGCCGGGTTCGACCGAGGGCTCCTGTCCCAGACCTTCCGCGGCAGCGGACGCCATCGTCCAGGGTCGCTGCCAGTGGTCGGTGTCTCCGGCGGTACCGGGCGCCGCGGAGCCCGCGGTCCCGGCGACCTCACCGAGGCCAGCGCCTCCCGCCCCGGAGGTCGATGCCACGCCCGTCGCTGCCTCGGTGGCGGTCGCCGCTCGGGCGGCCGTGGTCGCGGCCGCGGTCCACGGCTGCTGCCAGTGAGGCGCGTCGCCGCTGCTGCCCGCCGTCGCTGTGGATCGCGTCGGTGCGGCCGCCGTCCCACCCTGGACCGAGCCTGCCGCCGCTTGGCCCCCCGAGGCGGACCATCCCCCGCCACCCGCCTGGGCCCAACCGGCAGCCTGCTGGCCACCGGCCGGCGCTTCCAGGCCCGTCGCGTCCACGCCGGCGATCCCCTGGTTGGCGACGTGCTCGGTCCATCGCTGGCCGTCCCAGTACCGGTACTCGTAGCGTCCGAGCGGGTCGGGATGCCAGGCTGGCGGGATGTTCACGTCGGTGCCCTCCGTCGTGGTGGCTGCAGCAGCAACGTAGCGGTCACCGGTCGACGACGGCAGTGGTCGGCGGGGATGAAGGCGCCGCGAGGTCCGCGGGCTCGCGCAGCCATTAGGCTCGGTGGGTGCCGGTCCCGCCCCCGATCGTCCAACCCTGGGGCGCCCGCCCTCCACCCACACGCCGACGGCCGGGGAAGACGTGTCCCAGCACCCAGACGACGCGGCGGCATCGCGCCTGTCGACACCTTGGGCGCCGGACGGTGAGCTCCCCCTGGTCGGGATCGAGGGACTCCGGTTCGATGAGGCGGGGCTCCTACCCGTCGTCGTCCAGCAGTACGACTCGGGGGAGGTCCTGATGGTGGCCTGGGCCGATGCACCGGCGATCCGTTCCACCCTGGAGCTCGGCGAGGCCGTCTTCTTCAGCCGTTCCCGTCAGGAGCAGTGGCACAAGGGGGCGACCTCCGGCAACACCCAGCGGGTCCTGGACGTGCGCGTGGACTGCGACGCCGATGTCCTGCTCTACCTCGTCGATCAGGGGTCGGCGGGCGTGGCCTGTCACACCGGCGAGCGCAGCTGCTTCCACCGCCGCCTCGATCGACCCCCGACCTTCGAGGAGCAGGCCCCGTGACCGGACCGGACCGCGACACCTTCATCGCCCTGGCCACCGAGCACGGATCGGTCCCGGTGTGGCGTGAGGTGCTGGCCGACCTCGAGACCCCGCTCTCGGTGTACGCGAAGCTCGCCGGCGACGGTCCGAGCTTCCTGCTGGAGTCCGCGGAGCACGGCGAACGCTGGGGGCGGTACTCCTTCGTGGGGTTCGACCCCTTCCTGACCCTCGTCGGACACCACGGCGAGGTGTCGTGGTCCGGAACACCCCCGGTCGAGGTCGCAGGTGCCAGCGGGCCGTTGGATGCCCTCGCCCGGGCCACGGAGGCCTTCCGGGCGCCCACGCTGCTGGACCTGCCCCTGCATGGTGGCGCGGTGGGCTACCTCGGCTACGACGTGGTCCGCGAGGTGGAGGACCTCCCCGACACGGGGGTGGACGACCTCGAGCTGCCCGACATGCAGCTGCTCTTCCCGCGGCACGTGGTCGCCCTCGACCACCTGCGCCAGGTCCTCACCGTGATCACCAACGTCGTCGTCTCCGACACCGCCGATCCGGGAGAGCTCGGGGCCCGCTACGACGCGGCGGTCACCGACTGCGACACGGTCGTCGAGCGTCTGGCGACGGCACGGACGCCGTTGCCCCCGGCCTCGCCGCCGCAACGGGGCGCCATGGACCCGGCCCCGTCGAACCTGGAGGCCGGCAGGTACCAGGCCATGGTCGAGCAGGTGAAGGAGCACATCCGCGCCGGTGACACGTTCCAGACGGTGATCAGCCAGCGTTTCGCCCTCGACACCCAGGTCAGCGCCTTCGAGCTGTACCGCGTGCTCCGTGTGATCAACCCCTCGCCCTACCTCTACCTGCTGGACCTCGGCGATGCCCAGATCGTCGGTTCCTCGCCGGAGGCGCTCGTCCAGGTGCAGGACCGCCACGCGGAGACGTGGCCGATCGCCGGCACACGCCCGCGGGGGAGCACCCCGGAGCAGGACCTCCGCTACGAGCAGGAGCTGGTCGCCGACGCCAAGGAGCGCGCCGAGCACGTCATGCTCGTCGACCTGGCCCGCAACGACCTGGGTCGGGTGTGCGACGTGGGCACCGTCCAGGTGGAGGGCATGCTGCACGTCGAGCGCTACAGCCACGTGATGCACCTGGTCAGCTCCGTGACCGGCACGGTCCGCGACGGGCTCGGCCCCGTCGACGTGCTGCGTGCGGTGTTCCCGGCCGGCACCGTGTCCGGCGCGCCCAAGGTCCGGGCCATGGAGATCATCGACGACCTGGAGCCGACGCGGCGCGGGCCCTACGCCGGCGCCGTCGGCTACGTCGACTTCGCCGGCAACCTCGACACCTGCATCACGATCCGCACCGTGGTCCTCAAGGACGGGACGGCCTACGTCCAGGCCGGCGCCGGCATCGTGGCCGACTCCAGACCCGATGCCGAGGAGGAGGAGACCCGCAACAAGGCGGGGGCCGTCCTGGCCGCGATCCGGGCAGCTGAGGCGTTGCGTCGCTGATCGCCCCGTGCCCCAGCACGGTGGGTACCTCGTACCATCACCTCACTCGATCGCACGAGCCCGAGTGGAGCCGGAACTGAGCACCTTCCTCGACGCCCTCCTCGACGGTGCCCGCGAACGTGTCGCGGTCGCCGCCGCGAGAGAGCCGCTGGACGCCCTCCGTCGCCGCGCGCAGGCCACGGCGCCGGGCCCCTCGCTGCTGGACGCCCTGTCGCGACCAGGCGTGGGGGTGATCGCCGAGGTGAAGCGGGCCTCGCCGTCGAAGGGCCCGATCGCACCGGCGCTGGACGCCGCCACCCAGGCCGCGGCCTACCAGCGCGGTGGCGCGGTGGCGGTATCGGTCCTGACCGAGCCGTCGCGTTTCGGTGGCAGCCTCGAGGATCTGACCGCGGTGTCGGCGATTCGCGTGCCGGCGCTGCGCAAGGACTTCATCGTCGATCGCTACCAGATCTGGGAGGCCCGGGCCTCGGGGGCCGCTGCGGTACTCCTGATCGTCGCGGCCCTCGACGACGCGTCCCTGGCCGGCCTGCATGCGGAGGCCGGGGTCGCTGGACTGGACACGCTGGTCGAGGTCCACGACGAGGCCGAGGCCGCCAGGGCCGCGGCGATCGGCGCCCGGATCGTCGGGGTCAACGCCCGGGACCTGCGGACGTTCGAGGTCGATCCGGGGGCGTTCGCCCGGTTGCGAGCGAGGCTGCCGGACGGCGCACTGGCCGTGGCCGAGTCGGGTATCTCCAGCCCCGAGCAGGTCCGCGACGCCGGGGTCTCGGGAGCGGCGGCCGTCCTCGTCGGTGAGAGCCTCGTGCGCGCCCCGGACCCGGCCGCCGCCGTGGCTGCACTGGTCACCGCCGGCAAGGCTGGCGCGGCGTCGGCACCGAACGACCAGGCACGCCCCGCCGTCAACGACCCGGCACGCCCTGCCGTCAATGATCCGGCACCCCCCGCCGTGCACCACCCGGCGCCCCCCACCGTCCAAGGGAGCAGCACGTGACCACGATGACGCCAGCCACCTCCTCGGGTGCCGCCTTGCGCGAGGGCTACTTCGGTGCCTTCGGCGGGCAGTACGTCCCCGAAGCCCTGTCGGGCGCGCTGACCCAGCTCGTGGACGCCTGGCACGACGCGCAGGACGATGCGGAGTTCACGACCGAGCTCGACGACCTCCGTCGCAACTACGGCGGCCGACCCACCCCGCTGTACCGGGCGGAGCGGCTCTCCCAGGAGGCCGGTGTCGAGGTGTGGCTCAAGCGGGAGGACCTGGCACACACGGGCTCCCACAAGCTCAACAACGTCGTCGGCCAGGCGTTGCTCGCCCGCCGGATGGGCAAGCCGCGGGTGATCGCGGAGACGGGCGCGGGCCAGCACGGGGTGGCCACCGCCACGGCGGCTGCGCTGTTCGGCCTGCAGTGCACCGTCTACATGGGTGCCGAGGACTGCCGCCGGCAGCGGTTGAACGTCGTTCGGATGCAGCTGCTGGGCGCCGAGGTCGTGCCGGTCGAGTCCGGGACCCGGACGCTGAAGGACGCGATCAACGAAGCCATGCGCGATTGGGTCACCAACGTCGATTCGACCCACTACCTGATCGGGTCGGCCATGGGACCGCACCCGTTCCCGACGATCGTTCGTGAGCTGCAGAAGGTGATCTCGCTGGAGTCGCGTGAGCAGTTCAGCCGCCAGGCCGGCGGGCTGCCCGATGCCGTGATCGCCTGCGTCGGTGGCGGTTCGAACGCGATCGGCTCCTTCGCCGAGTGGATCCCCGTGCCACAAGTGCAGCTCATCGGCATCGAGGCCGCAGGCCAGGGCGTGGGCTCCGGCCGTTCGGCCGCCACGATCTCCGAGGGACGGGAGGCGGTCCTGCACGGCTCGCGATCGATCGCGCTGGTCGATGACGACGGCCAGGTCAGGCCTGCACACTCGGTCTCGGCCGGACTGGACTATCCCGGTGTCGGTCCGGAGCACGCGCACCTGGCCTCCAGCGGCCGAGGGACCTACCTGAGCGCCACGGATGACGACGCCCTGTTCGGGTTCCGTCGCACGTGCGAGCTCGAGGGCATCATCCCCGCGCTGGAGCCCGCCCACGCCGTCGGGTGGCTGCTGCGCCACGGTCACGACCACCTCGGTGACGGTGCCCGTGTGGTCCTGACGATGTCGGGACGGGGCGACAAGGATGTCGACGAGGTCGTCGAGGTGGCCGGCTGGGACGTGGGCGTGGCCAGGGCGTTCGGCGAAGCGTCGAGTCCCGGCGACGCGGAGTAGGGGAGCATCGAGTGAACGCATCGCCACCAGCGCGCAGCGAGGGTCCGACGTCAACCGCGCCGCCGGCCCCGACCACGGACCCGGCCCCGACCACGCCGAGCGCGCCACAGGGTCCGCCCGCCTCCCGCCGTGGTCCTGACCGCATCGCCGCTGCCTTCGCTCGTGCCGCGGCCGAGGATCGTGCGGCGCTCGTGATCTACCTGACGGCGGGCTACCCGGACGTCGCCACCTCACGTGCCTGCTACGAGGCGGCGGTGGAGGCCGGAGCCGACGTCCTCGAGATCGGGCTGCCGTTCTCCGACCCGATGATGGACGGACCGATCATCCAGGCCGCCAACCAGCAGGTCCTCGATGCCGGCATCACGGTCGCCGATCAGCTGGCGCTGGTCGCCGACCTCGGCCACCTCGAGGTGCCCAAGCTCGCGATGACCTACGTCACGATCGCCGACACCCGGGGCTACGCGTCCTTCGCCGCGGAGCTCGCCCGTGCCGGCGCGTCCGGGGTGATCCTCCCCGATCTGCCGGTCGCCGAGGCCGGTACCTGGCTGGAGGCTGCCGAGGAGCACGGCTTGGCCACCGTGTTCCTCGCCTCCTCGGTGTCGACCGAGGAACGCCTGGAGGCCATCGGTGGCTCGTCATCGGGCTGGGTCTACGCGGCGGGCCTGCTCGGCGTCACGGGCGTCAACGCCGTGGCAGGTGACGTGACGCGCGACCTCGTCGCCCGCGTCCGCCGGCACACGGACCTGCCGGTGGCGGTGGGTATCGGGGTGAAGGACCGCAACTCTGCCGCCGAGGTGGCGCGCTACGCCGACGGTGTGATCGTCGGTTCGGCCGTCGTGCACGCGGTGGGGGATGGGGACCCTGCGGGAGCACCCGACCGGGTCGCGGCGCTGGTACGTCAGCTGCGCTCCGGCGTCGCCGAACGCTGACGACGACGAGCCCCCGCCGCAGAGGCGAGGGCTCGTCGAGATGGTGCGATGGGACCGGGCTCAGCCGATGAAGCCGTTCTCGGTCAGCCAGTTCACGGCGACGTCCTCCGGACGCTCACCCTCGGCGGAGACCTGAGCGTTCAGCGACTGCATCGTCTCGTCGTCGAGCGCGGCGGCCACGGGCTCGTACAGCTCCTGCAGGGTGCTGCCGTACTCGCTCCAGGCGTCCTCGACGAACACGGGCGAGACGTTGTACAGCGGGAAGAAGTTCTCGTCGTCCTCGAGGACCGTGAGGTCCAGCGCGGCGATACGACCGTCGGTGGTGAAGACCTCGCCCAGGTTGCAGGGGTCGCGGTCGGCGGTCGCGCCGTAGATGACGCCGGTGTCGAGCACGGTGACGTTGTCGTCGGGGATCTCGAAGCCGTAGTGCTCCTCCATGCCCGGCAGACCGTCATCACGGACGTTGAACTCCGACTCGACGCACAGCGTCACGAGGTCGGGGTCGCTCTCGAGGAGCGGACCGAGCTCGGAGATGGCGTCGACGCCCAGCTCGGCGTCGGCCTCCTGCGAGACCGCCAGCCCGTAGGTGTTGTTGAAGGGCGTCGGCTCGAGCCAGAACAGCCCGCGCTCCTCGGCCTCGCGCTCACGCACGGCCTCGTACTGCTCGACGCGGTCGGGGATCGGCTCGGTCTCACCGAAGAAGGAGATCCAGGCGGTGCCGGTGTACTCCCAGTAGTGGTCGATCTCGCCGGACTCGAGCGCCGCGCGGGCGGCATCGGTGCCTCCGAGGTTGACCTCGTTGATCACGGTGGCGCCAGCGTCTTCGAGCAGCGCCACAGAGATGTTGCCGAGGATGAGCTGCTCGTCGAAGTCCTTGGAGCCGACGGTGATCTCAGCGCCGTCGAGGGAGGCATCGCCAGGCTCGGCGACCTCACCGCCCGCCTCGCCGTTGTCGCCGTTGTCGCTGCCGTCGTCTTCGAGGCTATCGCCGCCACAGGCGCTCGCGATGAGCGCCAACGCGGCGATCCCGCCTGCAAGTCGCAGGTTCCGGATACGCACGGTGTTCCTTTCGGTCGTGGTTCGGCCGGGGGCCCGGGTGCGGGGCTCCACCGGTTGGTGTCACTCCTGCGGGAGATGACACCACGGCGACCCGATCTGGGTCGTCGTCTGGTCGGATGGTCCGACGTGCGACCCACCACGCTCCTGGTCGCACCGATCTCGGCGCTGTCGGAGGGGCGGGGACACCACCCAGCCGGAGCGTGGGGGTCGGCGGCAGTCGTGCTACCGCGGTCGTAGGACCGTTACAGGTGACAAGGGTACGGGTCGTGTTCACGGATGCACATCGCGGCGGCGCCCCGCCCCGACGCGATGGCCTCCTGGGCCGTCGCTCGGTGCGACGGGCTCAGAGTCCTCTGGGCGTGAGCTTCTCCTCGACCAGGCCCGCGACGTAGTCCACCAGGAGAGCCAGGACGGCCACGAGGACGGCTCCTGTGATCAGCACGGCGGTACGGCGCAGCTGGAACCCGGCGAAGATCGTCTCGCCCAGTCCGCCGCCGCCGAACAGGAAGGCCAGTGCCGCGGTCCCGACGTTCAGAACGAGCGCTGTGCGCACACCCGCCAGGACCACCGGGACAGCGAGCGGGAGCTCGATCCTGCCGAGCACCCGACGGTTCGACATCCCCATCCCGCGGCCGGCCTCCAGGACGAAGCGGTCGACCTGGTCGAGGCCGACCATCGTGTTCCTGAGGATCGGCAGGAAGGAGTAACCCACCAGCGACACGACGACCGGGAAGGTCCCCGTGCTCGGCAGTGCCGCCTGCGTCCGGAACAGGTAGAACAGCAGTGCGAGGAGGCCGAGCGAGGGGATCGCCTGCCCGGCGTTGCCCAGGCCGATGACCACCGGCGCGTAACGACGCAGCCGCGGTCGGGTTGCCAGGATGCCGAGCGGCACGGCCAGCAGCAGGACGAAGAAGGTCGAGTAGAGGGTCAGGGTGAGGTGCTGTTGCGTCTGGCCCAGCAGGTTGTCCAGGGTCAGGGTGCGGGTCTCGATGGAGTCGAGCTCCTGCCCAGCGACCCAGAAGTAGAGCAGGACGACGACCAGTGCGAGGAACAGTGGCATCCCGAAGTAATGGATGAGCTTGGCACGCCGCTGGCGTTTGTCGGCGGCCGCATCCTCGGCCCTCGCCGTCCGGCGGCGTTCGGCATCGCCGACGCTGGCCGGCGAGGCATCGGGCGGGGTGAGGGTCGACATCAGGCAGACACCTCGGACTCGGGATCAGCGAGTTTCGCGGCGCGGTAGAACTCTGCCTGCGCGTCCTTCATGGTCTGGATGGAGGTGATGATGTCGTCGATGTCGAGCAGGCCCTGGTACGCGCCACGACGATCGATGACGATCGCGACGCCGGCCGCGCCGAGCAGCATCTCCTCGAGGGCGTCTGACAGGGTCGCCTGCGGTTCCACGGTGGCACGCGCCCGGTAGCCCACCTGATCGAGCGCACGGCTGGTCTGTCGCAGGTCGGTCCCACGCAGCCAGCGCAGCGGACGGTTCTCGGTGTCGAGCAGGAGCATCGCGGTCCAGTCGGATTCCTCGAAGCGGCGCCGGAGGGTCTCCCGGTCCTCGTCGACTCGGCCGGTCAACGCTTCGCTGGGCTGGACCTCGCGGACTCGGGTCAGCTTGAGCCGCTTGAGGGTGGCACCGGTGCCCACGAAGTCGGCCACGAACTCGTTCGCAGGGTTGGTCAGGATCTCCTCGGGACTCGCGAACTGCGCGACCCGCGAGCCCTCCTGCAGGATCGCGATGCGATCACCCATCTTGACCGCCTCGTCGATGTCGTGGGTGACGAAGGCGATCGTCTTCTGGAGCTCGTCCTGGAGGCGGAGGAACTCGTTCTGCAGCCGGGTGCGGGTGATCGGGTCGATGGCCCCGAAGGGTTCGTCCATCAGCAGCACCGGCGGGTCGGCTGCCAGGGCACGGGCCACGCCGACACGCTGGCGCTGGCCTCCGGAGAGCTCCTTGGGGAACCGTTCGCGGTACTCGTCCGGGGGAAGGCCGACCACCTCGAGCAGCTCGTCCACCCGCTGATCGGTGCGCTCCTTGTCCCAGCCGAGCAGATGGGGCACGGTCGCCACGTTGTCCCCGATCCGGATGTGAGGGAACAACCCGATCTGCTGGATCACGTACCCGATCCGCCTTCGAAGGTGGTTGGGGTCGATGGTGGTGACGTCCTCACCGTCGATGATGATGTGGCCCGAGGACGGCTCGATGATGCGGTTGATCATCTTGAGGCTGGTCGTCTTACCGCAGCCCGACGGTCCGACGAAGACGACGATCTCACCCTTGGGGATCTTCAGGCTGAGGCGATCCACCGCGGGCGACTCCTGCCCGGGGAAACGCTTGGTGAGCTCTTGGAGCTCGATCATCGTCTCGCCGAGGTGCGCCTCGTCACCGAGGCGGGCCTGGGGATGGTCGGCGTTGGTCACGTCACTCACGGATACCTCGAGGGATGGTCAGACGGCCGATGGCGAGGTAGAGCAGGTCGAACAGCACCGCCAGAACGACGATGAAGAGGGTGCCGCCGAGCAGCGACTCGAGTGAGCCGGTGGCGGGGATGCGACGGATCCCGGTGAAGATCTCCTGGCCGAGACCCGGTCCGCCGACCAAGGCGGCGATGGCCGCGATGCCGACGGTCAGCAGCGTGGCGACCCGGATCCCCGCCAGCATGACCGGCCAGGCGTTGGGCAGCTCGATCTTCCACAGCCGCGTGGTGGCGTTCATACCCATGCCCTTGGCGGACTCCACCACGGCGTTGTCGACCGAGAAGAGGCCCGAGACCGTGTTGCGCACGATGGGCAGGAGGGCGTAGAGCGTGAGCGCGATGATGGCGGGCGTCGCACCGATACCCACGATGGGGATGAGCAACGCGAACAACGCCAGGGACGGGATCGTGAGGAAGGTCGACACCGTGCTCAGGATCGGGGAGCGCAGCTGTGGTGATCGATGGGCCAGGATGCCCAGGAACAGACCGATCACGACCGCGATCAGGATCGGGATGGCCGTGAGATAGACATGCTCGAGCGTCTGCTCGAACAACGCTTCCCGTGTTCGTGGGTCAGCGAGGTACTCGGTGAAGAACGCCACCTGCTCGGACCTCCGCGTCGGGTGCCGGCCCGGGGGTTCGGGTCCAGCACGCGCCACACGGGATCCGGCTGCCCTACCGGGGCGACATCGGTCACTGCCGATGTGATCGGATCGCGAGCTGTGGCGCGCTCGGATCGGGATGATTGGCCGGTACCCTAACGGCAATCCGGCACGGCTGCGAACCGCCGGCGGCTCTCGGCACCGCTCGCCGCTAGGCTGCGTGCTCTCGCGGGTCGACGCTGCACCGACGTCGCGAGGTTCGCCCCCGTGCTGGAATTGGCATACAGGGACGACTCAAAATCGTCTGCCCTTGCGGGCTTGTGGGTTCGAGTCCCACCGGGGGTACCCGCGAACGGCACCGGCGGGTCGTTTGGTCCGGTACGGCGCCCGGCGCTAGCGTTGCCACCCCACCGGTGTGCCATCCTCGCCGGGCCGGAAGGTGTTCCTCGCGTCGAAGGCAGCGATCACGGCTGGAGCCAGGCAGCTCGAGCGCACGCGCCGACGGCTGCGACGGACCCGATCGGCCCTCGAGCGGGCGCACGCCACTGAACGCGAACTCGCGGCACAGGTCGCACACCTGCAGGCGATCGCAGAGGAGACCCGGATCCGAGGGTTGGTGGCGCAGGACCCGCGGGCGGACCACGAAGCCCGTGACGCCCGCAGCGATCTCGACCGTCATGCCGCACTGCTGGAGGATGCCCGTCAGGAGCTCGAGGCGCTGCTCGAAGAGCAGGACGCGCTTCTCGATCGGCTCCTCGAGCTCCAGACCGAATCCGGCCGGAGGAACCCCACGTGAGCGATGAGAACGCCGGGTCGTCAACATCCAGCAGCAGCGGGGACGGGGTCCCGACGCGCGTCCTCATCGCCGAGGACGAGGCGCTGATCCGACTCGACCTCAAGGAGATGCTCCAGGAGGAGGGGTTCGACGTCGTCGCCGAGGTCGCCGACGGTGCCTCTGCGGTCCGCCTGACGCGTGAACTGCGCCCCGAACTCGTGATCCTCGACGTGAAGATGCCGGTGATGGACGGCATCCAGGCCGCGGAGGAGATCGCCAAGGAACGGCTTGCCGCGATCCTGATCCTGACCGCCTTCAGCCAGCGGGATCTGGTCGAGAAGGCCAGGCGCGCCGGCGCCATGGCCTACCTCGTCAAGCCCTTCCAGAAGCACGACCTGTTGCCGGCGGTCGAGATCGCAGCCGGTCGCTTCCGCGATCTCTCCGGGCTCGAGCGCGAGGTGGACGATCTCCACGGACGGCTCGAGGCACGCAAGCTCGTCGAACGCGCCAAGGGGCTCCTGCAGACCCACGAGGGCATGAGCGAGGCGGACGCCTTCCGCTTCGTGCAGCGTCAGGCGATGGAGCGCCGCCTCACGATGCGTCAGGTCGCCGAACAGGTCATCGAGCGCCTCGACGGGTGACCGCTCGAGCCATCGGGGACCATCGACCGGTTGGTGCGGCTCGAGAAGGATCCCGGGTGGAACGACCGGCGGGAGAGGGAGAGATGGAAGCTCCACCCGGGATCCGTGGGACGGGACCCGGAGATCCCGTCGGTGTCACTGGCGGGTGACACGGGTCACGCTAAGAAGCCATCGTTGCGTGCAGGTTTCGGCAGCGTTGGCGGCAGGTGACCGTCCGTGCCCCAAGCCGTGGCCGGCAGGTCCGGGCCGCGCGGATGGCCGCGACGACGGTCGCGCGGATGGCCACGACGATGGACTCAGAACAGGGCGCGTGCCAGCCGCGGGCGAGCGGCGATGACCCGTGGGTCCTGATCCCCCAACAGGCTGAAGAGCCGGACCAACTGTTCGCGGGCGGGCTCGCGCGTGTCGCCACCGAGCTCGACGGCTCTCAGCAGCTGCTCGATCGCGGCCTCGTGCGCGTCCTCCGCGGCCAGGGCCCGCCCGAGCGCGAGGTGGTCGTCGGCGCTGGCATCGCTGGCTTCGACCCGTGCGCGCAGGCCAGCGATGTCGCCCCCGTCACGTGCCAACTCGATCCGGGTCACCACGGCCTCCGCAGCCGGATCCGGACGGTGTGGCGAGAGCAGCGTCATCGCCCGCTCTGGATCGTCGGTCCGCAAGAGATCGGCGAGCCCGATGGCTGCCTCGCGGTGGGTGCTGTCCAGTTCCAGGGCACGTTCGAGCTCGGCGATGGCCTCGGCCCCCGTTGCGGAGCGAGCACGAGCCACCGCCTGGTCTGCCTCGGTGGGCAGGAGGTCCTCGATGAAGGCCGCGAGCTTGGGTTCGGGTTGGACGCCGGTGAACTGCGCGACGGCCGTGCCGTCGCGGAAGCCCACGACCTGGGGGATCCCCTGCACCCGGTAGCGCTGGGCCAGGGCCTGGTTGGCGTCGACGTCCACCTTGGCGAGCAACACCCGGCCGTCCTGGGAGGCCACGGCACGCTCGAGCATCGGCGTGAGCTGCCGACACGGCCCGCACCAGGCTGCCCAGAAGTCGACGATGACGGGACGTTCGTAGGAGGCGGCGATCACCGCTTCCTCGAAGGAGTCCACATCGACGTCGATGACGTTGGTGATCGTGGTCACAGCAGATCCTCGCTGAACTCGGGAGCTCGGGTGGGACGGGGCCGCAGCAGCCGGAAGGTCACCACGGCCGGCGCTGGGAGGCCAGCATGCCGCGAGATGCCCAGCATGCCGCAAGATGCCGCGGGGCGTGACCATGCCGGTCACTACGCTGGCAACGCCGCCAAGGTTGAGGAGCTTCCCGTGCCGGAACAGCGCACCCTGCTGCTGCTCGACGGGCACTCCTTGGCCTATCGCGCCTTCCACGCACTGCCGGACACGCTGCGCACCGACACCGGACAGCTGACGAACGCGGTCTACGGGTTCACGTCGATGCTCCTGAAGCTGCTCGCCGATCGCGAGCCGGACGCCGTCATCGTGGCCTTCGATCGTGGCCGGGACGTCGAGCGCACGGCGGCGTTCCCCGAGTACAAGGCGAACCGGGCCGAACCCCCGGAGGAGTTCCGCCCCCAGGTCGACCTGATCAAGCAGGTGCTCGGCGCCCTCGACATCCCGGTCATCGAGCTCGAGGGAGTGGAGGCCGATGACGTCCTGGCGACCCTGGCTACCCGTGCGGTCGCCGCCGGCACCCACGCCTACGTCGTCACCGGCGACCGCGACGCCATGCAGCTGGTCGCCGACGACCTGACGGTCCTGTACACGCTGCGCGGCATGAGTGAGCTCGCCGAGATGACCCCGGCGGCGGTCGAGGAGCGTTACGGCGTGCCGCCGGAGCGCTACGTCGAACTGGCGGCCCTGCGAGGCGACACGTCCGACAACCTCCCGGGAGTGCCGGGCGTGGGCGACAAGACCGCCGCCAAGCTCCTGACGAGCTTCGGGGACCTCGACACCATCTACGAGCGTCTCGACGAGGTTCCCGGCAAGAAGGTCCCCGCGATGCTGGCCGAGCACCGCGACCAGGTGCTGACGAACCGGGACATCATGCAGTTGCGCCGGGAGCTGGAGCTGTCCCTCGACCCCACGGAGGTCACCGCACCGCAGCCCGACGCGGATGAGGTCAGGGAGGTCTTCGGGGTCCTGGAGTTCCGAGCGTTGTACGACCGCCTGCCGCCGGAGCTGCTCGGCGGGGATGAGGAGCCACCGGCGACGCTGCACAGCAGCCCCCGGGCGCTGCCGACCGGCGCCCTGGCGCAGTGGCTGCGGTCGGCAACGACCCCGATCGCGGTGCTCGCGAGCTGCGAGGGTGCCGTGCCGCACCTGCGGTGGACGGGTGTGGCGCTGGCCACCGCGGACACCGATCCGGTCAGCGCCGACCTCGCCCGGCTGAGCACGGCCGACCTCGACGCGCTCGCGGCCTTCCTGGCCGACCCCGCGCGACCGTTGGTGACCCATGACCTCAAGCGCCTCGACCACGCGGCCAGTGCCCGGGGCTGGCCACTCGCCGGGGTCGTGGTCGACACGGAGCTGGCCGCCTACCTACTGGCGCCCGAGCAGCGTGGCTACGGCCTCGACCGGCTCGCCCTGCAGGAGCTCGGCCGTTCGCTGGAGGTGGTCGCGGACGAGGTCGCACCCGGCGAGCAGCTCAGCCTGGACGTCGCCACCGGAGAGCCCGTGGCCGAGCGCGGCCTGGCGGCGGCGGCGACGCTGCAGCTGTCCCAGCACCTCGTGGCGCAGCTGGAAGCGCGGGAGCAGCGCCCGCTCATGGACCGGATCGAGCTGCCCCTGGCTCCCGTCCTCGCCACGATGGAACGCACGGGCATCACCGTCGATCGGCAGGTGCTCGGCGATCTGCGACGTCGGCTGGCGGCGCGGGTCGACGACCTGGAACGCGAGGTCCACGACCACGCCGGACGGATCTTCAACGTCGGCTCCGGACCGCAGCTACAGGAGGTGCTGTTCGAGGAGCTCGGGCTGCCGCGGACGCGGCGCATCAAGACCGGCTACTCGACCGATGCCCAGGCGCTCGGCGCGCTGGCTGCTGCCCACCCGGTCGTGCCGGCGATCCTCGAGTGGCGTGAGGTGTCCGAGCTGTTGAGCACCTACGTCGACGCGCTGCCGCGGCTGATCGATCAGGACACCGGTCGCATCCACACCACGCTGTCCCAGACGATCGCGGCGACCGGTCGGTTGTCGTCCTCCAACCCCAACCTGCAGAACATCCCCGTCCGTCGGGCAGAGGGCCGGGAGATCCGCCGGGCGTTCGTGGCGGGGGAGGGGTTCGACCAGCTCCTGGTGGCCGACTACTCCCAGATCGAGCTGCGGATCCTCGCGCACCTCTCGGGTGACGAGGGGCTGCTGTCCGCGTTCGCCTCCGGTGAGGACATCCACGCCACCACCGCGGCCAAGGTGTTCGAGCTCCCCCTCGAGCAGGTCGACGGTGGGCTGCGAGACCGTGCCAAAGCCGTCAACTACGGCCTGGCCTACGGGCTGACGGCCTACGGGCTCGCCCAGCAGCTGGGGATCGCGGCCGAGGAAGCGGCCGGGATCGTCGAGGCGTACTTCGTCCGGTTCCCCGGGGTGCGTAGCTTCCTCGATGAGGCGGTCACCAAGGCCACCCGTGACGGCTACACGACCACGATGTTCGGCCGCCGTCGCTACCTGCCGGACCTCCGCTCCGACAACCGCAACCGCCGACAGATGGCGGAGCGGATGGCGCTCAACGCCCCCATCCAGGGAACCGCGGCCGATGTCATCAAGCTGGCCATGATCGCGCTGGCGGCAGCGCTCGAGCGCTCCGGGCTCGGTGCGCAACTGCTCCTGCAGGTGCACGATGAGGTGATCCTCGAGGTCCCGGCCGGCGAGGTGGAGGACACCACGGCGCTGGTCACCGACGTCCTCGGCTCGGTCACTGAGCTGGCCGTGCCGCTCGAGGTCGACACCGCGACGGGGCGGACCTGGTTCGACGCCCAGAAGCACTGAGCGGTAGCCGCAGGCCCGGGAGCACCTCGCTGGCGCCACGGCCAGGATCCTCCGGCAGCGGGGAGCCATCGTGGAGCGCCTCTGGAGCGATCCTGGAGCCGGTGCTGTCACGTTGGAGGTGCGCCAGGGAGGAGGAGCCTCCCGGCCCAGGAGGTGAGGCAGATGTCGACCAGGACACCGGTCAGGCCCACCAAACACGACACACACGCACCCACCGTCCCGACGCGCGTCACCGGACCAGCGCCTGCGCCACGAGCCTCGCGCTCCTGGCTGCTGCTCTCCATCGCCGCGGTGGTCGTCACGGGCGCCGTCATCGCAGCGCTGCTGTGGCTGACCCCCGGGGCCGACACCGGTTCCGAGCTGTCGCAGGCGGAGTTCTCGACCGTTGCCCGGCTGGAGGAGCAGGCACGGCAGGAACAGGCTGACTTCGCCACGACCGCACGGCTGGAGGCCCAGGCAGCGCAGG
>CAYXJD010000039.1:0-17320 GCA_964465225.1 uncultured Actinomycetota bacterium
CTTCTGGCCGATACCGACGTAGATGCACTTGACGGCCTCGTCGGTGCCCCACAGCTGCTTCTGGTTGATGATCGTGTCGATCGCGATCGCGGTCTTGCCCGTCTGACGGTCGCCGATGATCAACTCCCGCTGACCCCGCCCGATCGGCGTCATGACGTCGATCACCTTGATGCCCGTCTGCAGCGGCTCGCCGACGGGTTGGCGGTCGACGACGCCGGGTGCCTGGACCTCCAGCGCACGCTGGCCGTCCACGCGCGACTGCTCCAGCGGCCCCTTCCCGTCGATCGGTCGACCCAAGGGGTCGACGACACGACCGAGCAGGGCGTCACCGACAGGTACCGACAGCACCCGTTCCGTGCGGCGCACGGTCTGGCCCTCCTCGATGCGAGAGGAGTCGGCGAACACCGCTGCGCCGATGGTGCGCTCGTCGAGGTTCATCGCCATACCGAAGACCCCGTCACCGAAGTCCAGGAGCTCGTTGGCGAGCGCGCCGGGCAACCCGGAGATGTTGGCGATGCCATCGCCGGTGTTGATCACGCGACCGACCTGCTCAGCGCTCAGCCCGGGCTCGTAGCCCTCGAGCATGCGTCGCACGGCGTCGGAGATGTCCTCCGCCCGGAAGTCGAGTTCAGCCATGGTTTCGATCCTCGTCCTCGCCCACCTGTGGGGCCCTGGTGTGACGGTGCAGGGTGCAGTGCCGGGTCACAGCCCGATGCGGGTGCGCAGCTCGGACATGCGCTTGAGCAGGGAGCCGTCGATGACCGTGTCGCCCACGGTCGCGCGCACGCCGCCGACCACGCTCTCGTCCACCACGAACCGCACATCGAGCTCGTGGCCGGTGGCCCGCTCCAGTGCCGCAGTCAACGCCGCGCGACGCTGCGTGTCGAGCGGGACGGCGGAAGCAACCTCCGCCGTGACCCGTCCGGAGGCGACCAGGTCGGTCATCTGCTCGACGATCGCGGTCAGCTCACCGACCCGCTCCGCTGCCAGGACCATGGCGAGCACGGTCCGGGTGGCGGGATGGGCGGCGGCCAGCAGCTCATCCTCGACCACCGTCAAGCGGCGTCCCAACGGGAGCTGCTGATCGGTCAGCGCGGTCCGCAGCTGGTCGTTGCCGTCGATCGCGCGTGCGAGGGAGGTGAGCTCCCGCTCGACGACCTCGGTTGCACCCTCGCCCGCGGCGATCGCGAGTGCGGCCTCGGCGTACGCGCTCAAGTGATCCTCGTTCACGTCCGGCCTCAGTTCTGGCTCGAGAGTTGGTCGATGTACTCATCCACCAGCGCCTCATGGGTGGAGGCGTCCAGCTCGCGTTCGACGATGCGTGACGCCAACTCGACCGACAGTGCGCCCACCTGGCCACGCAGCTCCGAGAGCACACGGTCGCGCTCGGAGGCGACGGCCGCCTCGGCGCGCTCGATGATCTGTGCCGCCTCGGCCTCAGCCCGGCCGCGGGCTTCCTGGCGCAGCTGGTCAGCAGCAGCCCGAGCCTCCTCGACGATGCGGTCGGCCTCGCCGCGCGCATCCGCCAACGACGCCTCGTAGTCCGCCTTCGACGCCTCGGCCTCCTGGTACTT
Source organism: uncultured Actinomycetota bacterium (assembly GCA_964465225.1). Taxonomy (GTDB): domain Bacteria; phylum Actinomycetota; class Nitriliruptoria; order Nitriliruptorales; family Nitriliruptoraceae; genus T1Sed10-7. The sequence goes on from CAYXJD010000039.1 coordinate 1,575, forward strand.
GGCCTCGGCGGCCTCGATCCGTCCCTGGATGGCCGTTGCGCGCTCCTGGAGCGTCTCGTTGAGACGCGGGAACACGAACTTCATCATCAGAGCCATCAGCGCCAGGAAGGCGACGAGCCCCCAGATCAGCTCCGAGATGTCCGGGAAGAGGGCGATGCCTCCATCCTCGACGGCCAGCAGCGTGATCACCTGCAACATGATGGTTCCTCGCTTCGCGGGTGCGTCGTCGTCGGGGTCCTAGAGCGCGAAGGCGAGGACGAAGGCCAGCAGCGCGAGCGCCTCGACCACGGCCACGCCGATGAACATCGTGGTCCGGACCATGCCGGCGGCTTCGGGCTGGCGAGCCATCGACTCGATCGCCTTGGCGATGAGGAGTCCGAGCCCGATCCCCGGGCCGAGCGTCGCCAGGCCGTAGCCGATGACGTTGAGCGTGCCTTCCATGTGTTTCCTCCTGGGAGCGGTACCGGCGGTACCACGTAGCAGCGTCTGGTCGTGCCAAGGACGTCGATGCGCGGTCGCGCGGCGCGACCGCGTGGGTCAGTGATGCGCCTCCATCGAGGAGCTGATGTAGACGGCCGTCAACATGGTGAAGATGTAGGCCTGCAACCCGATGATGAACAACTCGAAACCGAACACCACGGGGGCGGCGACCAGGGCGAAGGTGCCGACCAGCCAGCCCACGGGCAGGGACGGTAGGAAGACGTGGATCGAGACCAGCGTGATGACCACCAGGATGTGGCCGGCGACCATGTTGGCGAACAACCGGATGGCCAGGGTGAAGGGGCGCAGCACCAGGTTCGACAGCAGCTCGATCGGGGTCAGGATGATGTAGAGCGCCTTGGGCACGCCGGGCGGGAACAGGATCCCACCGAAGTAGGCCCCGAACCCCTGCTCCTTGATGCCGACCCCGATGAAGACGATCCACGAGATCAGGGCGAGGAAGGCGGGCCAGGCGATCCGCGAGGTGGGGGGCAGCATCAGGAACGGGGTGATCTTGGCCACGTTGAGCACGAAGATCCCGACGAAGAACGTCGTCAGCAGCGGGACGAAACGTGTGCCCTTCGGGCCGATGATCTCCAAGGCGATGGTGCGGATGAAGTCGACGATCATCTCGAGGAAGGCCTGGAGCTTGCCCGGGACCACCTGAGGTGCGCGCAGGCCGACCGCGAACAGGGTGGCAGCGAGCGCGGTCATCAGCCAGGCGATGAGGATCGTCCGGTTGATGCCCAGGTCGAGACCGAAGAGCTCCAACGGGATGAGATCCGGGAAGTCGAACAGCGCGTTGATCGGATCGAGGACACCCTCGAACTCACCACCCCACTCGGCGGCTGCTAAGACGTTGATCACAGCGGTCAGCTCCGTGTGTAGAGATCGGGCGCCGTCGACCGTGCGGCCGCAGCATCGACCCAGAACAAGCGTGGCGTCCGCGCCAGCATGCGCAGCTCCGTCCCGAGGGTCACGGCGACGGCGATCGCGGTGGCAGCGGCGAGGCTACGACCGTGCACCCAGGACACGCCGCTCAGTGCGAACAGCACGAGCAGGTAGAGGGGGAGTCGCAGCAGCGCGCCTCCGGCGAGGATGCCGATGCCAGCTCCCCCACGACGCGCGGCGACCCAGGTGAGCGCGGCCGCGGACGCTCCGAACAGCAGCAGGACCAGCCCGAGACCGATCATCGCGCTGAGCGCAGCTCCGGGTCCCGCAACCAGCCAGGCGCCCAGGGCGACCGGAGCCGCCAGCGCCGCCAACGTGATGACGGCGACCCCGAGCAGGCGACGCTCGTCGCTACCGGAGGGCTCACGGCGCTCAGCGGCGTCGTCGGCTCCCGGCATCGAGGACACAGGCCAGGGCCCGGTCGGATCCGTGACCTCGGCGCCGAAGCGGTCGGGCTCAGGCGCCACGGGGCCCTCCCCCTGCCGGTACCCCGGTCCCCCGCGCGGCGATCGCCGCCTGCTCAGCAGCATCCTCAGCGTCCATCCGCTGGCTCCGCAGCCACAGCAGGTAGAAGCCCGCCGCGTAGCCGATCAGTGCGCCGAGCACGGTCAGCCACGGTCCGGATCCCAGCCAACGATCGACCAGCCACCCGGCCCCGCCCCAGATGATCAGTGCCGCGATCAGTTCGACCTGCATCATGTGCGCGTGGTCGAGCCCCCGCCACAGTGCCGCGTTCCGCGACCGCTCGCCCTCGGCTTCGCGGCCCTCCGTCGCAACGGAGCGCCACGTGACCGGCGTGCGCGGGTCGGAAGGCGGCATCGGTCGGCATCCCCTGACTGGGTGGAGACGTACTAGGAGCGAGGTGGCGGCGAGACGGGCGCAACTCGACCGGTGCTCCCGAGAGCGCCCGGGCGGGCCGGACGTTAGCAAGGTGCCAGGAGCAGCGCCAAAGGCAGCCGACTCACCGCCCCGATCGACGAGCGAACGCAGGCGCACGACGGCAACTCGACGACCGCGGGGTCGTCCGGTGCCACCGGCCGGCGGTCATCCTGCCCCGGTCCGTTCGGCGGGTGCCTCCACCGGGTTCGGAGCAGCCCCGTCACCGCGGGCGACCCGCCGGGGCCGGGCGCCGAGGGCGGTGAGTACCAGGCCCAGTGCGCCCGCCACGATGAGCCAGGGCAGCAACCGTTCCCAGGGCAGGAAGGCCGGTGCCACCGACCCGAAGGCGATCACGGCGGACCAGTAGTAGAGCACCAGCACGGCCCGGCGATGCGAGTGCCCGAAGGCCAGCAGGAGGTGGTGCAGGTGCCCACGGTCGCCGGCCGTCACCGGTTGGCGGGTGGACACCCGCCGCACGACGGCGAAGGCCGAGTCGAGGAAGGGGACGGCCAGGACCAGGACCGGCACGAGCAGCGGGATCGAGCCGAAGAAGTCGGTGTTCGACGGCACCGTGGTACGGCCGACGAAGGAGATCATCGCGACACCGAGCAGCAGACCGAGCAGTTGCGAGCCGGTGTCGCCCATGTAGAGCCGGGCCGGATGCCAGTTGTGGATCAGGAAGCCGACACTCACCCCGATCACGATGGCGCCGACCAAGGTCGCAGAGGTGACCCCGCCCGGCTGGCTGTGTCCGGCGAAGACCAGGAACGCCACCGCCGCGATCGTGGTCACCCCGGCGGCCAGCCCATCCAGACCGTCGATCAGGTTGACCGCGTTGATCATCGCGACCAGGGCGAGCACGGTCAGCGGCAGCCCGAGGTCCCGCGACAGCGCGATGACCTCCAGACCGGGGACCCAGAAGTGGACGAGCTGGACACCGAACACCACCACGCCGAGCGCGGCGACGATCTGTCCGGCCAGCTTCACCGGCGGCGGCAGCGGCCGCAGGTCGTCGAGCGCGCCGATCATCACGATGACGACGACACCGACGAGCAGTGCCAACGGCTCGGAGGTGGCGGTGAACAGCGGGGTGAAGGTGGGTAGCAACCAGGCGAGACCGAGTGCCGCCAGGACACCGGCCGCCATCGCCAGTCCCCCCATCGTCGGCACGGCACGCTCCCGCGACACCTGCCCGGTGTCGGGCCCGGTGTCGGGGGGGCGTTCCAGCGCCCCGAGCCGTCGCGAGAGCAGGGCGATCAGCGGCGACAGCGCGGCGGTGACGACCGCAGCGAGCGCAGCGACGGCGAAGTGGGCGACCAACTCAGCCGGCCCGGCTCGGCGACACGGGACCGGCCTCGGGGTAGGCCGGGAAGCGGCCGACCAGATCGGTGACCTCGGCCCGGACGGCCGCCCGGTCGGCGTCGTCGCCGGTCAGCGCGCGATCGATCAGCCCGGCCACCTCGGCCAGCTGCTCCGGCTCCATCCCCTGCGTCGCGACGCAGGAGGCACCGGCGCGGATCCCGGAGGCCACCGCGGGCGGGTGGGTGTCGAAGGGGATCGCGTTCTTGTTCAGCACGATGCCCGCAGCCTCGCACCGCTCCTCGGCCTGTGCGCCGGTCAGCCCCTTGGTGGTGACGTCAGCGAGGAAGAGGTGGGTGTCGGTGCCACCGGCCACGATGCGGTAGCCGCGCTCGGCGAGTCCGTCCGCCAGCGCTCGGATGTCATCGAGGATCCGTTGGGCGTAGGTCTTGAAGCCGGGTTCCATCGCCTCCTTGAGCGCCACGGCCTTGGCGGCGATCACGTGCTCCAGCGGTCCCCCCTGGGTCCCCGGGAAGACGGCCTTGTCGATCGGCTTCGCCCAGCGCTCGTTGGTGAGGATGATGGCGCCGCGTGGACCTCGCAGGGTCTTATGGGTGGTGAAGGTGACGATGTCGCAGTAGGGCACGGGACTCGGATGGACCCCGCCAGCCACCAGACCGCTGAAGTGTGCGGCGTCGCACAGCAGGACCGCCCCGACCTCGTCGGCGATCGCGCGGAACGCTTCGAAGTCGAGCACACGGGTGTAGGCCGACCAGCCCGCGATGATCAGCTTCGGCCGGTGCTCGAGCGCGAGCGCACGCACCTGGTCCATGTCGATCACCTCGGTGTCCTCACGGACCCCGTAGGAGACGACGTCGAACCACTTGCCGGAGAAGTTGATCGGCATGCCGTGGGTGAGGTGGCCGCCGTGCGGCAACGACATCGCGAGCACCTTGTCGCCCGGTGCCACGGTGGCGAAGTAGGCGGCGATGTTGGCGCTGGCGCCGGAGTGGGGCTGGACGTTGGCGTGATCGGCGCCGAACACCTGCTTGGCGCGGTCGATGGCGAGCTGTTCGAGCGGGTCGATGACCTCCTCGCACCCACCGTAGTAGCGCTTGCCGGGGTAGCCCTCCGCGTACTTGTTGGTCAGCACCGACCCCTGTACGGCCAGGACCGCGGGTGAGGCGAAGTTCTCGCTGGCGATCAGCTGCAAGCCCGATCGCTGCCGATCGAGCTCGGCCAGGAGCCCCTCGGCGACCTGCGGGTCGGTGGCGCGGAGCTGATCGAAATCGGGACCCCAGAAGGTCGTCACCGTGAGCCTCCATCGGTGTCAGGGCGGCACGTACACCGGGCGGTGTGCGGCGCCAGGCTACTGGTCGTCGTCGGCCTCGTCGTCAGCGATCGCGTCAGCGGTCGCGCCCGCGAGGGCTGCACTCGCGGTCAGCGGATCGACGTGCCCCTCGGCGACGTCGAGTGCCAGCGCGGTCGGCACCGCCCCCTCGCGGAGCACCTTCGCTCCCGATCGGGTCAGATCGACGATGGTCGAGGTGGGACCGGGTGGCCGCTGCCCGGTATCGAGGAAGGCCGCCACCTGCTCCCCCAACTGGTCGGAGGCCTCCGCCACCGAGCGCGGCGGCTCCTGCCCCGGCGCGTTGGCGGCCGTCAGCGCGACGGGCCCGACCGTGCGGATCACCGCCAGCGTCGCCTCGTCCCGGGGCAGACGCAGCGCCACGGTGCCCTGCGCCCGTCCGATGTCCCAGGTCAGGCGCGGCTGGGCGTGGAGCACGAGGGTGAGCGGTCCCGGCCAGAACGCCGAGGCCAGGCGGTCGGCCGCGGCGGGAACGGCGACCGCCAGGCCCGCGATCTGCTGGGGCGAACGGACCATGACCGGCAACGGGATGGCATCGTCGCGGCCCTTGATGGCCAACAGCGTGGCGATCGCCGACGGGTCGAAGGCGTTGGCCGCGACCCCGTAGACGGTGTCGGTGGGCAGGACCACCACCTCACCAGCCAGGAGCAGTTCGGCGGCACGCTTGATCGCGGCCGTCCGGTCGGCGTCGCCGGCCCCGTCGGTGGCGTCGAGGAACTCGCTCATGGGCACCGGTGCGGCGGCGAGACGTTGGTCATGGCCCAGAGCCTACTGGCGACGATCGCCGGCAACCGGCGACGTCGCGACGACCGCCCGGTCGCGACCGGCGAGATCGGCGATCAGGTGGGCCCGAGCCAGACCGGCGGCGCGTGCGGCCGAACGGACCTCCTCGCCCCGCCGATCGTCGATCTCCAGCACGACCACCCCGCCGGGCCGCAACCACCGGGCGGCCACCGTGAGCAGTCGCTCCACCATCTCGTGGCCGTCGATGCCCCCGAACAACGCCGCCGGAGGGTCGTGCTCAGCCACCTCGGGAGCCAGGTCCGCGCGATCACCGTGCGGCAGGTAGGGCGGGTTCGCGACCAGCACATCGAGCCGACCGCGCAGCCGTGCCGGGAGCGGAGCCAGCAGATCGCCCTCCAGGACGTGGGCACGGGGCGCCGGGGACCCGTTCGAGAGGGCAGCGAGGTTGCGACGTGCCAACGCAACGGCCGCCGGGGACCGGTCGGTGGCGTACACCTCGACGTCATCGACCTCGGCCAGCAAGCTGGCGGCGATCGCACCGGAGCCGGTGCAGGGCTCGGCGACGATCGCGCCGGGGCCGAGCCGCCGGGCGTGGTCGATCGCGACCCCCGCCACGACCTCGGTCTCCGGGCGCGGCACGAAGACCCCGGGGAGCAGCTCGAGCTCGACCGTGCGGAAGGGCCACCGGCCGAGCACGAGCTGCAGCGGTTCGTGCCCGACCCGACGCGCCACCAGGATCTCCAGCTCCGGCGTGAGCAGGTCCGCGGTGTCCGGCGGTGGTTCCCGCATCGCCACCGGCGCCGGGTCGCCCGGTCCCCCGGGCGTGACATCGTCGCGCCGGCTCGCGTCCCGCAGCGCGTGCTCCACGAGCCAGCGTGCCTCGGCGTCCGGCGCGGCCATCCCCGCAGCCGCGAGGCGGGCAGCGACCGCGGCGACCGTACGGTCGTGGGTGGGGTCGAGGTCGTGGGTGGGGTCGAGGTCCACGCTCAGCCGGCCACGGCAGCCACGCCGTCCTCGCCGTCGAGACCGGCGAGCTTGGCCTCCTGCTCGGCTCGCCGCAGCGCTGCGACGAGCACGTCGAGGTCACCGGCGAGCACCGCGTCGACGTCGTGCACGCTCACCCCGATGCGGTGATCGGTGATCCTGGACTGCGGCAGGTTGTAGGTCCGGATCTTCTCCGACCGGTCGCCGGTACCGATCTGGCCCTTGCGGGCGTCGGCGCGTTCCTGGGCCGCTCGCTCCTGCTCGGCCTGGAGCAGCCGTGAGCGCAGGATCCTCAGCGCCTTGTCCCGGTTCTGGTGCTGGGACTTCTCATCCTGGCAGGAGACGACCAGGCCGGTCGGCAGGTGGGTGATGCGCACCGCCGAGTCGGTGGTGTTGACGCTCTGGCCGCCCGGGCCGGAGGAGCGGAACACGTCGATGCGCAGCTCGTTGGGGTCGACGGCGACGTCGACCTCCTCGGCGACGGGGAGCACGGCCACCGACGCGGTCGAGGTGTGGATACGGCCCTGGGACTCGGTGCTCGGCACCCGCTGTACCCGGTGCACACCGGATTCGTGCTTGAGGTGGGCGTAGGCACCGCGCCCGACGATCTCCAGGATCGTCTCCTTGATGCCCCCGATGCCCTGTGCGGTCCGCTCGAGGGCCCGGGTCCGCCACCCCTGCCGGTCGGCGTACCGCTGGTACATCTCCTCGAGCTCGCCGGCGAAGAGGCCGGCCTCGTCCCCACCGGCCGCGGCGCGGATCTCCACGATCACGTCCCGGTCGTCGTTGGGGTCCTTGGGCACCAGGGCGAGCTGGAGCTCCTCCTCCAGCGCCGCCAACCGCGACGCGAGCTCGTCCGCCTCGGCCGCCATGGCCTCGGCCTCGGCTCCGGCCTCCGACTCCGCGGCCATCTCCCGAGCGGCCTCGAGGTCGTCGCGGGTGGCACGCCAACGGCGGTACAGGCCGACGACCTCGTTGAGCTCGGCGTGCTGTTTGGCCAGCGCGGTGTAGCGCTCCCCGTCGCCGGCGATCTGCGGGTCGGCGAGCTGGGCCTCGAGGTCGCGGTGCCGATCCTCGAGTTGGGCGAGGGTCTCGAACACCTCAGCCGTCCTCGGGGCGCGCCGGTGCCCGCTCGGACTGCCCGGTCACCGTTCGGGGATCGGCGGTCAGCGAACCAGGCTCCTGCGGCGCGGGCGCCACCTCGCCGTCGGGCCCGGCGATGCGCAGGTCGGCCGACTCGAGCGTCACCGGCAGGCTCTCGTGCGCCAGCAGGACCGGGCTGTCGAGGGAGGTGGGCACCCGCCCCGTACGGCTCTCGGCCGGTACGACCGCTTCGAAGGAGCGGATCGCCACCTCGATCTGGTCGGTGTCCGGCGGCTTCGTGGTGATGAGCTGGAGCCACAGACCCGGCTTCATGATGGCGCGGACGAGCACGTTGTCGCCCTTGGCGGCGCCGAGCCGCAGGCCCTCGTAGGCCGCCCCCGCCACCACCGGGAGCAGCACGATGCGCAGCGCGACGTGGTAGAGCACCGCACCCCACCAGGCGATCCCCTCCGGTGGGGGGACCAGCAGCCCACCGGCGGTGTAGATCACCACCGCGAGCAGCATCACGAGGATCAGGAAGTTCGTCCCGCAGCGCACGTGCAGCGTCGAGTACCGGTCCACGTTGGTCGGTTCGAGGACCTCCCCGTGCTCCCAGGCCGCGATCGTCTTGTGCTCAGCACCGTGGTACTCGAACACCCGCCGGATGTCGGAGATCAGCGAGATGGACCACAGGTAGGCCAGGAAGATGACGATCCGGATGAACGACTCGACCAGGTGGAACCAGATCCCGTCACCCATCACGTTGCCGATGAGCGCGTCGATGCCCTTGGTCGCCGTCGAGGGCAGGAAGATGAAGATGCCGATGAACAGCAGGGCGGCCAGCGCCATCGAGGCCCCCATCGCGGCACCCGAAAGCTCCTCTTCCTCCTCGTCGTCGGGGACCGACTGGTTGGCGGAGATGCCCAGCGCCCGCATGCCGATCGACAGCGAGTCGACCAGGGCGTAGCAGCCACGGATCATCGGCCACTTCAGCCACGGGCGCCGCGAGGGCGCGGTCGAGGTGGAGTGGCACTCGAGCCAGATGTCACCGTCCGGGCGTCGCACCGCGACGGCCCAGCGGTCGGCACCGCGCATCATCACACCCTCGATGACCGCCTGACCGCCGTAGTAGTGCGGGGCCAGCTCGAGGACGTCGTCCTCGGCGTTGGCCTGTCGAGCGTCCTGCTGGTGGTCGTCTGGCACGTCGCACTCTCTGGTTCGGGGACCGACCCCACGCGGCCTCTACCCGATCCTCGTGGGGCTCCTGCCATGGGACTGACGAGGGCAGCTCCTGGCATCGTGATGCTAGGACGCTGCGCAGACCTCGCCAGGGTACTGCCTGACCCCCTCGCTGATCGGTCGGGGGCCTCCCGACGCCGGAGCTGCAAGCGGGCCTCCGCCCCGTGAGGCGCGTCCGTCTCCCCCGGAGCTAGGGTCGACCCGAGCACACTCCGCTCGACGGTGCGAGGGCTGCCATGTCCATGACGTTCCCTGAGATCCCCGACCTCGAGGTCGTGCCGACCGGGGACATGCCCGGCGACCAGGTGCAGATCGGCGACACGCACCTCGCCAAGGCCCGGACGATCTTCCCGGTGCTGGCGGAGCGGCTCGCGCCGCTCCTCGAGCAGCGCCCCCACGGCCGTGCCGTCGTGTCGGTGCACGGGGGCTCGGGTGTCGGCAAGTCCGAGATCGGGTCACTGCTGGCGCATGGCCTGAGCGAGAACGGCATCGGCGCCTACGTGCTGTCCGGGGACAACTACCCGCGACGGATCCCCGCGGCCAACGACGCCGAACGGCTGCGGGTGTTCCGCACGGCCGGGCTGCGGGCGCTGGTGGACGCCGGCAACTACGACGAGCAGGTGCGCACCGACCTCGCTCCGCTGGTGGCCCGTGGCGACGACGCCGACGCCGCGCAGGTCGCCGAGCACCCGTGGCTGGCCGAGTACCTCAAGGCGGGGCGCGCCGCGCTGGCCGCCTACCTCGGTACCCCCCGCGAGACCGACTTCGACGAGATCAACGGCATCCTGGCCGACTTCCACGACGGTGCTACCAGCCTGCTGTTCAAGCGGATGGGCCGCAGGGAGGGCGAGCGCTGGTACGAGGAGGTCGACCTGCGCCACGTGGCGGTGATCGTGCTCGAGTGGACGCACGGCAACAACGAGCACCTGCGCGGGGTCGACATCCCGATCCTGCTGAACTCCACGCCCGAGGAGACGCTCGCCCACCGCCGGGCGCGGGCCCGCGATCGCGGGGTCGACAGCCCGTTCACGACGCTGGTGCTCGCGATCGAGCAGGAGAAGCTGCACGCGCGGGCCCACGCTGCCGAGATCATCGTCGCCAAGTCCGGACAGGTGCAGTCGTTCGCGGACTACCTCGCGGCGATGGGGGCCGATGTCCCGGATCCCGGACCCATGCTCAACGTCTACCCGGACTCGCTCGGCGGCACGCTGGCCGACGTGGTGGCGTTCCTACGGCGCGACGAGGTCAGCGGAGCCTTCACCTCCGCCTACCTGCTGCCGAGCGTGTTCCACTCCGATCTCGACCGCGGCTTCTCCGTGATCGACTACCAGCTCAACGAGCTCTACGCCTCACAGACCGACCTCGATGACCTCCAAGCCGCCGGGATCGACCTCAAGCTCGACTTCGTGCTCAACCACGCCTCCGTGCTCTCGCCCCAGTTCCAGGACCTGCTGGCCTACGGCGACGCGTCGCCGTACGCGGAGTTCTTCATCGACTGGAACGAGTTCTGGGCCGGTCACGGCGAGATGACGCCTCAGGGCTACGTCCAGCCCGACCCGGCGCTGCTCGCCGACATGTTCTTCCGCAAGCCCGGACTGCCGATCCTCATGGTCCGGATGCCGGACGGGACCGAGAAGCCCTTCTGGAACACCTTCTACCAGGAGGTCCGCTACAGCGCGCCGGATGCCCAGGACCTGATGCAGGCCGCCGGCCTGCAGTACGGCCGGGCGAAGGTGTTCGCCGAGCGGCTCCAAGCGACCCTCGCGGCGGGCGGGCGCCCCGGTGAGGTCGACGCCACCGGTTTCGAGGACGTCCGCGACGAGGTGGTCGACCTGGTGGAGTCCCGGCGCCGGTACCTGGGGCAGATGGACCTCGACATCCGCTCGCCGCTGGTGTGGGACTTCTACGCCGAGACCCTCGGCACACTGGCCGGCTACGGCGCACGGATCGTCCGGCTGGACGCCTTCGCCTACGCCCCGAAAGCGCCCGGGGAACGCAACTTCCTCAACGACCCGGGGACCTGGGACCTGCTCGCGCGGGTCAAGGAGCTCGCGGACGCACGTGGTCTGCTCCTGCTGCCGGAGATCCACTCGAGCTACGCCGAGCGGATCCACGAGACGATCGCGGCCAAGGGCTTCGTCACCTACGACTTCTTCCTGCCGGGTCTGGTGATCGACGCCCTCGAGCACCACGACGCGACCATGCTCGAAACGTGGATGGGCGAGGTGCTCGACAAGGGACTACGGACCGTGACGATGCTCGGCTGCCACGACGGCATCCCGCTGCTGGACCTGCGTGGACTGCTCGACGACGCCCGGATCGAGGGTCTGATCGAGACGGTCAAGTCACGCGGCGGTTACGTCAAGGACCTGCACGGTGCCGAGAACGTGTACTACCAGGTCAACGCGACCTACTACTCGGCCCTGGGCGAGAGCGACGCCCGGATGCTGCTGGCCCGCGCGATCCAGCTGTTCGTGCCGGGCACACCGCAGATCTGGTACCTGGACCTGTTCGCCGGCCGCAACGACCACGAGGCCGTCGCCGCAGCGGGGCCAGGGGGGCACAAGGAGATCAACCGGACCGACCTCTCGACCGCGGACGTCGACGCCGGGCTGGCCCGCAGCGTGACCGAACGCCAACTCGAACTGCTGCGGTTCCGGGCGAGCTTCCCGGCGTTCGGCTTCGACGGCGAGTGCCGGGTCGCGGACACCGAGCCCGGTCGGCTGCGCATCAGCTGGACCAAGGGTGACGCCTCGACGACCCTCGACGCCGATCTGGTGCACGAGACCTTCGAGATCACCGCCACCCGCTCCGGCAGCACCACCACCGTGTAGCGACGGCGCCGTAGCAGACGCGCTCCGCAGACCCCGCCAGGCCGACGGGTGCGGCCCGCGACCGGTGCACCGACCGCGGGGCCGCCGATGACCGGCGTGCGCCATCATCGCGAGGTGATGCTGCTTTGGTGAACATCGCTACGCGTCCCGTCCCAGCATGCTATCCATCGAGCCCCGTCGCATCTGGGATGCGTCATGCGCTCGACGTGAGCGCGAGACGGTCTGCCCGACCCCGACGGAGGTCGTGGACCGGTGTGCCCGGGCGCGAGCGTGGACGTGACCGATCCTCGACTAGCCTGCAGCGCCGTGGGGGAGGGAGGGGCCCAGTGGTCGACGAGAACGGCACCACCGCGGCCCTGCTGGAACGTATCGGGGCAGTCGGGCGCGAACTCGCCGACACCGACGGCCTAGAGGCAACCTTGCAGCACGTCGTCGACCTCGGTGAGGGGATGCTCGAGCACTGCGACGGGGTCAGCATGATGCTGATCGGCCGGGGCGGCGTGATCAAGACGCCTGCCGCTTCCTCGCAGGTGGCCTACGACAGCGACATGGCACAGTACGCCACCGGGCAGGGCCCTTGTCTGGAGGCCATCAGACAGCACGAGACGATCGTGATGGACGACCTCGAGACCGAGGAGCGATGGCCGGACTACCGCGCCAGGGTCCTGGAGCTCGGCGTGCGCTCGATGATCAGCTTCCGGTTGTTCGTCACCGACGACTCGATGGGGGCGCTCGACATGTACTCCCGCCGACCGAACGCGTTCGACTGGCGCTCACAGCTGGTCGGCCAGGTGTTCGCCGCGCAGGCGTCGGTGGCCATGAAAGCCGCGCTGATCGAGGAGGGACTCAAGACCGCGATCCAGTCACGCGATGTCATCGGGCAGGCCAAGGGCATCCTGATGGCCCGGCGTCGCCTCACCGCCGACATGGCCTTCGACGTCCTCAAGCAACTCTCACAGGACCGCAACGAGAAGCTGACGGAGGTCGCCGCCACGATCGCACGGACCGGAGTGCCGCCGGGACCGACGGCATAGCACCCACCACCGAGTGCCGGGCGACCAGGGGCCGACCTCACCTGCAGAAACCCGGACGACGCCGGTCACCACCGGTGGCCAGGTCCACTCGGCGCTCATCACCTCAGCCGCGAGCAGGGATCGCTCACGCGACATCGTCGCTCGGGCCGTCCAGCCGCCGCTTGGCCTTGCGCTCGGCCTCCTGCACGTGCCGCCGCCCCTCGATCAAGGCATCACGCACCTTCCGCTCGCTCTCCACGGCGACCTCGTAGTAGGTGCGATCGAAGGCCTCGACGATCTCGAAGGTCCACAGACCGGGCAGGACGTTGCGCCCGAGCCAGGTCCGGGCCAGCTCGTCGGCGAGCTCGGTGTGACCCGCGCCTCGCAGCTGGTCGAGGCCATCGCCGAGCGTGTCGTCCACCCAGCCGATGCGTTGGTGGAACTCGTAGAGCGCGCCGCGGGCACGTTCCAGCAACTCGAAGGCCTCACCGATCTTGCCGACCGCATCGACGGTGGCATCGTCCACGCCCGTCGGACGCTGGTGCATCGGGTCTGGTTGCTCGGCCATGACCGCTCCGTCTCCCTGTTGCTGACCTCCGGGTGCCCGACGGCACACCGCGACGCACGACGATGGAGTCGACGCACGATCCCCGCAACCGTCGAACGGTCATGGTGTCCCCACACCGCGGCCGGTCGAGGCGAACGAGCACCTGACCACCGCATCGTGGCGGCGGCGTGAGGCTGGATCCGAGGCGCTCCGCTGCCACGATGGCGACCGGTGGGTCGCCATGCGTTGGTCCGAGCTCGCAGCCCGGGTCAGAGCAGTGGCAGCCGGCCCGGTCGCCTCGGGTGTCCGACCCGGGGACCGGCAGCGCTACGGCCGCGACCACGGGTTGGACGGTGCAGACGGTCCGCTCCACCAGCACCTCTCCCGGGCAGAGTCGATCCGTGAGTTCCGGACCCTCGCGCGCCGCTCCGACGTCGTTGACGAGATCGACGACGCCGGCTCGTGAGCTCGGCGGCTCAGTCCAGCTCCTGCTCGATGGGGGTCCCCTCGGTGGCGACCACGAACCACGCACCGGCGACGCCTTGGCCCTCGAGGTCGCCGACCTCATCATCGCCGACGTAGTAGTACAGCGGCTGATCGTTGTAGGTGACCTGCAGACCGCCGTCCTCGGCCGGGATCGTGCCGACCAGTTCCTGTCTGACCTGGCCGTCGACGGTCGGGGGCTCCTCGGTCGAGAACACCGGCCAGCGCTGCACGCAGCTCCCCGTGCAGGTGCGTTCCCCGTCCGGATCCTCGGTGAAGACGTAGAGCGTGCGTCCCTGGCCATCCACCACGTGCGCCCCGAGCGGCGACCGACGGCTCGTCATCTCCGCGTCCGTCAGCGCCTCACCCTCGAACACGTCCGCCTGCTGCTGCTCCCGGGTCTCACCAGCATCCGGTTCGGTCTCGCCGGCCTCGTCCGGATCGGGCTCCTCGATGTCATCACTGCCCGGCGTGCCTTCGAGCTCGTAGTCACCTGGGGTATCGCGTTCCGGCGTTCCGCACGCCGCCAACAGCAGGCCCGACAGCAGCAACGGTGGGAGACAACGACGCAGGCGGGACATCACGATCCTCGTCTCGGGGGCCTCGGGGGCAGGAGAAGCCACGGATCGTCATCCCGGGACCGAGCGCAGCACGTGCCGGGCGAGCCACCGCGAGGACGACGTGACATCGTGACCGCAGGTTGCCATGCCGGATGCCGGTGCCGGTGCCGGGCACCTCGGCCGATGGGCCGTGGCAGCGATCGGCGCATCGGTCGCCACGCGACTGGCTCACGACGACCGAACGCCGCCCCCGGGAGCTCCGGCGACGGCGTCCTGCTGCGTGGTGCACTACTTGTTGGCCTTCTCCATGCGCCGCTTGAAGCGGTCGACCCGTCCACCGGTGTCCACGAGCTTCTGCTTGCCCGTGTAGAAGGGGTGGCATTGGTTGCACAGCTCGACGCTGATGCGGTCGACGGTCGCCCGCGTTTCGAACGTGTTCCCACAGGAGCACGTGACGGTCGCGAGCGTGTACTCGGGGTGGATGTCCTGCTTCATTGCATCCTCCGGGCGGTCGTGGCACCGAGGGGCGGCGGGGAGAGGGCGAGAGTTCAGGCAACGGGGACGCGGACGCCGGACGCGGTGGCACCAGCATCGCCCGCACGGGGACCTGAGGTCGCTGACACCGTCCCACGAGAAGGCACGCCGAGCGGCGCGCCGTGCGCTGAGGGTACCAGAGGCCTCACGATCGTGACAGCGGGACACTGATGCTCGAGGTCCGGTCCCTGCCGGCCGGCTACCTTCTCACCCTCACACGAACACAGGGGTCCGCCATGGCCGCACCGTACTCCCCCGCGACACCCGTCGCCGAAGCACCGGTCGCGGACCGCAGGGCCTACATGACCCGGGTCTACGTCCGGCTCCTGGCCGGCATCGCCGGCTTCATCGTGGGCTCCTGGTGGCTGTTCGCGACCGGCCTCGCCTACACCATCGCGGAGTTCGTCCTCGGCGTCAGCTGGCTGCTGATCCTGGGTGGCTTCATGATCGTGTCGTGGATGTCCACCTCGATGCTGTACCGGACGTCGTCGCCCGCCGGACAGTACGCGGCCTACGCCGCGGTCGTGGTGGCCAACGTGCTGCTGTTCGCCACGCCCCTGGTCCTCGCCCAGGTCCAGGGTCCACCCGGCACGATCGAGCTCGCGGCCCAACTGTCGGTGGTCGCCTTCGTCGCGCTGTCGGCGATCGCCATCACGACCAGCAAGGACTTCAGCTTCCTGCGCGGGTTCCTCATGTGGGGCGGGGTGCTGGCCCTGCTGCTGATCGTCGGCTCCACGCTGTTCGGCG
>CAYXJD010000040.1:0-1818 GCA_964465225.1 uncultured Actinomycetota bacterium
GCCACACTCGAGCTGTGCCGCGGGATCGAGCGCTGCCAGCCGCGCTTCGGCAACGTCGAGTCGGCGGGTGGCGCGTTCGGTCGCGCGGCCGGCCAGACGCCACAACGCGCGTTCGGAACGCTGCAGCCCGGCACTGGCGGCGGGGATGGCGGCACGTCGTGCCGACCGCGCCAGCACGCCGCCGCGACGTCCGAGGTCCCGGTGCTCCCGGCGCAGACGTGCGCGGGACAGCTGCTCGAGTCCGCGGACCGACGCGGTGAGCCGAGCATCGGCACCACGCAGCTCGGTAGCGGCTCCGGCCACCAGGGTGGCCGCCTGCTGTTCGACGTGACGTCCAGCGGTCTCGATCCGACCGGTGGCTCCGGCGACGAGCGCTGCTGAGGCTGACTCCAGTCGATCCGAGCCCTCCACGACCGCATCCACGAGCCCGCGACCGACCGCGGTCGGCGTCGGCCAGGCGGTGTGGGCCACCTCGTCAGCGACGCTGCGGTCCTGCTCGTGCCCGATGCCGGTCCACACGGCGAAGGGCGCCGCGACGATCGCCTCGGCGATGCCCGGCGTGTCGAAGCCCTGCAGGTCGAGTGCGCTCCCGCCACCGCGGACCACGACGACCACGTCGAGCGGCTGGAGCGCATGCAGCCGACCGAGCTCGGCCAGCGCGCGCGCCACCTCCGCCTCGCAGGCCGGGCCCTGGACCCGGGCCCCGGCGCGCACGAGTCGGAACGCCCAACCGCTGGACCGCAGCACGGCCCGCAGGTCGTGTTCGGCCTGGCTCAGCGGCGCGGTCACCAACCCCACCCGCAGGGGCGGCTGTCCGACGTGACGGGCGGCGTTGGCCCGCAGCACGCCCCGCTCAGCGAGTTGGGTCAGCAGCTGCTCGCGGGCGAGCCGCATCCGACCCAGGGTGTGCTCCGGGTCGATCCCGCGGACCTTGAGTTGGAGCTTGCCCCACGGCTCGTAGAGGTCCACCGCTCCGCGGACGAGCACCTCGACCCCGTTGGCGAGGGCGAACCCTTCGACCCGTTCGAGGTCGGCATCGAAGGAGCGACGCTCCCAGCGCAGCACGGCCGCCGGAAGTTGGGCGAGGTTGCCCCGCCCGTTCTCGTCGGGCTCGACCAGGTCGAAGTACCGGGTGCCGTTGCGTTCACGCAGGTTGGAGACCTCTCCGATGACCCACACCTCGTCGGGGAACCGTTCGGACAACGCCGTAGCGATGGCGCGGTTCAGTTCGCTGAGGCGCAGGATGGTGCGTCCGCGGTCGCCGCTCACCCCACCGACCATCGACCCCACCCTGCGCCTCGACGAGCCTTCCGGGGCGGCACCGTAGACGCCCGGCGCTCGTGCCGGGTACGCATGCCGGCCAGACCCGACCGCTGCCGCACCCCCGCTCGGGCGGCGTGGCCACCTCGGGTACCCGGACGGACAACGGCGACCACCCCGCTGCCCCGACGACGGCACCGATGGCGGGTTCGCACGGTTGCCACCGGTGGAGCTCGACCTGCCCCGTGCGGCTGCGCATCCTGCCCGCCAGCGCCCGTGCCTGTGGCGTCGGCCGGCAGACCCGAACGGCTCCGGTGACGAGGGAGTTGGCCCATGACGACGCGGTCCACGGTGGCGACAGAGCGGGAGCTACCGCTCGCGCTGCAGCGGATGGTGGAGATCCGGCGGGACATCGAGTCCGGCCGCTGCCCCGTCCCCGCCGAGCTGTGGATCGCGACCGGGCAGCGCTGAGGGTCCGCTTCACGGCCCGATGCAGCCGCGGTCCGATGGAGGAACCGACAGCGCCGAGGCCCCACGCGATCGCGATCCGACGCGGCT
>CAYXJD010000040.1:1828-16796 GCA_964465225.1 uncultured Actinomycetota bacterium
GACCTGGTCGGAGAGTTCTCGTGCCTGCTCGGTGAAGCCGTCCATCCGGTCCCGGGCCTGCTCCGAGAACGACCCGGCACGATCGCGGGCCTGCTCCGCCATGAGCTCGGCTCGTTCCCTCGACCTCGCCGCCAGCTCCGCGGCTGCCTCCTGCGCCCGTTCCCTCGCGTCGGCGAGCTCGGCTGCAGCGATCCTGGCGCGCTCCCGCGCTTCCGCCAGCCGCTGCTCGAGGTCGTGTTCGTGCGCGTATCTGGCCATCCGCTCGCGGGCCTGGCTGATCGCCTGGGCCATGCTCTCCTGGTAGCGCTCGAGGTTCTCGCGGGCCACCCCGGTCGGCGACGCCGGCGCAGCGTACGGCGGCCACCACCTCGCGTCGGGCCGTTGCTCGGGATAGCTGGCACGCAGCTGTGCGCTGCGGTCGAGCATCGTCGCGGCGATGCGGCCGGTGAGCGAGGTGGCGTCCTCGTCCGCGTAGGGGGTCAGGACGTCCATGGTCATCGTCACCATGGCACCACGCTCGGGGAGGCGCGCGACGGGCGAGAAGCCTCGCTGTGCCCCGAAGTGGGTGAGCACGAGCACGTCCACCCCGGCCTCCAGCGCGAGCCGAGCGGCACCATGCCGCAGCGGCAACAGCGATCCGTCGTGCGTCGTGGTGCCTTCCGGGGCGATCAGCACCGTGCCGCCGCCTCGCAGCACGGCCACCGCATCCGTGTACGCCGTCTCCCGTCCGGCGTCCTCGGTGCGGTGCACCGGGGTCGCGCCCGCACCGCGGGCGAGGGTCCCGAGCACCGGCACCTCGAAGACCTCCATCTTGACCAGCGGCTGGACCCACCGACCGAGCCCGCGCCACACCGTGTGCGCGATCACGAAGCCATCGACCGCGGAGGTGTGGTTGAACACCGCGACCAAGGGCTGGTCCGGTGGCAGCGGTCTCTCCGGTCGCCAGGCCCGGACCCGCCATCCGCGGACGTGACCGAGGAACCACATGACCACCGCGACCAGCAGCCGCCAGGGCAGTGGTGGCCGTGTTCTGGTCCGCCGCTCCGCCTGCAACCGGATCCCTTCGTGGAGGAGTTCCCTGCCACGGTAGACGCGTGTCGCCACCCGACGCGCACCGGCCGGACCGCGGCTGAGGCACGGGACCGCGCGGGTCTGGCATCCTCCTCCACCATCGACCACGACCGCTCGGAGCCGTCCATGTACCCACCCCGTCCGACCCGGGACCCGGGCGCGGCCTCGATCGGAGCGAGGGTGTTGCTCACGGTGCTGCTCGCTGCGGTGCTCGCCGCCTGTGCCGCTGAGGACGACGGTGGGGGCACCGACGAGGGCGGCGCGGCTGCCGCGACGAGCGACGACGGGGACCCACCAGGGGACACCGTCGATGGTGAGCCGACACCGGACACCGAAGCCGGGAACGCGGCACAGGAGCAGGCAGCGACAGCGGACGCACCGGAGCCGACTCAGGACGCACCGGACCCGACGGGAGACGCGGCCCCACCCGCCCTCGAGCCACTCCGGGGTCTGGCGCTCGAGACCGTGGCGGAGGGCTTCGACGGGCCCATCGGGGTCAGCAGCGAACCCGGCGGCGATCGTCTCGTGGTGATCGAGCGGACCGGCCGGGCCTTCGTGGTGGATCCGGACGAGGGTGTGTTGCCCGATCCGCTGCTCGATCTTCGCGACCAGGTGACCGCGGCCAGCATCGAGCAGGGCCTCCTCGGGCTCGCCTTCCACCCCGAGTGGCCCGCTGACGACCGCGTGTTCCTCTACCACTCGCTGCCCGGCAACGACAACGTCCTGGTCGCTTACCGGCGCGATGGCGCCGACCCCGACCGGCTCGACCCGGGCTCGCGGCAGGTCCTGCTGACCGTCGACAAGGAGCCGGACAAGGTCCGGCACAACGGTGGACACGTCCTGTTCGGTCCGAACGGGCTGCTCTACGTCTCGGTCGGTGATGCGGCCCGCGCGAGCGTGAACGGGCAGGACCCGTCGACCCTGCCCGGAACGATCCTGCGCATCGATGTGGATGGCGGCGATCCCTACGCCATCCCGGCGGGCAACCCCTTCGCCGACGGCGTGGAGGGCGCTCCCGAGGTGTGGTGGTACGGGCTGCGCAACCCGTGGCGGTTCTCCATCGATACGGCCACGGGTCTGGCCTACGTCGCCGATGTCGGCCAGGAGAGCGTCGAGGAGGTCAACGTGGTGTCCCTGGAGGCAGGAGGCAGCAACTTCGGCTGGCCCGCCCTGGAGGGCTCCCTCCCCTTCTACGACACCGAGCCGCACAGTCCGGTCACCGCACCCGTGCTGGAGGTCCCCCACGACGAGCAGGAACAGGGCTGCTCGATCACGGGTGGCGTCGTCTCGCGTGGCGACGCGATCCCGGAGGTGGCGGGTCGCTACTGGTACGCCGACTGGTGCCACGGCTGGATCCGCAGCTTCGTGTGGGACGGCGACACGGCCGGAGACGTGCAGGACCACTCCGAGGAGCTGACGGTCGGCAACGTCGCCAGCTTCGGACTGGATGCGGACGGCGAGGTCCTCATCGTCGACTGGGCCGGCGGCACCGTCCACCGGCTCGTCGCCCGGCGCTGAGCCGGGGCGCCGCCCCCGACCGACCGACCGCGGAAGACCGGTGACCACCCCGTCATCAACGGCTACCGTCGATGCCCCCGCCAGGAGCGACCGATGCCCGAGGAGCGGTTCCCGTTCGACTTCGATCCCCGCTTCCAGCGGCTGTTGGCCGTGCTCGGGATCAGGCCCTCCAACAGCGAGGTGGTGCTCACCGACACGGCGTTCACCGCCCGGTTCGGCCGGTTCCGTGCCCACACACCGGTCGAGAACCTCGAGGACGTCCGGGTGACGCGCGACTACCGGTGGTTCAAGGCCATCGGTCCGCGCGGGTCGGCGGCTGACCGCGGCGTCACCTTCGGCTCCAACGCCCGTGCCGGGGTGTGCGTGTGCTTCCACGAGCCGATCACCGCGCTGCTGGGGCGCTGGCTACGCCACCCCGCGCTGACGGTGACGGTCGCCGATCCCGATGGCCTCGCAGCCGCGATCCGGCAGCGGATCGATGCATCCGGTCAGCGCCGCTGAGCGACTCACCGGTCACGCCTGCGCTCGCGGGATGCCGACCGGGCACGCTCCAACTTCTGACGTTCCTCGGCACGGCTCTCCGCCATGTTCCAGGGCCAGCGGCCGTCGGTCTCGACCTCGATCGCCCAGCTCAGGAAGGTCCGGATCAGCACCAGCAGCCCGAGCGCCGCGATGTTCTCCAGGGTCAGTTCGAGGGCCACGGTGAGGATGATGTCAGCGGCGATCAGGACCTCCAGGCCGAGCAGCAGCACCCGTCCGAGACCGATACGGGTCTCGATGAACACCGTCTCCCAGGGTCGCTGCTGCAGCCGCCGCAGCACCGCCCGGCCGAGCACCGCCGCGACCCCGAGCGCCAGGATGGCCACCGCCACCAGTTCGATCACGATGACGGTGACCGAGAGCACCCCTTCGTAGTCCACCGATCCTCCGAGCCCGCAAGGGACATCATCGAACCACACCTGCCTCCCCGACGGACACGGTGATCGGTACCCGGGCGGACTGGCCGGCGCTACCCAGCTGGGCACAGCGGCTCGCTCCGCCCGTGCGAGACACGGCTCACCACCTCGAGCAGTGCCAGACCCACCCGGCTCCCTCCGGACCCGCTGTAGCGTTCGGGGTTCCCGCAGCACCTGGCCGCGCACCGGCTCGCACCCGAACAGCCGGGCCTGGTCACGCTCACTACCAGGCACACCAGGACGACCCCCGCCAGCCAACCTGGAGGCTGCGTATGCCCGAGCGCCCGAGTCCCGTGGAAGCCAGGTTCCTGACCCGCGAGAACCGGTTCGTGGTCACCGCGGCGCGCGAGGACGGCGAGGTGGTCCGTGCGTACCTACCCAACACCGCACGGCTCCACGACCTGCTCGTTCCCGGTGCGCGGCTCCTCCTGACACCCAACACCGACCCGACACGACGCACCCGGTGGACGCTGACCAGGGTGTGGGACGGCACGTGGGTGTCCTTGGTTGCCGATGCCGCCACCGACCTGCTCGTCCGCCACCTCGCGACTGGCGAGGTGGTGCCGGGCTGGCCCCCGGTCGTCGACCATCGTCGCGAGGTCGCCTCAGGCCGTCACCGGTTCGACCTGGAGCTGACCCTGGCTGATGGGCGACGAGCCCTGGTCGAGGTCAAGTCGCTCAGCCGGGCACGGGACCGGGTCGCTGCCCTGTCGTACACACCGTCGACACGTGCCAGCAGCCAACTGGCCGAGCTCGCGCGCTCAAGCGTGGCGGGCGTCCCCGCCGCGGTGGTGTTCGTCGTCCAGCGCGGGGACGTTGACGTACTGGACCTGGCCGCTCCCGCCGACGACGCATGGCGCACCGCCGTGCGTGCTGCTCGGCAGGCCGGCGTCGAGGTGGTCGCCTTCGCCTGCACCGTCGGGAAGGACCGCGCCCGACTCAGCCGCAGGCTCACGGTCCGTGACGAGCGGACCGCACCCCCGGCCGAAGCAGATCCGATCCGCACCGAGTCGTCGCTGGCCGCAGCCTACGCCGGGTCCGTGATCCGGCTGCAGGGCCCGGCGATGGCGCCGGTGACGATCGAACCGGAGCCCGATAGCACCGGTCCGGGCCGGCTACCGGACGGCCTCCCACCGGGGACCCGCCACGTCCACATCATCACCGCCTGCAACCCCGGGTCGCGGCTGCTCGCAGATGAGGAGAACCTGGCTCGCAACGCCAGCCTCGAGCGTGAACTGACCGACCGGGGACGCCAGATCCTCACCGCGGACGGCAGCGCACCCGACGGGTCGTGGCAAGAGCCGGGGTTCGGGATCATCGACGCCGAGCGAGCCGAGGTCCTGGCGTTGGCGCGGCGCTACGAGCAGTTGGCCGTGTTCGAGCTGACCCCGACCGAGTTGCGCGTTCGGTGGACCGAGCCGGATCTACCGATGATCGTCCAGGGCTGGCGGTGCCGGCCCGGCACGGCGCCAGCACCCTGACCTGCGGTCATGGCCGATGATGCGGTGGACGGCACGTCATGCCGTCCACCGCGCTCAGGCCCGAGCGCTCGTCAGGTGACGTCCTCGTACTTGAAGGAGACCTTCACCTTCGCCCGGTACGCCACGATGGCGCCGTTCTCGAGGGTCATGTCGAGCTTGGATACCTCGGCGACACGGAGGTCGCGCAGCGACGATCCAGCACGTTCCACGGCCACGGCTGCGGCCCGCTCCCATGACTCCGAACTGCTGCCGACCAACTCGACGACCTTGTAGACGCTCTCTGGCATGACCTGCTCCTCGTACTCGGTTGTCTCATCGACTGTTGTCGACGGGAGCGGGCGGGTCAAGGGTCGCCCTCGGGCACCTTCGGACAGCCTGCGCAGCTGACGCGCCTGCCGTGACGCCATGGGGGTTGCGACATGGCCGCACCGCCGCGCGGAAGGTGCACGTTCCGCGACGGGGGCCTCGGCAGCGACGCGGGCCCACCGGGCACGTGGCATGGTGAGGGCCGGGAACCGAAGGAGACGCGTGTGAACGACGTCCCTCACCACCCAGGACAACGGGGATGCCAACAGGACGAGAGCCGGGACCAACAGCCGGCCCACCCGGTCCATGCGGACCACCTGGTCACCTTCTACGAGAGCAGTTCGTTCCTCGCCGCTGCCGCACGCCACTTCCTCCTGGAGGGCCTCTCCCGTGGCGAGACGATCGTCGTCGTCGCGACGCCGGCCCACCGGGACGTCATCGCTGCCGCGATCGGGGACACCGGCCACGACCTCGCGCGGAGCCGACGGGAGGGCCGCTACCTCGAACGGGACGCTGCAGCGACCCTGGCAGAGCTGGTCATCGACGGCGGGCTCTCCCGCGCGCGCTTCGACCAGGTGATCTCCCGCTTCTTGGACGAGGTGACCGCGAGGAGCGACGGCTTGCGGGTCTTCGGCGAGATGGTGGCCCTGCTGTGGAGGGCCGGTGACCTCGACCTCGCCCTGGACCTCGAGGACCACTGGAACGCGTTGCTCGGGCGGGTACCGGTGTCGCTGCTGTGTGGCTACCCGCTGTCGGGGTTCGACAGCCCGGAGACCACGGCGCGCTTCCACGACGTGACCGCCCGCCACGCACGGGTGACGACGGACAGCTACGCCGCGCTCGACGACACCGGCGTCGGCAGGGACGGGGTCGTGCTGCTCGGTGCGCGCGAACCAGGAGGCCTGCAGGGCTGAGCGACCGGCAAGGTGGCGGTGCTCACCCCGTACTGGCCACCAGCTCCGCACGTCGCGTCAGCGCGAGCTGACGGATCCGGGCGATGTCCTCATCGGTGTAGACCCCGTTGACCCCGGAGATGGTGGCCAACCGCATACCGTGCTTCAGACCGAGCTTGTAGATCTGCTTGACCTTCTCCCACTCGATGGCGCGGCCGACGGTGAACGTCTCGTACCGGCCTTCGAGCGCGAGCACCACGGTCTCCGCCAGACAGGCGTAGGCCACCCCGGGTGGGAGGCCGATCCCGCGCATCTGGACGTCGTCACCGGGCAGCTGGATCTCGCCCGACTCGACCACCAGCACGTCGGGACGCTTGGCGACGTCCTCGGCGGAGAGGTCCAGGGGGCGAGCGACATCGGTGATCACGCAGCCGGGCTTGACCTGCATGATGTCGATCACGCGCTTCCCCGCACCGGAGGTGGCGGTGACGATCACATCCATGTCGCCCAGGTGACCGTCGGGGGTGGCGGCGATGTGGATCGTCGCTCGTGGATCGTCCTGTTCGATGTCGTGCTTGAGCGCCAGCAGCTTGGCCGACTCCGGGGACACCAACCACAGCTCGTCGCTGGAGAGCGCCAACAGCCGCGCGCACACCGACCCGATGGACCCCGTGGCGCCGACGACCATCGCCTTGCCCCTGATCCGGCCCTGGTCGTCGAGTTCGGCGATGCCGAGCCTGA
Source organism: uncultured Actinomycetota bacterium (assembly GCA_964465225.1). GTDB lineage: Bacteria > Actinomycetota > Nitriliruptoria > Nitriliruptorales > Nitriliruptoraceae > T1Sed10-7. Next base: position 8,795 of record CAYXJD010000040.1, read on the forward strand.
GCACCGCATCCCGGGCGGCCCACAGCGCCCCTGAGGCGCTGTAGCTGTTGCCGGTGGTCACGGGCAGCGGTGCGCGCCGCGCCACGGTCACCCCGGCGTCGCCCACGACCTTGGTGAACGCCCCGAGCCCCATCACCTGGGCACCGAGCTTGCGGGCGGTCTCCGCCGCCGCGAGCAACCGGCCGTAGGTGAACTCGGGACGGTGGGCCATGAGCTCCTTCGGCGTCCCGCCGACCGTGATCAACCACCCTTCGGCCTCGGCACCGGTCGGTGAGGTGATACCCGTGATGTGGCTGTAGGTGAAGGGCGGCAGGTAGGCCAGCGCCTTCTCCATCGCGTCCATCGCCGGCGCCGGCGCGTACCTCGCCAGGGTGCCCAGTGGCTCCACGCTGCGGAAGTACTCCTGGGACAGGGGGTGGATCACGAAGGCGAACCGGCTCTTGCGCTTCGGACCGTTCGGATAGAGGGTCCGTGACTCGAGACCGGCCGAGACGATCATGTCGAGCAGGTCGTCGTTGGTGAGCCCATCGTGGTCGGGCGCGAGCGCCACCATCATGGCTTCGAGCATCGCGGCGTTGACGGTCACGTCGAAGGGCTGGGGGATGGTGTCGAGCACCATGTCCACCCCGCGGCTGCCCAGTTCGGCCAGCCGCTCCTGGGAGATGGAGGACGAGACCAGCGTCTTGCCCGCGAGGTCCTCGAGGCCGAAGCCGAGCAGCTCCTCGTAGGTGGCGACCACGACATCGCAGTCGCGTGCGGCCTGGCGTGCCAGGGCGTGACTCACGCGCTGGCCCGGGCTCCGTAGCGTGGACCGCAGTGGGTCCGGCACCAGCCCGTAGGGTACGGACGCGGCCTTGGCCACCAGACCGAGCACCGGATTGGCGTCCAGGGTCGCCGGGACGTCGAACCGCAGCAGTGGATCCGCGAACTGCAGGTTCTGGGTGAACTCCTTCAGCACCCGGGTGATGCGATCGTGGTTCAGGCCCCCCAGCACCACCGTCCGCGCGTTCGAGAAGTACCCGGGCATCTCCTGCTCGACGCGCCGGATCGCCCATTCCTGGAGCACCTCGTGGAGGACACGGCCGTCGACCACGGGCACCTCTGACGTCGCCCCTCGGACCCGATCGATACCGTCGGGATCACCGCGATACAGCCCCAGTGCCTGCGCCTCGCGCAACCCGGTCAGTGCGATGGCGTCGGCCTCGTCGGCCCAGGCGACCAGTAGCTGTGCGGCAGCATCGAGATCACCGTCGACACCGACGCGCACCAGGCGGAAGCGACGGTGGAGGAAGCTCACCTCCTCGTCGTAGTCGCGTTCGGACGAGGCCAGGCTCACGTTGACGGCGGTGAGGTGCGGTGCGGTGTTCATCGGTTCTCCCAGGGTCGTGCAGTGCTCCCAGCACCGGGCTAGACCATCGCCGATGCGTCGATCTCCGGGTGACGTTCCATGAAGGCGAGCAACCTCCCGGCGTAGCGCTCGAAGGGCGGGCAGGACACGCCCGTGCCGGCGAGATCCTCCACCGTGTGCTCGGTGGCGTAGGTGGTCGAGGCCGCGAAGTAGTCCAGCACCTCCGCAGGCAACCCGAGCAGGCGCTCCAGCCCCGGCACGGTGGTGAGCGCGGCCTTGGTGATCCCCAGCGGCAGGGGCACCCACACCAGCCGTTTGCCGAGGTGGCGCGCGAAGGTCTCCGCGAGCTGCCGCTTGGTGGGGGGGGTCGGGTCGGTGAGCGCATAGGTACGACCCAGCGACACCTCGAGGACGGAGAGTGCATCCATCGCGTCGACCACGAAATCCCGTGGGACCAGCGAGAACGTGTGGTGCTCGTCGACCGAGGGCAGCACCGCGACCGGCAGCGGCTGCCGCCGCAGGAACCGCGCGATGTAGTACGGACCGTCGAACTTCTGGGTCTCGCCGGTCCGGGAGTCCCCGACCACGACGCCGGGCCGGTAGATCGTCGCGGGGAGCCCGGCCGCCATCGCGTCCCGGACCAGGCGCTCCGCCTCGAACTTCGTGGCCTCGTAGTGGTTGTTGAAGGCCTGTCCGACGTCGAGCATGTCCTCGGTGAAACGGCCTCCGGCACGCCCGCTGACGTAGCAGGTGCTCACGTACTGGAGCCGCTGCAAGGCCGGACGCTCGCGGCAGAACGCCAGCACGCGGTCGGTGCCCTCGACGTTGACGCGACGGGCGATGCGCTCTGGGACGGAGAGGTCGTACACGGCTGCGAGATGCCAGACCTCGGTGACCTGCTCCAGCGCCGACCGGTGGGCGGCATCGATCCCGAGCCCCGGCTGCGTGATGTCCCCGGTGACCAGGATGGTCCGGCCCGCGACGTCGGGATGCTCGGCCTCGATCGCCCGCAGGCGCTCCGTCGCGGTGACCAGGTGCTGCGGCTGCACCACGCAGATGGCCTCGGCACCGTCACGGCGTGCCAGCAGGCGGGGCAGCAACGCCGAGCCGAGGAAGCCCGGGAAGCCCGTCAGCAACAGGGCGGTCATATCAGCCTCCGTGTCCTGCGTGCCGAACAGCACCGAGCCCGTCTGGTCCCGTCCGCCCGTACTGACTGGCGGTTGCCCGGCCATGGCCTGCCACGACCGGGGTGCCGCCACCGAGGTGTTGCCGTGTCGCCGCCATCCGCTGAACGCCAGTCAACCGCCAGTCAACCGCCAGTCAACACCCGTCGAAGCCGGCGCGACGCGACCGACCGGCACCCGTCGTCACCTCCGAAAGTCCCGAACGTCCCGGGCCACGTCGACCGCTAGGTTCGGCGCATGGAGCGCTCCACGGGACTGCTACTGGTCATGCTCGGTCTGGGCGTCGCCCTGCTCGGCCTGCTGGTGTGGAGCGGGGCGCTGGGCTGGTTCGGTCGACTGCCGGGCGACATCCGGATCGCAACCGAGCGGACCCGGGTCTTCCTACCGATCACCTCGATGCTGGTCGTCTCGGTCGTCCTGACGGTGGTGATCAACCTGGCCGCACGCTGGCTGCGCTGATCCCTCGGTGCCGCCAACACGGGCCTGGTCTCGGCCGGGACGGACACTTGACATCCACCCAGCGGCGATGGACGGTGGGAGCAGCCACGACACCGAGGTGGGGACATGCCCGCGACCAAGCTGTACGCGCTGCTGGACGACCACGGGATCGAGTACGAGGTCGAGGAGCATCCCCACGCGGTCAGCGCGCAACGGCTCGCCGCCGCCGAGGGCATCAGTGGCTTCCAGGTCGCCAAGCCGGTGGTGCTGTCGATCGGCGGAGAGCTGGCCATGGCGGTCATCCCCGGGGCCGAGCTGCTCGACCTCGAGCGGGCGCACGACGTCTTCGGGGGCAACGACGTCCGGCTGGCCACGGAGGAGGAGTTCGTCTCACGGTTCGAGGACTGTGAGCCCGGGGCCGAGCCTCCCTTCGGCCAGCTCTACGGGCTGCCGACCTTCCTGGACGAGCACCTCCGAGCCCAGGAACGCATCGCCTTCCGCGACGGCAGCCACACCCGGACCGTGACGCTCGCCACGTCCGACTACGTGTCCCTGGTCGGGCCCGAGATCGTCTCGATCGCCCATGGCGCCGCCTGAGCCCGGGCCCTGCCGAGGTCGTGGTCGAGCATCTGCGCAGTCGTGCAGGACCGGCCAGCCCCATCGGGATACGCCTCTCGTCGATGATGACTCGACGAGTGCCGTGCCGCTCGTAGGCTGACGCCCGCACCTGCGGAGCGGCCCGAGGGGTGACCCGACCATGACCGAGCAGATGGACGCGGAGACCGAGGCCGCTGCCGAGGTGCCGTGGTGGCGGCGACGCCGCGACGCCCAGGCCTTCGCCAAGGCCGAGCGCTGGCTGCAGCGACCGATGACGGTACTGGCCCTGGTCTTCACCCTGGGGTTGGCCGTGGGGTTCAGCCAGGACCTCGCAGGCTGGGCCAGGCGAACGCTGCTGGTCGTCGACGCCGGGATCTGGCTGGCGTTCGTCGCGGAGTACCTGTGGCGACTGCGCCTGGCTCCCGACCGGCGACGGTTCGTCCGCACCCACGTGCTCGATCTCATGGTCGTCGTCCTGCCGATGCTGCGACCGCTGCGTGCGATCCGCGTCCTGCGGCTGCTCGCGGTCGCCACCCGATCGTGGCGGCAGGTGTTCTCGGTGCTACGTCACCGTGGGCTCGGCAAGGTCATCAGTTTCGTGGTCGCCCTGATGATCGTCGGCGGACTCATCACCTTCGCACTCGAGCCCCAGACCTTCACCAGCGTCGGTGACGCCGTGTGGTGGGTGCTCGTGACCTCGACCACCGTCGGCTACGGGGACTTCGCCCCTGTCAGCGCCGGCGCCCGACTGGTCGCCGTCGTCATCATGATCCTGGGCATCGGGTTGGTCGGGATCATCACCGCCAACATCGTCGACTTCATGTCCGAGGAGGGGCACGGCGCCACCGATGCGGGTGGCGCCGCTGCCAGCTGCCCGGCCTGCCAGGACACCGCTGAACGCCTCACACGGATGGAAGCGCAGCTCGAGCAGCTCCTGGCCCAGCGGATGGGTTCCGGAGAGGCCAAGTGAGCCCTTCCCGTGCCGCCGTGGCCATCGCCGCCAGTGGCGCGCTGGCCGTCGCCGCCGCCGGGTTCTACCGGCTGCCGAGGTCACAGGCCGGGACCCGGGAGCTCTACGCCGACGTCGACCCGGCAACCATCGCCTCGCTCGAGGCCTTCCGCGCTACCCACCCGGCCCAGCGATTGACCGTCGCGGGCCACACCTGGGAGTACGTGGCGTTCGGAGAGGGCCCGGCGACCGTGCTGTTCCTCCACGGTATGTCGGGCACCCACGACATCTGGTGGCAGCAGCTCGAGGCCCTGTCGGGCAGCCACCGCGTCATGGCCGTGTCCTACCCGCCGGTGCCGAGCCTGTCGCAGCTGGCGACCGGGATCCTCGCGATCCTCGACGCCGTCGGCGTGGACAGCAGCGCCATCGTCGGTTCCTCGCTCGGCGGGTACCTGGCCCAGTACCTGGTCCAGTACCACGACGACCGCATCGATCGCGCCGTGTTCGCCAACACCTTCCCCCCGAACGATCAGCTCCGCGAGAGGCATCGCTGGCGCGCGCGCATCGGTCGGCTCCTGCCCGAGCGTGTGGTGGCAACCGCCTTCCGGGCCAGCAACACCCGCAGGGTCCTCCCGGCATCTCAGGGTTCGCCGTTGGTCGCCGCCTACCTCGCCGAACAGGCACGGCTCCCTGGGCTCAAGCAGCGGCTCCTGGCCCGCTACCGCACCGTGATCGAGCCGTTCACCATCTGCGATCCCGCACCAGACGGGCTCCCCTTGCTCCTGCTGCAGTCGGACAACGACCCCCTGCTCGAGCCGCGGCTGCGGGCAGCGCTGCTGGCCACCTACCCCATGGCCCGGGTCCACACCTTCGCCGAGGGTGGCCACTTCCCCTACCTGGACCGGCCCGCGGAGTACACCGAGGTGCTGCGGGACTTCCTCGCGTGATCGGCCACAACCGAGCGTACGGTCGCGCACGACTAGGTTGGTCGCCGGCCGCTGATGAGCAGGGGCGTGAGGACGAAGGAGCCCGTGTGGACGCGCCGTTGACGGTCATCGCCCGGCTGCGTGCCAAGCCGGGCCGCAGCGACGAGTTGCTCGCAACGCTCACCCACCTCGTGCAGGCGACGAGGCAGGAGCCCGGCTGCGTGCACTACGACCTGTACCGCAGCCCACAGGACCCGACGCTCTTCGCCTTCCACGAGACCTGGGCCACCCGCGAGCACTGGGAGGCGCACAACGCCTCGCCGCACGTCAGCGCGTTCGGTGCACGGGCTGGGGACCTGCTCGACGGTGCTGCCCAGGTCGATCCCCTGTACCCGGTGGAGTGACCGGGGGACGCGATCCGGTGGGGTGACCCAGCAGGGTGCCGCGGCACCATCACCCGGCCTCCGGCCGGCGGACAGGAGCCTCGATGGTCAACGATGCGGACCTCGCCTTCGCGAGCGCCACGGAGCTGCTGGCCCGGCTGCACCGCAAGGAACTGGCGGCCCGCGAACTGGTGGAGCTGTACCTGGAGCGCATCGTCCGACTGGACGGCCGGGTGGGCAGCTACGTCGAGGTGACCGCGGAGCGAGCACGCGCCGCCGCCACGGAGGCGGACGAACGTGCGGCCGCGGGCGCCACTCTCCCGGCACTGCACGGCCTGCCGGTGGCCATCAAGGACCTGAACCTGTGGCAGGGCGTGCGGACCACGATGGGGACCCGGAGTCTGGCGGAGTGGATCGCCCCGACCGACGACACGATCGTGGCGAAGCTGGTGGCCGCCGGCGCCATCGGTCTGGGCAAGACGAACGTGCCCGAGCTCGGCACGATCGGGCACACCGACACCGTCTTGCACGGGCCGTGCGCGACCCCCTGGGACCTCGAACGCAACGCCGGGGGCTCGTCGGGCGGGGCCGGGGCCGCGCTGGCGGCGGGCTTGTGCCCACTCGCGCAGGGCTCCGATGGCGGCGGCTCGATCCGTATCCCGGCAGCCGTCAACGGCCTGGTGGGGCTGAAACCGGCTCGTGACCGGGTCTCCAGCGGACCGCTGTTCGGCGAACTGTCCTTCGGGCTGAGCACCGGCGGGGCACTGACACGCACCGTGGCGGACGCTGCGCTGAGCCTGGACGTCGTGGCGGGCTACGCGACCGGAGATCCCGGCATGGCCCCACCCCCATCGCGCCCCTTCCTCGAGGAGGTGGGAGCACCCGTGGGCCGGCTGCGGATCGGCATCGACCGCCAGGCGCCGTTCACCCCGGAGGGGCACCATCCCTCGGTCACCGCGGCACTCGACCGTACGGTCGAGGTGCTCGAGGAGCTCGGCCACGAGGTGGAGGAGGTCACACTGCCGGTGGATCCCGCCATCAGCGACCAGCTGCGCACCCTGTGGGCCGCCAACGTCGCCTCGCAACCGGTCGACGCGACGATGTTCGAGCCCGTGAACGCCTGGCTCGCGGAGATCGGCCGGCAACGCAGCGCGGCCGAGGCCGCCGCCGCGCAGTTCGCGATCCAGCTCACCGCCCGGGGGGTCATCGCCGCCATGGACCACCTCGACGCGGTCGTGCAGCCGGTGGTCACCGGACCGTCGCGGCCCAACGGGCACTACGCGGGCTGGGACGGCGAGGCGGTGTTCGCCGACCAGACCGCGTGGGTCGGCCTGACCCCGCTGGCCAACCTGACCGGACAGCCGTCCATCAGCCTGCCGCTACACCACGATGTCGAGCACGGGCCCGTCGGGGTCCAGTTCCTGGGGCGGCCATGGGACGAGGCCGGTCTCCTGCGACTCGCCGCGGAGCTGGAAACAGCGGTGCCATGGCAGCGCATACCGACCGGTTTCACCTGACCACACCGGTCGGGGACACCTGGCAGGCTCACAGGGACCGCAGGGCGCGGAGCAGGCGGTGAGGTGGAGCGCAGATGGACGCGACGATCCTGGTGGTCGAGGACGACCCCTCGATCCGGGAGCTGACAGAGCGCGGGCTGCAGCAGGCGGGCTTCGAGGTGCTCACCGCCGCCACCGGTACCGAGGGCCTGGAGCGGTTCCGTGCCGATCACCCGGATGCGCTGGTGCTGGATGTGATGCTGCCGGGCATCGATGGGCTGGAGGTCTGCAAGGCGATCCGGGCCGACTCCGCCACCCCGGTCGTGATGCTCACTGCCCGCTCCGACACGCTCGACGTGGTCGTCGGACTCGAATCGGGTGCGGACGACTACGTCACCAAGCCCTTCGAGATGGCCGAGCTGATCGCCCGCGTCCGCGCCTCCTTGCGGCGCGCGAGCCGCAGCGACCACGGCCACGGCGACCTGCTGCGGGTGGGCCAGCTGCGCATCGACGTGGCGGCCCACACCGTCGAACGTGACGGGCAGCCGATCGAGCTCACCCCCACGGAGTTCCGCCTGCTCACCGAACTCGCCCGACACGCCGGGCAGGTGCTCTCCCGAGAGCAACTGCTCGAGCGGGTGTGGGGCTACGACTACCTCGGCGACTCACGGCTCGTCGACG
>CAYXJD010000041.1:0-16719 GCA_964465225.1 uncultured Actinomycetota bacterium
GAGGTCCACGCCTTCAGCCACATCACCGGAGGCGGCCTGCCCGGCAACCTGCCGCGGGTGCTTCCGGACCACCTCGGCGCCCGGGTCGACACCTCGAGCTGGCAGTGGCCGGCGGTCGTGAGCTGGCTGGCCGCACAGGGGCCGGTCGATGACGACGAGGTGTGGCGCACGTTCAACTGCGGGGTCGGGATGGTCGCGGTGGTCCCGCACGGCGAGGTGGCAGCCGCGCTGGCCATCCTGGCTGACCGCGGGGTCGATGCGTGGGTGCTCGGTGAGGTCGTCGCTCGTGGAGCCGGCGACGAGCGGGTGGTCCTCGCCGAGAGCTGAGGGCGCTGTCTGTGGCGCGCGCCGCGTCAGGGGTCCGGCTAGAGGTCCTCGTCGTCGCCGTGGCCGCCATCGGCGTAGAGGTGTTCGAGTTCGCCGGGAGTGATGCGGGCACCCTCGACGAAGGACTCGACCTCGTGTTCCTTGAGGCGGATGACGCGGCCGAACTTGTAGGCCGGGAGCTGCCCACTGTCGATCAGGCGGTACAAGGTGCGCGTCGTGATCCCGAGTTGGCCGGCGGCCTCCCGCGTGCTCAGCCAGGTGATCTCGTCCTGCGCCATCTCGTTGCCTCCAGTTAGACGAGACGTTACCTGGTTGCTCTCCGAAGGTCCACGACCTCTTCCATGGTGAGACACGCAGGGCTCACAACGCACGCACCGACCACCGAGGCAGAGAGCGTGACTACTGTCCGCGGTCGTGCCGGTGCGGCGCCACCGGGACGGATGACAACTGGGGAACGGCAGCGGGGGGAACACGGTGGCCGACGTCACCTCCATGACCGAGCAGGGGAACGGTCCTGCGAGCGGGGTCCCCGGCCCCGCGCCCAGCCCTCGCCGGATCCGCCCGCCCCGGAGCCTGCCCGGTGGTCGTGCCGTCGTCGGCGCGCTGCTGGTGGCCGCGGCCGCCGTCGCCACCTTCGCCGCCTACCTCGATGCGACCGCGGCACCCACGGGTCGCTACGTCGTCGCGACCGCCACGATCGAGCCGGGGACGCGACTCCGGTCGCTCGGTGACGTCGGCGAGCGGTTCGGCACGGTCGCCCTGGAGCTCTCGAGCGAGGTGGCGGCGCGGGCGATCCCGGCATCGGACGTGGACGCCCTGGTGGGTCGGTCGCTCGTCGCGCCGCTGCAGCCCGGCGATCTGCTCACCTGGACCCAGCTGGCCGAGGACAGCGGGGTCGATGAGGCCCAGACCCTGTCCTTCGCGCTGCCGCGCAACGCCGCCGTCGCCGGGCGGTTGCAGCCGGGCGAGCGCATCGACGTGCTGGCCACGTTCGGCTCGGGGGACAGTGCCTACACCGCCTACGTCGTGCGCGGGGTCCCGCTGCTGCGGGTGGCCGCTGCCGATGGCGGACCGCTCGGCGACAGCCCCGAGGTGACCCTGACCGTGGCGGTCTCCGCTTTACGCGAGGTCCAGGCGCTCGGGCACGCCGTCAACACCGCGGAGGTGTTCGTCACCCGGTCCACGGCCAGACCCGGGGTCGAGGACCGCGCACCGGGTGCGTTCCGAGCGACACCCGAGGAGCTCGGCCCGCGCCCGGATCCGACCCGGCCGCTCCCGACCACCGCGTCGCGGAGAGGTGGCCGATGAGGGAACGCTACGTCGTGCTCGGACTCGCACAACCCCGGGTCGAGTGGTACCGGAGGGTCGGACAGTGGGCGGCAGCAGCGATGCTGCCGGTCGAGTTCGTCCGCTGCGTCTCCGTCAGTGAGCTCCGGGCCCGCCTGCGTTCCGGGCGTGCGTTCTCCGCGGTCCTGATCGACGGCAGTTTCCCCGGACTCGACCGGGATCTGATCGCCGAGGCCGGTGAAGCGGGCGTTGCCGTGCTGGTGGTGGACGCGCAGGGCCTTCGGGCCTGGCGTGAGCTCGGCGCGGCGGCGCTCCTCGCGGAGGCCTTCTCGCGTGACGAACTGGTCGAGGTGCTCCAGGCCACGGCCATCCCGATCGGCGCGCTCGACCTCGACCCGCTCGCGCCGTCCACGGCACCGCCGGCGGCGCGTGGGAGCCTGATCGCCGTCGGCGGACCCGGCGGGACCGGCGCGTCCACGCTGGCCATCGCGCTCGCGCAGGGGCTGGCCGGTGGCCACGGTCACCTGCCCAGGGCGCACCGGCGCAGGGCCGGTCGGCCGGAGGTGAGCGGGCAGGACCCGACCCGGCAAGACCCGACGGTCCTGCTGGCCGACCTATGCCGGGTGGCGGATCAGGCGCTGCTGCACGACTCCCGCGTACTGGTGCCCAGCCTCCAGGAGGTGATCGAGGCGCATCGCACGTCCCGTCCGCCGCTGGGGGTAGTCGTCGACCAGACCTTCGAGGTCCCGGCCCGGGGCTACCAGCTGCTGCTCGGTCTCAGGCGCCCACGCCACTGGGTGGCGCTGCGGCCGCGAGCACTGGAGAGCGCCCTGGATGCCCTCCAGGCCCTCGCCGACGTGGTCGTCGCGGATGTCGAGCTGGACGTGGAGGGGGAGGCGGAGTCGGGCTCCAGCGATGTCGAGGATCGCAACCTGCTCGCGCGAGCCACGCTGGCGCGAGCCGATCTGGTCCTGGTCGTGGCCGAACCCTCGATGAAGGGGCTGTACGCGCTGGCGCGCTCGGTGGGTGAGCTGCAGGGGTTCGGCGTCCCGCTCGAGCGTCTGCTGCCGGTGATCAACCGGGGACCGCGATCGGCCCGGCGGCGAGCAGCCCTGACCAGCGCACTCGCGCGGGTGGCGCAGGCCAGCCTCGGATCCGGGGCCGCCGCCCTGGCCAACCCCCTCCACGTGTCCGAGCGAGCGGTGGAAGAGGCCCTGCGCGACGGCGTGGCGCTGCCGTCGGCCATGGCCCGGTCGCTGGCTCGTGCGGCCTCGGCGACGCTGGAACGCGCGGGCGAGCGCGGCATCGACGGCGCACCGGCCCCGGAGCCGGTCGCGGTCGTGCCGGGCAGCCTCGGTGGGTTCACCTCACAGGAGGGGCCGGGGACGTGAACGCCTTCTCCTCACCCCTGGTAGAGATCGAGCAGCGGGTGCTCCAGCGGGCCAAGGACGAGTCGCTCGACCTCGACGGCCAGGGCACCCGGACACGTCTGTCCGAGCTACTGGCCGACGAGGTGTCCCGCTGGAGCCTGGACTTCAAACACGGCCTGCGCGAGTACGACCTGCCCGACCCCGAGGTGGTCGTCGAGAAGGCCCAGCGCAACCTCACGGGCTACGGCCCGCTGGAGCCGCTGCTCGCCGACGACGACGTGTGGGAGATCATGATCAACGCTCCCGATCAGATCTTCGTCAAGCGGCACGCCGGCGTGTCCGGCTACCACGATGAAGCGTTCCACGATGATGAGCACGTGCTCAGGACGCTGACGAAGATCCTGGACGACGCGTCGACCTCCCACCGCAAGCTCGACCCCTCCGAGGGTCTGCAGGACGCCCAGCTCGACAGCGGTGCCCGGTTGCACATCGTGCACCGCGACATCGGCCGGGGGTCGCACCTGATCGTCAACATCCGACGGTTCACCGGTGTCGCGTTCCGTTCTCTGGACCAGCTGATCGATCGGGGGATGATGACCACCCAGGTCGGCGACCTCCTGAGAGCCGTCGCCCGGGCCGGCCTGTCGACGGTGTTCGCCGGTCCACCCGGCTCGGGGAAGACCACGCTGCTGTCGTGCTGCGCGGCGGAGCTGGATCCGGGGCTACGGGTGGTCACGGCGGAGGAGGTCTTCGAGGTCGACGTGCCGCTGCCCAACGTGGCGTCGATGCAGACCCGGGCTGCCCGGCCCGACCGCTCCGAGATCGACCTACGGCGGCTGGTCTCGGGCTTCCTGCGCATGGCGCCGGACGTCGCCATCGTCGGTGAGGTCCGTGATCGCGAAGCCCTCCCATTGCTGCTCACCCTCTCCTCCGGGGTGCAGGGGTTCACGACGATCCATGCTGGCTCGGCGCGCCAGGCGCTGTCCCGCCTGCGGTTCATCTGTCAGTTGGCGGACACGCGATCCGAGCTGCCCATGACGGCGTTGAACACCCTGGTCACCGAAGCGGTCGACATCGTCGTCCACACCTCCCGGGTCGCCGGGGTCCCACAGGTCGACGAGGTGATCGCGGTGGAGGACCAGCAGACCGGCCACGGCGCCACCGCCTTCACGGTGACCGATCTGTTCGCCCGTGCGACGCCGGACGCGCCGCTGGCGTGGACCGGCAACGTGCCGGTGCGGTGCGCGCATGCCCTCTCGGCAGCCGGGATCGACCTCCAGCGGCTCCTGGACGCAGGTGCGGTCGCCCGGACGTCGGCGGGCCAGCCATGACCACGGGCCTGCTGGCGTTCCTGGTCGCGTTGCTGGCGGCCTACGGGGTGTTCCTGATCTACACCTCGCTCATCTTCGGCTGGCGAGGTGTCGGGGTCTCGCCCGGCCTGGGCCGACGGCGGCGACGGACCCACCTGGCGGACGTGCTGGTGCAGGCCGGGCTGGAGCGCGTGCGCGTCGTGGAGTTCGTCGCGGTCGCGATCGTCCTGTTCGCCGTGGCCGCCGCCTTCGGCTACGCCGTCTACGGCGGCCTGCTCGCTGCCCTGGGAGCAGGTGCTGCTGCCGCTGCGATCCCGGTCGCCAGCACCCGCGGCCGCCGACGTGCTCGCCAGGAGCTGGCCCGGGAGGCCTGGCCACGCATGATCGAGGAGCTGCGGCTCCAGGCGGTCACCCTCGGCCGGTCGATCCCCCAGGCCCTGTTCTCGGTCGGGTCGAAGGGTCCCGAGGAGATGCGCCCGGCGTTCGCCGCCGCACAGCGGGAGTGGCTGATCTCCACCGATTTCGACCGCACGTTGCAGGTGCTCAAGGCCCACCTCGCCGATCCGACCGCGGACGCCGTGTGCGAGACGCTCCTGATCGCGCAGGAGGTCGGTGGGACCGACGTGGACCAGCGGCTCAGGGCCCTGGTCGACGACCGCACCGACGATCTCCAGGGCCGTAAGGACGCGAGAGCGAAGCAGGCCGGGGTCCGGTTCGCGCGCTCGTTCGTGATCGTGGTGCCCGTGGGGATGGCCCTGGTCGGGCTCGGCATCGGAGACGGGCGGGCAGCCTTCCAGACGACCACCGGGCAGCTGTGGGTGCTGGTGGCCTTCGCCATGATGGCGGGCTGTTGGATGTGGGCCAGCCACCTGCTCAAGCTCCCCGAGGAGGAGCGGGTCTTCTTCCACGACGTGGAGGCCGCTCCATGACCGTGTGGCTCCTGCTCAGCGCCCTGCTGCTATGGGCAGGGTTGACCCTGCTGCTGTCGCAGTTGCGATGGTTCTCACGGCGGCCGCTCGCCGAGCGGATCGGCCCGTACCTGCCGGGTGGGATGGGGCAGCGCCCGCGCAGCGGGCTGTTGTCCGTCGAGTCCTTCCGAGAGGCCGTCGGTCCGCTGGCCCGCTCCCTCGGTGCACAGTTCTCCCGGTTGTTCGGCGTCAGCGAGGATCTCGACCGTCGTCTGCGCCGTGTGCACGCCGACCTGGACGTCACCGAGTTCCGGGTCCGCCAGATCGGCTGGGCACTCGCGGGCCTGGGCATCGGTGCGCTGGCCGTGATCGCCACGCGTCCGCCACCTGCCGTGGCCCTGCTGCTCACGCTCGGGGGGATGCTGCTGGCCTTCCTGGTGCTCGAGCAGCAGGTGACCGCTGCGTCCGACCGCTGGAAGCGCTCCGTGCATCTCGAGCTGCCGGTCGTGGCGGAGCAGATCGGCATGCTGCTGGCCGCGGGCTACTCCCTGGTCGGTGCGATCGATCGGGTGGCGCGTCGCGGTCGTGGCACGGTCGCCACCGACCTGCGGCACGTGCTCGCACGGATCCGTCAGGGGCGGGACGAGACCGCAGCGCTGCGTGAGTGGGCGGAACTCGCTGATGTCGATGCGGTCGAGCGGTTCGTGGCCGTCCTGGCGCTCAACCGTGAAGCCAGCGATCTCGGGCGGCTGATCGCCGCCGAAGCCCGCGGGATGCGCCGTGACGTGCAGCGTGAGCTGGTGGAGACCATCGAGAAGCGCGGACAGCAGGTCTGGATCCCGGTGACGGTGGCCACGCTCGCGCCGGGTGTGGTGTTCATCGGCATCCCGTTCACCTCCGCACTGTCGGGGTTCCTGACGTGAGCATCGACCGTGTCGCGAAGCCGCGGGGCCGAAGGGCCACCGCTCAGCTCCCCGCGCGCCCGCCGGGGAGCATCACCCACCCCACCACGGACCCACCGGGTCCGGGTGGGCCAGACACCGAACGGGGTCATCATGGAACTCCTGCACAACAACAGCCTGCTCGACCGCCTCCAGGCAGAAGAGGCCGGCGAAGGCGTCATCTCCACGGCGATCGCCGTGCTGATCATGGCGATCATCGGCGGGCTGATGTGGGTCGCCTTCCAGGGCGTGTTCACCTCCGCCGACGAACGCATCACCTCCGAGGTCGAGTCCATCGGCAGCTGAGGTGCGGACGCGGTCAGCCCGGCCAGGCGAACGGTCATGCGAACGGGCGCGGGAACGGCCACGGGAACGGCCGCCGCGGGAACGGCCGCCGCGGGAACGGCCACGAGGCCGGCTCCGGTCCGATCACCATGTCCTTCGGCGTGGCCATCTTCCTCGGCTTCCTGCTGCTCTCGACCCAGGTGATGGTGCACCTCTACGCCACGTCGATGGTCACTGCGGTCGCCTTCGACGAGGCGCGTCGGGCCTCCACGGAGGGAGGGCGCTGCGAGGGGGTCGAGAGCCGGGTGGTCGAGCGGTTGGGGGAGTGGGGACGGCGCCCAGGCGTCACCGTCGCCTGCGCCGCCGGCGCCCCGCCGGGACCAGGCTCTGCCGGTGTGCCGACCACGGTGCGCATCGCGGGCCCGTCACCGGCACGCTCGCTCAGCATCTTCGGCAACCGTGCCATCGCCCGTGTCGACCGGTCCGCGAGCTTCCTGACAGAACGCGAGGTGGCGCGCTGATACCAGGGTGGAGCGAGGACGAGGCCGGCTTCACGGCCGGCCTGGAGGCGTTGGCGCTCGGCGTCCTCGTCTTCGTCTTCGGCACGCTGGTCGTCGTGAACGCCTGGGCGGTGGTCGACGCCAAGTTCGCCACCTCGGCGGCGGCTCGGGAGGCCGTCCGGGCAGTGGTCCAGGCCGAACGTCCCGACCTGACGGCCACGCAGCTCGAGGCACGCGCCGCCAGCGCGGCACGCCAGGCCTTCGCCGCCCACGGCTACACCGCGGCCCCGCTCCTGACCGATGCCACGCTCGGGCTGACACGGTGCGCCACCGTGGCCGTCACCGTCGAGCTCGAGGTCGCGGCGACGGTGGTGCCCGGCCTGGTCGCGCCAGCCACCTACCCGGTGCGTTCGAGCTACGCCGAGGTGGTCGACCCCTTCCGCAGCGGTCTGGAGGGCGACGGAGTGGACGATTGTGGCTTCTGATGTGGCGTCTGCGCCGGCAGGCCGGGTGCGAAGCAGCAGGATCTGGCGCGAGCAGCCCGGCAACACCATGGTGCTGTTCCCCGCGGCGGTGCTGATCGTGTTCGGGCTCGGTGCGGTGGCGCTGGACACCGCCACGGTGTTCCTCGGCCAGCGTCGGCTCGTGGACGTCGCGGCCGCGGTCGCCAACGACGCCGTGGCGGCGGTGGACGTCGACGCCTTCTTCGCTCAGGACGGCGAGGTGGCCGCGGTGCCCCTGGACCGGGAGCGGGCCGGGGCGCGGCGCGACCAGATCGTCGCGCGGCAGTCGCTCGACCGGTCGCTCTCGCAGCTCACCTGCACGATCGAGGCACTGGCCACCGGGCCGCCTGCACGCGCCGAGGTCACCTGCACCGCCACCGTGCGACCGATCCTGGCGCCGTTGTGGCCCGGTGCTCCACACGAGCGGACCATCCGGGCCCGCGAGGTGGCGATCGGAGAACAGGGTCCGGGCTGAGCGTTCAGCCGCCTACGCAGTGGCGGCGTGGACCACGTACAGCCGCAGGGGGACGCGTGCGGGGTTGCGGACGTTGTGGTGGGTGCCGCTGGGGACGAAGACCAGGCTGCCGGCGCGCACCGGTGTCCGCTCGCCGTCGAGTTCGGCCTCGCCGCTGCCCGCCACGACCACCAGCGTTTCGTCGGCGCCCGAGTGGACCTCGGCGCCGACCTCACCTCCGGGTGGCACCGTCAGCACGTCGACGCGGGTACTCGGCCCGGTCGTGATCTCGCGCCGCACCGCGGTGCCACGCACGTGATCGGTCTCGATCGCCTCCATCGTGTCAACCTCCATGGTGTCCGTCTCCTCGCACGAAGAAGCGACGGACCCGGTGGGTCCGTCGCGGGGTCCGGTGGTCGAGGTCCGCTGGGCGGTTCCCACCGGTGACTCCTGTCCCTGCTCCTGCTGGACGCCTCCGGGGCCGCGGCTGTGCCTGGGTCCGGTTGGAGGCGTCCCGGCCAGCCAAGCGCGCCGTGTGGGACACCGGGAGGGGCGAAGGTCCCGGCGACGGCCACCGCGGCGCGGTCCGACCCGCGGTGCCCGGGGCAGCCACCGCCGCCGGGTCCGGCCGGGGCACAGCTAGCGTGCTCCCCGTCCCTTCGCCCCGGCCCCTCCCGTTCGCTCTCGCCACCTTCCGCCGCCGCGTGAGGCCCACCGTGTCGACCCGCTCACGCCGTCTCGTCGCCCTCGCGCTACCGGCGACGGTCACCCTGATCGCCGATCCCGTCATGGGGCTGGTCGACACCGCCGTCGTCGGCCGACTCGGCGCCGCTGAACTCGGTGCCCTCGGGCTGGCGGTGTCGGTGCTGGCGGCGGGGTCGTGGGTGTTCAACTTCCTGGTCTTCGGCACGACCTCGGCGGTGGCGCGCGCGGTGGGGGCTCGTGACCGTGGGACCGCCGGACGGCGGGTGAGCCACGCCGTGCAGATCGCCCTCGTCCTCGGTGTGCTGGTGGCGGTCGTGCTGTTCGCGCTCGCACCGGCGATCCTGCGCGGGCTCGGTGCCGTGCCCTCGCTGCTGGACCCGGCGACCACCTACCTGCGGATACGGGCGGTCGGGATCCCGTTCCTCCTGCTGGGGTTCGTCGGACACGGTGCCTTCCGGGGGGTGTCCGACACGCGGACCCCCCTCGGGGTCGCGGTCGGGGCCAACATCGTCAACGCCGCGCTCACCTTCTGGCTGGTGCTCGGTGTGGGCGTGGGGATCGCCGGGGCCGCGTGGGCGACGGTGGCCGCCGAGGTGCTGACCGTGCTGGCCTTCGTGGCTCTGCTGCGTCGGACCGGACTGCCCCTGCGGGGCCACGGGGTACCGCTGCGCGCAGAGCTCGGGGTCCTGTTCGCCGTCAGTCGCGATCTGGTGCTGCGGACCGGCGGCTTGGTGCTCGGGTTGCTGGCGATCGCCGCCGCGGCTGCCCGCATAGACGCCGAGACCGCCGCGGCCTACCAGGTCCTCTACCAGACGATGCTGCTGCTCTCGTTCCTGATGGATGGCGTGGCCATCGCCGGACAGGCCATGGTGGGCACCGCGCTCGGCAGTGGTGACCGGGAGGAGGCACGGGCCACCGGCCGCACGGTGTGGTGGTGGGGCGTCGGCGGTGGGATCGCATTGGCGATCGTGCTGGGGCTCGGTGCCGGACCCCTGCCGCGGGTGTTGACCGACGATCCCGAGGTGCTGGCAACGGTCGCGACCGCCTGGTGGCTGCTGGCGTTGGGCCAGGTGCTCAACGGGCCGGTCTACGCCCTGGATGGTGTGCTCATGGGCGCCGAGGACTTCGCCTACCTGCGCACCTGGACCCTGCTCGCCGGCATCGTCGGCGGGGTCGGTGGGCAGGTCGTGGCCAGCCTGGGCGGCGGTGTGCTCGGGTTGTGGGCGGCGGTCCAGCTGCTCATGCTGGTGCGCTTCGTGTCCCTGGTGTGGCGGGTGCGTGGCAGCGGCTGGCTGCGTGTCGGCGCCACGGTCGACGTCGACCCCGCCTGAGCTCGGCCAGGATCGCCCGGCGGCTGGACCGGTGCCGGACCGCCCGGCGTGGAACCTGGTTGGAGATCTAGCCGGGAGGTGGCGACCACAGGCGTTCGTCCTCGGGGATCGCCTCCACGAGTCGGCGGAGCTGGTCCGCGACCTCGTGGACGAACCGGTGCACGGTCGCCTCCGCCAGCCCGCCCAGCGCCAGGCGGTCGGCGCCGGCGCCGAGCGCTCCGAGCGGGGGTTCGTAGGTGCCGCGGAGCTTGACCTGGGTCAGCGGCGGATCGAACACCAGCGCCGCGATCTCGAGCTCCGCCTCCATGGTCGGGAACAGCAGCCGTCCCACCTCGGCGTGCCAGTTCAGTGGGACGACCGACGAGGTCATCTGGCGAGGTTGGAACTCGCCGATCTCGATCACCACCTCGTGGGAGACGGAGAAACCGCCGACCTCCACCTCCAGCGGACGTGACAGCACCCGGGCCTGCTCGACGGACTCGTCGGTGGCCTGCTGCAGCACGCGGGTGGCGTTCTCCGCCAGCAGACGGATGCACAGGTCGAAGGGCGCCTCGACGTAGGCGTAGACGTGGAGTTCGCGGGACACGGGGTGGCCTCCCTGGATCGCTGCTCCGCGGCCGCCGGCTCCCGGTGCGGCGTCGGTTGCCCCCACGCTAGGTGGAAACACGCCGCCGCGGGAGCGGTTCGCTGGTGACCGTCCTGCGATCCGATGCGTGTCGGACCGTGTCGGACCGTGGCGGTCCGACGCGGATCGCGCTGTGGCCATCCTGAGCAGCTCAGGGCGTGAAGGTGGCCACGACCTCGACGTGGTGGGTCATCGGGAACAGGTCCAGCGGCGCGGCACGACGCAACCGGTAGCCCTTGGCGGCCAGGTGGCGCGTGTCCCGCGCCAGAGCGGCCACGTCGCAGGCCACGTAGACGATCGCCGCCGGTGCGAGGGTGCACAGATCGGTGATGGCCTGCTCTCCGGCTCCCGTACGCGGAGGGTCGAGCACCACCACGTCGGGCGGATCGAGCGGTGGTGCCGGCGGGGTCGGCGTCTCGCCGGGCGGGACCGCCGAGGCTCCGCGGGCCGCCTGGCGCAGCAGCGGCTGCACCGCCTGGTGGCGGACGTCCAGGGACAGGGCGTTGCGCTGAGCGTTGCGCCGGGCGGCCGCCACCGCGGCCGCATCGCCCTCGACCGCGACCACCTCGGCGCCGGCCCGGGCGAGACCCAGCGAGAGCAGGCCGACCCCGGCGTACAGATCCCAGGTCAGGGCGCCGTCGATCGGGCCGGCGGCCTCGACGACCTCGCGCAGCAGCGCCGTCGCCGCCGCCACCCCGGGCTGGAAGAAGCTCAGCGCCGGCACCTCGAACCGCAGCCCGTCCACCTCCACCTCGATGTCGCCGTCACCGCGCATCGCCACGGCGGCACCGTCGGGTTGGGTGAGCAGCAGGTCGAAGTCGCCGGCGGGCAGCTCGAGGGGCCCAGGGCCAGGGGTCAGCACGGCACTCCCCTCGCCCTCGGGCGTGAACCGCCTGAGCCGGACCTCCGCCGCCCCCGTGGCGTCACCCACCTGCTCCCGCAGGTGCTGGGCGCCCGAGGTGAGCACCAGACAACGGTCGACGGGCACGACCTCGTTGCTGCCGGCCCGGTGGAAACCGAGCCGACCGTCCGGTGCGGCGTGCAGCCGTGCCTGGGCGCGGTAGCCGACGTCGGGCCCGACGGCTCGGCAGGCGAGCACCGGTGGTTCGGTGACCCCACCGAGCCGTTGCAGCTGCTCGCGCACCACCCGGGTCTTCAGGGCACGCTGGGTCGTGGGCGTGGCGTGCTGGAGGTCGCAGCCGCCGCACTCGGGGACGAAGGGGCAGGGGGGCGCGACCCGCCCGGGGCTCGGCTCGACCACCTCGAGCAGGCGCGCTCGTGCCCACCTTGCCCGGTCGTCGGTGACCTGCAGCCGGACGCGCTCGCCAGGCAGCGCACCCGGGACGAACACGGCCTTGCCCCGGAGGCGGGCGACGCCCTCTCCGCCGTGGGTGATCCCATCGACGGTGACCAGCTGCGGCTCGCGCGGCAGGGGAGCGCGGCCCGACCCGGCTCGGCTCATCCCTCTGCTCCCTCGGCTGCTCCCCCGTCGGCGCCCTCGTCCAGGGTCGGTCCCAGTTCCTCCCGGGTCTCCGTCTCCGAACCCGCCGGGTCGGATCCGGTGCTGCGCTCGACCACCGCGCGCAGGGCGATCTCGATGACGTCGAGGTGGTCGGTGGCGCGGGACGCCGCGCGGCGGGCCAGGTCCAGCTCCTCGCTGGTGCGCGCCAGGTCGATCCAGGCGATCGCCCGGCTGGCCTCGCCATCGAGGCTGAACACCCGCTGCTCGGCGGTCTCGAGGTCGTCGGCACCCACGGTGACGGCCCGGGCGTTGGCGACCACGCCGGGTGCGTCGAGTTCCCACGCCCCGAGGTCCCCGGCGATGGGATCGCGCAACGACTCCACGAGGTCGCGCCCGATCGTGCCGCCGACCTGTCGGCCACGGTTCAGGAGCACGGTGAACGCCGAGTCGGTCGTGGCACGCTCGGTGCGCTCGGCCGCCTCGCCGGGCAGCAGCGCCTGACGAGCGCTGTCGGTGGTGGCCACCAGCAGCTCGTCAGCGGCGCTGGCCGCGGCGCGGACCGCCGGCAGCCCACCACCGTCGCTGGCCCGATCCAGCTCGCCGCGGATGCGGGCGACCAGGTCGCGTGCCTGCTCGACCTCCTCGACCAGCGCCTGCGCTGCCGGGTCGAGGACCGGCTGGCTGGCGGTCGCGGCAGGATCGTCCTCGGGCGTGGTCCGCGTCGCCGGGCTGGTACAGGCGGTCGTCCCGAGCAGCAGCGCGAACGCCAGTACGAGCCCCGTGGCCAGCGTCCGGGTCGCCCTCGTTGCGCCGGCCCGGCTCGAGCGGGTGCGGGCGCGCTGCTGCTGGGGGTGCGCGAGGCGTTCCTCCGAGCGCTCCGGTCGGCGGTCGGCGTCCGTGACACGCAGCCGCGCCGCGATCCACCCGTCCCGGTGGCGCACCTCCTCCACCTCGGCACCTGCGCCGGTGAGCGAAGCGAGGACGTCGTCGGCCCGCTCGGTGGTGATGCCGCTGACCACGAGCACGCCGAGACAGGCGGCGACCAGTTCGGCCGCGAGGTCCGCGACCACGTCGCTGATCAGGTTGGCGATCACGATGTCGGCCGGGTGCTCCAGGTCGGCGACCGAACCACGCACCGCCGTCAGCTCGACACCGTTGCGGGCCGCGTTCTCACGGGTGACGTCCACCGCGTCCGCGTCGATGTCGACCGCCACGACCAACGCGCCACGAGCGGCCGCAGCGATCGCAAGGATCCCGCTCCCACAACCGATGTCGGCGAGGTCTTCGCCCGTCATCTCGCCGGCCAGGTCCAGCTCGTCGAGCAGCTCCAGGCACAGCGAGGTGGTCGCGTGGTGGCCCGTGCCGAAGGCCCGTCCCGGATCCAGGACCAGCACGAGGTCGTCATCGGCCTGCGGGTGGTCCTGGGCGAGCCAACTCGGCACGATGACCGTCCGCCCGGCCCGCAGCGGGGTGATCGTGGTCTTCCAGGCCGCCTGCCAGTCACGGTCGGGTTCCCGGCGCCAGCTGGTCGCGGCAGCCGCCAGTTCGGGCGCCAGGCCGGTGTCCGCGGTGCCAGGCAGGTCGGGCGCCGGCTCGGCGAACCAGGCCACGGTCGTGCCAGGCTGTTCCCACACCCCCACGGCACCGAGCGCCCACAGCTGGGCGGCGACGATCTCGCGCCGATCGGGGCGGACCGGCACCTCGACCCGGCGCAGTTCGCTGGCCACGAGGCCTCCCGGGCACCGTCTGCGGACAAGGTGCGGCCCCGTGCGACGGGGGGACACACGGGGCCGCGGCAGTCCGTGGACTGCGGATTGAATGTAGCTGTGTGCCGGCCCGGCTGTCCACCCCGCTCCCGCAGCTACCCTGCGGCCACCCCCCCGCCGCCCTCCCGGCGTGTCCCTGTCCCCTCAGACCGGTGAGCCCACGTTGCGCGAAGCTCCCGACCCGGGAGGTACCGACCCGGGTGCCGCCATCACGATCCGGGGTCTGACCAAGCGCTACGACGGCGTTCCCGCGGTGATGGGTCTCGATCTGGACGTCGCCGTCGGTGAGACGCTCGCGCTGCTCGGGCCCAACGGTGCCGGCAAGACGACCACGGTCGAGTGCTGCATGGGCTACCGGATGCCGGACGAGGGCGGGGTGCGTGTCCTCGGCCTCGATCCCCGCCGCGACCACGCCGCGCTCGCGCCGCGCGTCGGTCTGATGCTGCAGGAGGGGGGCGTCTACCCGCATGCCTATCCGGACGAGATGCTGCAGCTGTTCGCCGCCTACTACCGCTCGCCCCGCGACCCCCAGGAGCTGCTGCAGCGGGTCGGGCTCGCCACCTCGCGCCGCACCCGGTTCCGCGACCTGTCCGGTGGGCAGAAGCAACGGCTCTCGCTGGCGCTGGCCCTGGTCGGACGGCCGGAGGTCGTCTACCTCGACGAGCCGACGACGGGGCTGGACGTCGCGGCCCGGCGCAGTGCCTGGGAGCTGATCGAGGAGCTGCAGGCGGATCGGGTCACGGTGGTCCTCACCACCCACCTGCTCGACGAGGCCGAGCGCCTCGCCGACCGGGTCGCGATCATCGACCGGGGTCGGTTGATCGCGCAGGGCACGCTGTCCGAGCTCACTCGCGCGGAGCAGTCGCTGGTCACCTTCCAGGCCCGGGCGGGGCTGGACGTCGCGTCGCTGTCCGCGGCGCTCCAGGCGCCGGTCAGGGAGCCGACGTCCGGCTCCTACCTGATCGAGGCGGTGAACACCCCGCAGCTGCTCCTGCGGCTGTCCGAGTGGCTGGCCGAGCGAGGTGAGCCGCTCGATGCGCTCCACAGCGGCCGCTCCAGCCTGGAGGACGTGTTCCTGCAGCTCACGGCAGACCGTGTCGAGGTGGCACCGTGACCGCTGGCGCTCCCCGCACCGAGGTGGCACGTACCACGCCCATCGTCCGTGCCACCCTGGCGCAGGCGGTGATGGAGCTCAAGCTGCTCGTCCGGTCGGCCGAGAGCCTGCTGGTCACCCTCGGGATCCCGCTCGGTGTGCTCGTCTTCTTCTCCGTCGTGGACGTCCTGCCAACCGGGGGGCAGGAACCGGTCGTCTTCCTGGTACCGGGCGTGCTCGCGATCTCGGTGGTCGCGACCGGCCTGGTCGCGGTGGCGATCCAGACCGCCTTCGAGCGCAAGTACGCGGTGTTGAAGCGCCTCGGCGGGACGCCGTTGACGCGGGGGGCCTTCCTGGTCGCCAAGGGCCTGTCGGTCGCGGCGCTGCTGCTGGTCCAGACGGCCCTGGTCGTGCTGGTCGCGATCGTCGGCCTCGGCTGGCGGCCCGAGGGCGGGCTGCTGCTCGCGGCGCTGCTCGTGCTGCTCGGGGCCATGACCTCGACCGCCCTGGGCCTCCTGCTGGCGGGGACGCTACGGGCCGAAGCCACGCTGGCGGCCACCAACGCCCTGTTCCTGGTCCTGCTGGTGGTCAGCGGTGTGACCTTCGACGCCGCAGCGCTCCCCGGGCCGGTGGCCGCCTTCGGGTCACTCCTGCCGATGGGCGCGCTCAGGGACGGGCTGGCGACCGCGCTGGCGGGCCAGGGGGTGGCGGTCACCGAGACACTGGTGATCGCAGGCTGGGGCCTGGTGGCGGTCGCGGTCGGCAGGCGGACGTTCCGCTGGGAGCCGTGAGGCCCTAGCCGGCGCCGGATGATGGACCCAGTAGGGCCGTCGGTTGGGTGTCCGCAGGTGCGAACGGCTACTCTGGGCGCTCCAGGTGGGCCGTCGACGGCCCTCGTGCCTCGTCGCCGGCCCAGCGTTCCACCCGGACGCACTGGTCACGCGGCGGAGGCGTGGACACCCCGACCCCAGCGGAGCCACCGTTGCGGACGGGAACGGCAGCCGCGTGGCGCCGGAGCCGGCGCCCGAACGACCAGGAGACGACACGTTGCGCGAGCATCCCCCCGCGCGTCGCAACCGCCGGACCCCCGTCCTCGTCGGGGCCCTCGGATCGGCCGCGTTGGTCCTCTCCGCCTGCGGTGACGCCGAACAGAACGCCCTGGATCCCGCGGGTCCCTTCTCGCAGGCGCCGCAGGACCTGATCATCCCGGTCGCGTGGATCGCGCTGGCGGTGTTCATCTTCGTGCAGGGCCTGATCATCTTCTCGGTGGTCAGGTTCCGTACCCGCAAGGACGACGACGGTTCACTTCCCAAGCAGATCCACGGCAACACCCGCGCGGAGATCGTCTGGACCGTGATCCCGGCGGTGATCCTCGCGGCCATCGCGGTGCCCACCGTCCAGGGCATCTTCGAGGTCAGCGGCGAACCCGACGACGCCCTGACGATCGAGGTCATCGGGCACCGTTGGTGGTTCGAGTACTACTACCCGGACTACGACATCTACACCGCGAACGAACTCGCGGTTCCGGTCGGGACCCCGGTGCGGCTGGAGATGACCGCCGCGGACCTGCAGCGCTCGCCTGACCTCGGGGTGATCCACTCCTTCTGGGTCCCACGTCTGGCGGGCAAGCAGGACCTGGTTCCGGGCCAGACCACCTACCTCAACATCCAGGCTGACGAGGCCGGTCGCTACCTCGGCCAGTGCGCCGAGTACTGCGGCTTGAGCCACGCCAACATGCGGATCCGCGTCGAGGCCTACGAGGATGCCGACTTCGCGTCCTGGGTCGATGCCCAGACGACCCCAGCCGACGCGCCCGCCGACGGGACCCTCGAGGCACAGGGGCGCGAGCTGT
>CAYXJD010000042.1:0-16641 GCA_964465225.1 uncultured Actinomycetota bacterium
CGCGCTGCGATGTTCTCCGGAGGGCATCGTGACGCACGTGCGCGGACGCGGCGCCAGCAGGCGGTCCCGGGCGTTGCACAGATCCGCCCCTGACTGATCGGGGATGGGTGGCTACCGTCCGGTCGGGAGAACCGACAGCCCACGTCGGAAGGCTCGGGCGATCCCTGTCCCTGGCAACACCCAGCCTGCTCCTGCGGTGTTCGGGGCGGCCGAGGCTGCCGGCCCTGGGACCGCAGCGAGGACGCCCCGGTGACCCCACCCGCAGGAACGGCCCGCTCCGCTGTCTCGCTGCCGCTCCTGCGCGCTGCGCACCTCGGACCATCGGTCGCGGTCACGACCATCGTGGCACTGTTGGCCCTCGCCCTGGGCCTGCCGGTGTCGCAGGGGGTCGTGATCACCGCGGCCGTGTTCACCGGCCAGTTGACCATCGGGTGGGGGAACGACCTGCTCGACCTCGATCGGGACCGCGAGGTCGGCCGATCCGACAAGCCGCTGGCGAACGGTGAGCTGACGCCGGAACTGGTGCTGCGATCGCTGACCGTCGCGGCCGCCGCCTGCGTGGCGCTGTCCTTGCTCGCAGGCTGGCGCAGCGGGGCGACCCACCTGGGGCTCGTCGTCGCCTTCGGCCACCTGTACAACTTCTCCTTCAAGGCGACGCCTTGGTCGTGGCTTCCGTACGCCGTGGCGTTCGGCTCGCTCCCCGCCGTCGTCAGCCTGGCGAACGAGCCGCCCCGGTGGCCACCGACCTGGATGGTCGGCACCGCCGCGACGCTCGGGATCGCAGCGCACTTCCTCAACACGCTGCCCGACCTCGACGACGACGTGGCCACCGCCGTGCGAGGGCTCCCGCACCGGTTGGGCGCGACCCCGAGTCGGCTCATCGCCACGGCGCTGCTGCTCCTCGCTTCGGCGCTCGCGGTGCTCGGCCCGGCCGGCGCACCAGCCACCTGGGCATGGACGGCCCTGGCCGTCGTGGTCGCACTGGGCGCCCTCACGCTGTTCGGTCAGGGCAGGGCGCCGTTCTACGCCGCGGTCGCGATCGCCCTGGTCGACGTCGGGCTGCTCGCAGTGGTGGGCGCATGACGGTCTGGGACCTGGCGATCGTGGGCTCCGGGCCAGCCGGTTCCGCCACAGCGATCGGAGCGCTGCGCGTCGACCCGTCGCTGCGGGTCGCGCTGCTCGACCGCGCGAGCTTCCCGCGCGACAAGTCCTGCGGCGACGGCATCGCCCCGCAGGTCATCGATCTCCTCGACGGCGCCGGCGTCACCGGGATCGTCGATGGCCACGTGCCGGTACCTCGGCTACGCCTGGCGCGAGGACCGTCCGGCGTCGACCGCAAGATGGTGCGGCCGACCTGGGTGATCCCCCGCAGCACCTTCGACCTGCGACTGCTCGAAGCAGCGCACGCAGCCGGCGCAACGGTGCTTCGACACCGCGTCCGTGAGCTCGCCCAGCGGTCCTCGATCGTGCTGGACGGCGAGGTGGAAGCGCGGACGGTCGTCGGCGCCGACGGCGCGCACTCGATCGTCCGACGGGCCCTCGGTCGAGCCCCGGGGCCGATGGCGGTCGCGCTCCGGGGCTACTCCCCCACCCCTCCGGACCGCGCCAACGCGCAGGTCATCGTCTACGACACGGCACGGCAGCCGGCGTACGCGTGGTCCTTCGACCGTGGCGATGGGCTCTCCAACGTGGGGTACGGCGAGTTGGTCGGTCACCCGCACGAGCGATCCACGAAGGCCCAGATGATGGAGCGGCTCGACACCCTGCTGCCCGGGGCGGCCGATGGCGGCACGAGCTGGAAGGGCCAGCAGCTGCCCCTGTCGACGGGACGCTGGCGTCCACCCGCCGGACGGGTGCTGCTGGCAGGTGACGCCGCCGGGCTGGTGAACCCGATGACCGGTGAGGGCATCTACTACGCCGTTGCCACCGGACTCGCTGCGGGACGAGCCGCCGCCGAGGCAGCGCTCGCGGGTCAGCCCGCGACCGCCGGCGAGCGATACGGCAGGGCCACCAAGCGGCTGCTCGCCGGTCACCTGCGCCACGTCGCGGCAGCGGCGTGGCTCTGCAGGCACGGCGAGGTGATCGACGCGGGGCTGAGAGCATCCAGCGCCGAGCAACGCGTCTTCGACGACCTGGTCGAACTCGGACTGGCTCGAGGCCGGATCACGACCACCACGGTCCGTGGCCTCGTCCGCGAGCTGGCGAGCGGCATCCGGACCCGGCGCATCCCACGACCCCACGACGACATCGAGGAGACACCAACATGCGGATCGTGAGCGTCCAGGGGGTCCTCCCCGAGCACCGCTACACCCAGGAGGAGATCACCCACACCTTCACGCACACCCTGCTGCGCAGCGCGGTCGACGAGAGGCTCGTACGGCGTCTGCATGCCAACGCCGGTGTGCAGACGCGGCACCTGGCACTGCCGCTGGAGCGGTACGGCGAGGTGGCCGACTTCACCGAGGCCAACGACCTGTTCATCGACGCTGCTGTCGAGCTGGGCGCCCGGGCCGTCACCGATGCCCTGAAGGCGGCAGGACTGACCCCGCAGGACGTCGATCTCATCGTGTCCGCGACGGTCACCGGCCTCGCGGTTCCCTCCCTCGATGCACGCGTCGCCGCGCTGATCGGGATGCGCCCGGACGTCGTTCGCCTGCCGCTGGTGGGGCTGGGCTGCGTCGCCGGCGCCTCCGGCGTGGCACGGCTGCACGACCACCTCCGTGGCCATCCCGACGGCGTGGCGGTGCTGATGGCGACCGAGCTCTGCTCGCTGACCCTGCAGCGCGACGACGCCTCCATGGCGAACCTGGTCGCCAGCGGGCTGTTCGGCGACGGCGCCGCGGCCGTGGTCGCGGTCGGCGCCGACCGGGCTCGGGAACTCGAGGACGCACCGGCCATCCCGCAGCCGGAGATCCTCGGCGCACGCAGCCGGCTCTACCCGGATTCCGAAGGGGCGATGGGGTGGGAGGTCGGCACGACCGGGCTGAAGATCGTGCTGGACAGCAGCGTGCCGGCGCTCGTGCACCGCTACGTCGGCGAGGACGTCGAGGCGTTCCTCACCGACCGCGACCTGACGCGGGACGACATCGAGTGGTACGTGGCCCACCCGGGGGGCCCGAAGGTGCTCGAGGCCTTGCGGGAGGCGCTCGACCTCGACCGGGATGCCGTGCAGGTGACGTGGGACTCCCTGGCCCGGGTCGGCAACCTGTCCTCGGCGTCGGTGCTGCACGTGCTGGCCGACACCCTCGCCGAGCGACCGCCGCGGCCGGGCTCCTACGGGCTGATGCTGGCCATGGGACCTGGCTTCTGTTCCGAACTGGTGCTGCTTCGGGCACCGGAGCGGGCCGCCACATGATGTGGTTCACGTGGCTGATCGTCGCCGTCGCCCTGGAGCGGCTCGCTGAGCTGGTGGTGTCCAAGCGCAACGCAGCGTGGAGCTTCGCGCGGGGCGGTGTGGAGTCGGGACAGCGGCACTACGTGGTGATGGTGGTGCTCCACACCGGCCTGCTGATCGGCGCGCTGGCCGAGGTGTGGCTGCGGCGACCGACGTTCGTGCCGGCCCTCGGATGGACCATGCTCGCGCTGGTGCTGGCCTCCCAGGCGCTTCGCTGGTGGTGCATCATCACGCTCGGCCGTCAGTGGAACACCCGGGTGATCGTCGCACCGGGGCTTGCTCGGGTCACCAGCGGCCCGTACCGCTTCCTGTCCCATCCCAACTACGTCGCTGTCGTCATCGAGGGGTTCGCTCTGCCGCTCGTGCACTCCGCGTGGATCACCGCCCTCGTGTTCACGCTCTGCAACGCGGTGTTGCTGACGGTGCGGATCCGGGTCGAGAACCACGCGCTGACCTCGATGCCCGTGGGCGCAGCCCCCGGACCGCCGTCCGCCGAGGCGACGCCATGAGGGACCTCCTCGTCATCGGTGGTGGACCCGCCGGGCTGGCCAGCGCGCTGTACGCCGCGCGGGCGGGGCTGGAGGTCACCGTGTGGGACAAGCGCGCCGGCATCATCGACAAGGCGTGCGGGGAGGGGCTGATGCCCGGTGCGGTGGCTGCGCTCTCCGACCTCGGCATCGCCACGGTCGGTGAGGACCTCGTCGGGATCCGCTACCTCGCCGGGCGCCGGGCGGTCGAGGCACCGTTCCGCAGCGGGCCCGGCCGCGGTGTCCGCCGCACGAGCTTGCACGCCGCGATGCGGTCCACGGCGGAGGCCTCCGGGATCTGTCTCGAGCAGCGGCACGTGCGCCAGGTCCGGCCGGAGCCTGACAGTGTCGTGGTGGACGATCAGCGCTTCCGGTACGTCGTCGCCGCCGATGGGCTCCACTCCCCTGTCCGGCGCCTGCTCGGGCTCGACGGGCGTCCGTCACCTCGACGACGCTACGGCCTGCGGCGTCACTACCGGATCGCGCCGTGGACCTCCTACGTGGAGGTGCACTGGGCCGAGTCGGTCGAGGCCTACCTCACCCCGGTAGCCGCCGACGTCGTCGGCGTCGCCCTGCTGACCTCGACCCGAGGCTCCTTCGGCGAGCATCTGACCGAGTTCCCCTCGTTGCGGGCGCGCTTGGGTGACGCCACGCCGCTGGGCGGGGTCCTCGGAGCTGGGCCACTGCGGCAGCGGGCCCGGGCCAGGGTGGCGGGACGGGTGCTCCTCGTCGGGGACGCCGGCGGCTACGTCGACGCGCTGACCGGTGAAGGCGTGGCGATGGCCGTGGCGCAGGCGCGTGCGGCCGTCGCCGCGATCCTGGACCGTGATCCGGAGCGCTACGAGCATGACTGGCACACCATCACACGGCGCTACCGCCTGCTGACGACCTGTCTGCTGGGCGCCACTCGGCTGCTCCCGATCCGGCGGGCGCTGGTGCCGACCGCCGAGCGGCTGCCCGGTGTGTTCTCGGCGGCGGTCAACTCGCTGGCGAGGCCGGCGTGACCGCCGAGCGCGTCATCCTCGTCGACGAGGCCGGCAACGCGACCGGCTCGGCACCCAAGGCCACGACACACCACGCACGAACACCGTTGCACCTGGCCTTCTCGTGCTACGTGTTCGACCCTGCCGGCCGACTGCTGATGACGCAACGGGCCCACCACAAGCCGACGTTCCCGGGGGTGTGGACCAACAGCTTCTGCGGCCACCCGTCACCGGGTGAGGACCTGTTCGCGGCCGTGGAGCGCCGGGCCGGGCAGGAACTCGGGCTGCACCTCGGGGCGCTCAC
Source organism: uncultured Actinomycetota bacterium (assembly GCA_964465225.1). GTDB lineage: Bacteria > Actinomycetota > Nitriliruptoria > Nitriliruptorales > Nitriliruptoraceae > T1Sed10-7. The sequence continues at coordinate 5,209 of CAYXJD010000042.1, forward strand.
CCTCGCCCTACCGGGGTTCCGCTACGAGGCGACCGGGGCCAACGGTGTGCGCGAGAACGAGCTGTGTCCGGTCTTCACGGCGACGTCCACCTCCGAGGTCACCCCGGACCCGTCCGAGGTGGCGAGCGTGGAATGGCTGCGGTGGACCTCGCTCCGCGACGAGGTGCTCGCCGGTGAGCGAGAGGTCTCGGTCTGGTGCGCCGCCCAGGTCGCGGAGCTGGCTGGCCGCGAGCTGGCTGACGGCACCTTCCTGGCTGCCGCACCGTCCGACCTGCCGCGGGCCGTCCGCCCAGCTTCGTCGTGACGTCTCACGACCCAGGGGGCGACGCCGGGCTGGTCGGCGCTCGCCATGACGGTCACTCGGGCGCAGCCGATCGGGGCGGCAGCGGTTCGACCACGTTCCGGCGTCGGTGCGCGTAGACGATGGAGGTGCGGACGTCGATCACCTCCGTGCGGGCGGTCAGGTGATCGATGACCAGGCTGTAGAGGGCATTGGTGTCGCTGACGGCGACGTGGAGGATGACGTCCTCGTGCCCGGTGACGAGGTAGGCGTCGAGCACCTCGGGGAGGTCGCTGGCGTAGGCGAGGAACGCGTCGATGCGGTCGCGGGTCGGTGGCCGCACGCGCACGGAGACCAGCGCCTGGACCTCCCGCCCGAGCGCCTGCAGGGACACCTCGGCGTGGTAGCCGGTCAGGACCCCGCGCCGGTGCAGCGCGCGGACCCGCTCCAGGGCCGTCGACGGGGAGACGCCGGCCCGTCGCGCCAACTCACGGTTGGTGATGCTCGCGTCAGCCTGGAGTTCGCGCACCAGGTTCTGGTCGATCTCGTCCATCGGTCGCCTCGCTCCGGTGCCGCTCGAACATCCTGCGGCCGGACGGTCCGTGGGGTGCCTGGCACCGTAGCGCTCGAGCCTCGTGTCCGAACGTGACCTGGTCGGTGGGCAGCCCGCCGGTCGCCGCGGCACCGCCCTGCGTGGCGGGGGGTACGGCCTGCGTCGTGGTTCGTGCACCCGCCGGGCGGCGTGGCCGAACCGAGGGCGTCGCTGTCCCCGCCACCGGGACGGAAGCCGAACATCGTGCGGAACCGCTGGACGCCTGCGCGTCGGCACCGATACTCGTTCCAACAGCCTCCGGACGAAGGACTCGAGATGCGGACCGCGATGGCAACCCCCAAGATGGACAGCGCGCAGATCGAGCGTCTGGAGCTGACCGACCTGCTGGAGCGCTTCGAGACCACCCGGCGCGACCAGTTGGCAGCGCTCTGCGACACCGCGGGCGACTCGATCCAGCGCCTCGCCGACCGGGGAGAGGTGCCCAGCTACCTCGTCGTCGAGCCGCAGGACCCGGCACCGGTCGTCGAGCGCACGCTGCTAGCCGTCCTCCGCCGTCTGGCCAGCGCCCGCAGCTGACCTGCCGCCGCCGGCGCCTGCTCACGACCGGGTCCGGCGGCGCTGGAGCGCGAGGACCAGGATCGCCCACCCCCACACGAAGTACAGGATCTGCAGCCAGTGGGGTGGCCAGCCGAGCATGCCGACCTGGACGACGATCCAGCCGATCAGCGCAACGCCGACCACGAGGTGGCCCATCTCGGCCCAGGGCCGTCCACGCAGGGCACCGAGTACGACCACGGTCGGCAGGAGACCGTTGACGACCAGCAGGGCCCAGCCACCGAAGGCCATGGAGCCGAAGGGCAGGTCGGCCGCGGCGTCGCCGAGGTCGATACCGCCGGTGATCAGCCCGATCGCGCCGCCATAGGCACCGAGCGCGAGCAGGATCTCGAGCGCCAACAGTGCCCGGCCTGCGCGGCGGTACGTGCGACGCGGCGTCTCGGGAGCGAACGGTGCAGCCATGCCCGAGCCTCGCATCATGGGACCGTCTGCGCCACGGTCAGAGGTCCCCTCCGGGTCGGCGGCGCCAGGGGCCCCGGCCCGGTCGGCCCACCGTCGCGGGCTGACGGTCCCCGGAACTGGGCACCGTCCCAGGTTCGGGGCATCGACGCGCAGGCGGCAGGTCGCAGCGCGGCTGACGGTCCCCGGAACTGGGCACCGTCCCAGGTTCGGGGCATCGACGACCAGCGGCGGTCGGACCCGGCGCTCACACGTCAGCCGGCGAGCGACTGGAACGCCTCGTAGACCATGAACGCGGGCCAGAAGATGCCCTGGAAGACCGCGAGGACGTACGCCCAGAAGCCCTCCGCCTGCTGGAAGAACCACACCCAGGCACCGAACATCCCGAGACCGTAGATCGCCCCACCGCCGGCCGCGCCGGCTTTGCCGTTGCTCATCCCGGGTCTCCTGTCGCTCGGGCACTCAGTGCTCGTAGGTGATACGGAAGACGGGGTAGTGGTCGACGATCCCCTCGATGTCCTCGACCGAGGCGTTCGGACCCAGCCCGAAGTAGCTCCGGTTGGCACGCTCCGCGGCCGCCGGGCCACTGCGGTCCACGACACGGCGGACGTACTCGGCGATGACCGGGGCCCGAGCTCCCGGCGGGAGCTCCACCAGGTGCACGTCCTGGGTGCCCCGACGGCGGATGGTGGCGTGCCCGTCGGCAGCGCGGACGTTGCGGACCCACTCGGACTCGCCGGACAGGGAGACGAGGTAGTCCTCACCCCGGTACGGGGTGCGCAGGATCGGGAGGCGCCGCGCCTTGCCTGAGCGTCGTCCCTGCACCTCCAACGTGACGGCGTCACCCGGGGCCAACCCGAGGGAGGTCAACGGGACGCCGAGGCGGTTGAGTCGCCGGTACCACGGCGCGGGCCGTCGATAGGCGGTGCGGGCCGAGTAGTCCTGCGGGTCCATCCGACGCCTCCTGCCGACGTTGCTCACCTCGCCAGGCCACCCCGGTGTGGGGAGGAGCCACGCGGGCCCGCGCTGCGGGCCTGACTGACGCTCACGCGTCACCGCCATCGGCACCGGTGACGAGCTTGCCGAGGTTGGCGATGATCGCGATGCCGGTGGCGGCGACGCGAACGAGCGCCGACGACCTGCCCACCTCCCGGGTCGACAGGTCCACCGTCGCCGCCACCGCCCGGCACGACCAGTGGCCAAGGTCCCGCCTGCACGTGCTGAGGAGGCGGCCGCTTGGTGACGGTCCGGCGCCGCCGGCCAGCTCGGCTTCGACGAGCCGACCAACCTCGTGAAGTTCTTCCACCGGGAGGCCGGGGTGACCCCCGGCCAGTTCCGGGGCCGCCACGCGGCCCCGGAACCCGCTGACCCGCGTCAGCTCTGACGCAGGTCGCGCCGCGCGAAGAGCGGGAACGCCGCAGCCGTCAGGACGACCGCCGCGGCGAGCAGCACGGCGGCATGGCCCCAGGGGAGCCCGTTGAGCAGAGGTTCGGTGGAGCGGTAGTAGTAGAAGGGCGAGAGGAGTCTGAGGTCGGCGAGATCCGGGTTGAGGCTCGCGAAGGCGTCGATCACGTAGGTGACCACGGCGACGGCCGTGGTGCCGTAGACCGCGGTGCGGACCTGCCCGGTGGCGGCACCCAGCAGCAGCGCCAACCCGCCGAACACGAGCCCGAGCAGGACCAGCATCACAGCGGTGGCAGCGATGTTGGGGAGGCTCATCCCGAGTCCGCCGAGCAGCGAGCCGCCGGCGATGCCGGCGAAGGTCGCCAGCCCGACGACCACCACGAACAGGACCGTGACCAGCGTCTTCTCACGGAGCACCCGGGTGCGCGAGATCGGGTTGGCCAGCAGCAGTCCGAGGGTGGCGTTGTGCTCCTCCCCTGCGACGGCCCGGGCGGCGACCACGGTGCCGATGAGGATGACCGCGATCGGCGCCATCAGGCCGAGTGTCTCGCTGCGGTAGAAGCCCTCGGGCGTCGACATGTCAGTGCCGCCCACGAAGGCGAGGACGTCCTCGGGGAGCTGCCCGGCCAGCTCGGCGATGCCGCCTTCCATGGCCGCGTACATCGGTCCCATGAGCAGCCCCATGAGCGCGAACATCAGGCCGGCAACGATCAGGAGCAACCCCTGGTGCTCCGTGGCGGTCTTGGCCGCGATGCTCGACACCCGTGTCGAGCCGGCGAGTCGCTCGGCGAACCTGCGGGTCCGAGGATCGGCGCGCAGGTGATCGAGCAGAGAGGTCCCGAGCGCTCGGGCCAGCAGGTCACGGCGTCGCAGACCGACCACGGACACGGCCGCGAACACGGCGACCCCGACCAGCAGGACGGCCAGGTCCCCCCAGTCCACCCCGTTGAGCAGTGGCTGGCTGCCGTCGAAGTAGTGCCCCGGGACCACGTTGACGAAGGGCTCGGTGGACTCGAGCAGCGGGAGCAACCCGGCCAGCATGAACGACACGACGATCAGCCCGGCGGGCACGCCGGAGGCCAGGCTACGCCGGCCCGTCCAGGCTCCGATGGCTACGGCGAGGAACCCGTAGAACAGCGCGTTGACGGTCACATGCAGCGCTACCGCCCCGGCATGTGCGGCACCCACCTCGACGTCCAGCAGCACCGGCGCGAGCTCGCTGGCGCCCCACAGCGCCAGCCCGCCGGCGCCGATGAGGGCGACGAGCGCGGCGATCTTGGCGACCAGCACGCTGGTGCGCGACGCCGGGTTGGCCAACAGCAGCCCGAGCGTGCCCTCGCGCTCCTCACCCGCGATGGCGCTGGCCCCGATCGAGACCGCGAGGCCGGCCAGCGTCAGCGACCCCATGGTGCCGAGCATCACGTTGTAGGCCAGCGTGGCGGAGTCAGCGCCTGCGGGGATACCCATCACGGAGCGCACCGCCTCGGGCAGGCTCTGGTAGACGTCGGTGCCGATGTCGGCGTAGACGGCCATGCCGAAGACGAGCAGCAGCCCGATCGAGACGGTGGCGATCACGATCCCGACCCAGCGGTCGTGGACCGTCCGGGTCACCACCGCGGTCGTGGACATCAGGCAACCACCTGCGCGTCGCGGTAGTAGGTCAGGAAGATCTCCTCGAGATCCGCCTCACGGGTGGAGAGGTCACGCAGGGCTCCCGTCGACATCGCGGTGCCCAGCAGGGCCTCCATGTCGCCATCGAACGACAGCGACACGCGGCCGTCGGTCGCGGTGACCTCCCGCGCCCCCGGCAGCGCCTCGAAGGGGGCGAGGTCGACCGCACCGTCGAAGGCGAGCTCGATGCGACGGATCGCCTTCGCCCGCAGGTTGGCCACGCCCTCGACGGTCACCAGCTCGCCGTGACGGATGATCCCGACCCGATCGGCGACACGCTCGACCTCCGACAGGGTGTGACTGGACAGGAACACCGTCCGATCCTCGGCGACCACCTCACGCATCAGGTCCTGGAACTCGCGCTGCATCAGCGGATCCAGCCCGGAGTTGGGCTCGTCGAGCAGCAGCAGGTCCGGCCGGTTCATGAAGGCCTGGATCAGGGCCACCTTCTGGCGGTTCCCTGTGGACAGGTCCCCGATCTTCTTCGCCAGGTCGGCCTCGAGCCGCTCGGAGAGCTGCTCCACGTAGGCCCACTCCACCCCGCCGCGGAGGTTGGCGAAGTACCGCAGCGTGTCACGCCCGGTGAGGTTGGGGTACATGGCCAGATCGCCGGGGACGTAGCCGATACGACGACGGATCTCGACCGGCTGGGCATGGGTGTCCATGCCGAGGATCGTGGCACTGCCCCGCGTGGCCCGGATCTCGTCCAGCAGCGTGCGGATCGTGGTGGACTTGCCCGCACCGTTGGGCCCGAGGAAGCCGAAGACCTCGCCACGGTGGACCTCCAGGTCGAGGTCCACCAGGGCCGGGAAGTCCCCGTAGTACTTGGTCAGTCCCTGGGTCTGGATGGCAGCTTGGCCGCTCACGGGCGGTTCCTTTCGCGTGCGCCGATCAGGCGGACGTCAGCGTGTCGGGGTCGGAGAACCGCGCCAGCAGCTGCTCGGCGGCCTCCGGGGTCATCAGCCCGCGACCCATCGCATCGAGTGCGGGGCGGGCGTAGCGCAGGAACTGGGGGCCGGACTCGAAGTCGGGGTCGGTGAGATCGACGCCGAGCAGGCGATGCAGGTGCTCGTGCAGGGCCAGCGCTCCGAGCGACCACACGACCAGCACGGCCGCCCGCCCGCGGGGATCGTCCGTGGACCGGATCATCCCGCTGGCCTCGCCCTGGGCGATGTAGCCCTCCGCGTCGTCGACCATCTCGTCGACCAGCCGCGCGACGGCCGGGGCATCCTCCGACAGGCGATGGGCCAGGTACGGCAGCACGGTGGCGGCCTGCGACGCCCGGACGGCGGCCAGCGGATCGAGCCCCGCGCCCTGCGCCAGCGCCTCCCCCTTGGCCGTCCGCACCAGCGCCGCCACGTGGTGATCGCACGCCTCCTGCAGTCCTTCCATGGACCCGTAGTGATGGGTCACCAACCCCGGTGAGACGCCGGCGGCTTCCGCCACGCGCCGGGCGGTCAGGGCGGCCATGCCGTGCTCTGCCACCACGGCGATGGCGGCGTCACGGATGCGGGCCTTGGCGGTGCGGTCGTCCTCAGGCAACGGACTGTCTCCCCGTTCAACGGATGATACAACTGTACAGCATCCGATACGCACGTACAAGCAAGCAGGGTCCGGGCCGCCGTGACCCACGGCCACCCCGACCGGGGGCCGGGGCGCGCAGGTCCCCCCCGTCTCGGCCTGCCACCGGCGTCGGCGCTCCCACCGTGCGTCCCGTGCCGACGCCGGCCACGAGGTCGGGCGGTCGAGCTAGGGCCGGACGGTGACGTTGCCGACCTTGTGGCCGGTGTCGATGCGCTCGTGCGCGAGGGCGATGTCGTCCAGCCCATAGCTGGCGTCGTGCACGACCCGGAGCGCGCCGTCGGCGACCAGCTGCAGGAGGGCTCGGAAGTCCTCGGCGCGCTCGGGGGCGGCACCGGCGACGACGTTGCCCCGGGCCCGCAGGGTGTCGGCGAGGCCGGCGACGGCCAGCACGAGGGTCCCGCCGCTGCGAAGCAGCGATCGACCGGTGGTGACGGTGAGGTTGCCGACGGTGTCGAGCACCACGTCGAACCGCCCCGGCGTGCCGAGCAGGTCCTGCCGCGTGTGGTCGATGACGTGGTCGGCGCCCAGCTCCGTCACCAGCGCCAGGTTCGCTGTGCTCGTCACGCCGGTCACGGTGGCACCGAGGTGATGGGCGAGCTGCACGGCGTTGGTGCCGACCGCGCCAGAGGCGCCGTTGATGAGCACGCTCGTGCCGGGCCCGACCGCGGCCTTGTCGCGCAGGAAGAACCACGCAGTGGTGCCACCGAACAGCACGCCGGCGGCGTCCTCGTGGCTGACCGTGGGCGGCTTGGCCACGAGGCGGGCCACCGGCACCGCCACGAACCGGGCATGGGCGCCCATCGCGGTCCCGGTCATGCCGCACACCTCGTCCCCCTCGGTGAGACCCTGCACGTCCGCGCCGAGCGCCTCGACCGTGCCGGAGACACAGCTACCGAGGATGGGGCGCCGGGGCCGGCGCACACCGAAGGCCAGGCGGGCAGGCAGCCCGAACCCGGGCGGGAAGCTGGCTCCGCGGATGCGGGCGTCCGCCGAGGTCACCGCCGCCGCGCGGACACGGACCAGGGCCTGCCCACGACCAGCGGTGGGCCGTGGCACCTCGCTGACCCGCACGACCGCAGGCGGGCCGTAGGTAGCGATGACGGCGGCCCGCATGGTGTCCTCTCTCAGCCGACCCGGGGACCTTAGGGCCAGACCGCCGAGGTCGGGGAACGTCAGTGCCTCACCGCTCCCGACCACGATCGTGGGCGCCGGGGTTCGCGCCACGTCGCAGCAGCAGGATGGCGGCGACGATCACGCCCGCGGAGGTGAGCGCGGCGGGAAGGACACCGACGTCGGTGGCGCTGACCATGTTCAGGCTCGCGTGGAACAGCGCGACGAGCAGCAGGCTCCCAGTGTGCTCGTACAGCCAGCCCAGGACGACGGCACCCGCGGCCAGGCCGATGAGCCACCCCGGGAGCACCAGCGGATCGAGGTCCATGCCCGTGTCGAGCCAGAAGGTCGGCAGGTGCCAGAGGGCCCAGGGCAGGGTGAGCAGGCCGGCTGCCCCCGCGAGCGAGTGGTCACGGCGCAGCCGCGGCCACAGGAACCCGCGCCAGCCGACCTCCTCGCCGAACCCGTTGAGCAGCAGCACGAGCAGGAAGACCCCGACCCAGCCGACCTCCGGGAGGCCCGGGAAGCGGCCCAGGCCTGCGAGCCGGAGCGAGCTGGGGTCGACCACCACGACGACCGACAGCCCGACCGCACCCGCCAGCAGGGGCGCGAGGGCGACGAGGTACCAGCGCAGTGGCACCCGCCAGCGGACCATCCGAGCGGCGAGGTTCCGCGGTCCGGCACGGCCCTGGGCGATCGCGGACACGACCAGAGCGGCCAACCCCGGGCCGAGCAGGCCCGGAACGTGGCTGCCCTGGCCACCGGCGAGCGCGAGGGGCACCCAGTAGGCCCAGGACAGCGCGAACGTCAGCGCCAGGTGGCTGCCGATCGGGTGCCGGCGGATGGCGGCGGCCGGCCCCGACCGCAGGTGTCGGGTTCGTCCACGGATGTCGACGGATGGGCTCACGCTGCGACGGCTCCGAACTCGACGAGTGCCGCCCGTGCTGACGTGCGGCCCAGTGCCATGAAGGTCGGCCACCGGCTGGTGTCGAGGAAGTGGCGGTACAGGCCTACGCCGGCTGCTTCCCGGTAGGGCACGGGCTCGAGCAGGAGCAGATCGGTCTCCTCGCGGAGTCGCTCCAGGTTGAGCCGCGCAACGTGCAGGTGCTGCATGGTGCGGGTCTGGCCTGCCAGGTGGAGGATGCTCAGCGGCCGGTGCTGCCAGCCGGTGATGTCGTCACCGGCGAAGCCAGCCCGGTAGAAGCCGTTGATCCCGATGACGGTGTCGCACGGTGGCTCGATGTCGAGGACCGGCCGGATCGGGAAGATGTCGACGATCCCGCCATCGCACCAGTACCCGTCTCCGAGCGGCGCCGCCTCGATCATCAGCGGCAGCGTGACCGCCAGCCGGACGGCGGTGGCGACCGGCAGATCCGGGCTGGTGGCGGGCCCGAGGTAGTCGAGCCGGTTGTGCTCGCAGTTCCACACCACGACATAGGCAGGGATCTCGAGATCGCCCAGGCGCCGGTCGCCGAGCCGCCTGCGGTACGCGGCCTCGACCCGCTGGCCGTCGAGCACGCCGCTGAACCCACGGCCAGCACTTATCGGCAGCGATAGCAGCGCGTGCCAGGCGGGTCGGACGTAGTCGGAAGGGTCCAGCTGCTGCGCGAAGCGGGCGGTCTCCTCGGCCGACAGGCCGGCGGCGAGCGGGAGCCCGAAGAGTGCCGAGCCGGAGCACAGCGACAACACGGAGCAGCGCAGCTGGGCCTCCTCGAGCGCCCGGGCCACCCCGACGAGCGATGCGAGCGCCCCGCTGCCGCCCGTCGCGACCAGGCCCAGACGCCGGCCCTGCAGGGACGGCACGTCCAGCGGCTCAGGGGCCGGGAACACGTCCTCGGGCGCTGCGGGCCCGGGGTCGGTCGGGAGTGGGAAGAGCCCACGTCGGGCCGCTGCGAGGAAGCCCACGTCGCGCCGCGCCGCATCCACCGTCTGCTGCAGCCGAACGGCGACGTCGAAGTACTGCCGCATGCGCTGGATGTCGAGCAGACCGTCGAGCATCATCCACCCTGTGGTGGCGTCCCCGCTCGTCGCGATCGCGTCGCGCAGGGCGGCCCCCGTCACCAGCCAGGCTGCCTCGGGGCCGACCTGCACGACAGGGCCGATGGTCTCCCGACGGCCGCGCGATGCCGTGGGGTCTGGCAGACCCTGCGACCGCGGCAGAGCGCGGTCATCATCGACCGGGGACGGCGGGCGTCGTTCGGTCATCGGGGGGCGGCGACGGGCACGGCACGTCCCGGTAGGGTCGAACGGCCCCGGTTGCAGACCCCGGGACGGGGCTGGCGTCCGGGGCCGCCCAGCACGAGGACCGTCAGGATGGATGCCATGGATCGAGCCACGTACGCAGTCGGCGCGCTTGTGCTCGCGCTGTCCTCGAGTGCTTGCGGAGGGGACGGCGGAGGGGACGCCGGAGGGGACGCCGGAGGAGCCGCGGATCTGCAGACCATCGCCACCGAGTACCAGTTCGAGCCGTCGTCGTGGACGGTCGAGGCAGGCGCGGACACCTCGATCAGGGTCGACAACGAGGGCCAGATCGTCCACGAGTGGGTCGTACTCGCCGAAGGGAGGACGATCGAGAGTGAGGACGAGCTACCCGAGGACGAGTCGGTCTTCGAGTCGGAGTGGGTCGACACCGAGGTCGAGGTCGAAGCCGGCGAGTCGGCCACACACGAGTTCACCGCGCCCGCGGCCGGCACCTACCAGGTGATCTGTGCCATCCCCGGCCACTTCGACGCCGGCATGGAGGGCACACTGACCGTGGAGTGACGACGCGGTCTGGAACGGCCTCGCCCGAGCCCACCACGGGTCGGTCATGAGCTCGTCGATGATGAGCGTTCCGCGTTGGTCGACGGCCTGCGGGCCGACGATGGGCCGCACGACCTTGCGCACCGGCCGACGTCCGGTCGGCCGTAGCCGGTCCGTTCGGACGTCGGGTCGTGACTAGGTTCGAGGTGTCGTCGACCTCAAAGGCCCGGACCATGGAGTACCGCCCGCTCGGACGTAGTGGTGGTGTCGTGTCGTCGTTCTGTCTCGGGACGATGACCTTCGGAGACGAGGCCGACGAGGCCACCTCGGTGGGCCAGCTCGATGCGTTCGTGGAGGCCGGTGGCACCTTCATCGACACCGCTGACGTGTACACCGGCACCGAGTCCGAGTCGATCATCGGCCGGTGGCTGTCCAGCGCTGCGACGGACGTGCGTGATCAGGTCGTGATCGCATCCAAGGGTCGGTTCCCGACCGGTGACGGCCCCAACGATGTCGGGCTCTCGCGTCGGCACCTGTCGACGGCGCTGGAGGCCTCGCTGCGCCGGCTGCAGCTGGACACGATCGACCTGTACCAGGTGCACGCCTGGGATCCGCTGACCCCGCTGGAGGAGACCCTGCGGTTCCTCGACGATGCCGTGACGGCCGGCAAGATCCGGTACGTGGGGGTGTCCAACTTCACCGGATGGCAGCTGCAGCGTGCCGTCGACCTGGCCGAGTTCCACGGGTGGTCGGTCCCGGTGACCCTGCAACCCCACTACAACCTGCTCGGTCGTGAACTGGAGTGGGAGATCGTGCCGGCGTGCGCCGCCAACGGGCTCGGGATCCTGCCGTGGTCGCCGCTGGCCGGCGGGTGGCTGACCGGCAAGTACCGACCCGACGAGCGACCGACGGGGGCGAGCCGCCTCGGCGAAGATCCGGACCGCGGGCTGGAGGCCTACGACCGACGCAGCGCCGAGCAGCGGACCTGGGACGTGATCGAGGCGGTCCGCACGGTCGCGGATGGGCGCGGGGTGTCGATGCCACAGGTCGCGCTCGCGTGGGTCGTTGACCGGCC
>CAYXJD010000043.1:0-10174 GCA_964465225.1 uncultured Actinomycetota bacterium
CACGTACTGACACACTCTTTCCCTACACGACGCTCTTCCGATCTCGACGTCCTCGCCATCGACGGTCGGTGCGGTCAAGCTGCCACCGAGCGCTGCCTGGGTCACCGGCACGCTCACCTCGGCGGCCAGGTCGCGGCCGTCCCGCTCGAACAGTTCGTGCGTGGCCACCCGGACCTGGACGTACAGATCACCGGAGGCGGCGCCGTTGCGGCCGGCCTCACCCTCACCGCGGACCGGGATGCGATCACCGTCCTCGAGACCGGCGGGCACGTCCACCCGCAGGGTGCGCTGCGTCGGACGCCGTCCCTCCCCCGAGCAGTCCGGACAGGGATCGCTCACGGTGCGCCCGGTCCCCTGGCACGCCGAACAGGGTGCCGCGGTCGCCAGCTGCCCGAAGGCGGTGCGGACCACGCGCTGCACCTGCCCCGCACCACCGCAGGTCGAGCAGCTGGTCGGCCCGGCCCCGGCCGCCGACCCACTGCCGTCGCAGGTATCGCAGGCCCGGGGGACGTCCACCTCGATGTCCCGGCTGACGCCGGTGACCACGTCCTCCAGCGTGAGCTCGACGACGACCAGGACGTCCCTGCCGGGCTGCTCACGACGGGCGCGGCGCCCACCACCCCGTGCGCCGCCGAACCCGGACGACTGGCCGAAGAAGGCATCGATCACGTCGTCGATGCCACCGAACCCGGCACCGCCGAAGCCGAAGGGGTCGCCGCTCGCGCGACCGTTCGACGTGCCGTCGTCGCCGAAACGGTCGTAGCGGGCGCGCTTGGTGGGGTCGGACAGGACCTGGTAGGCGTGGGTGATGGCCTTGAACGCCTCCTCGTCGCCGCCGGCGTCGGGATGGTGCTCGCGGGCTTTGCGACGGTAGGCACGCTTGACCTCGTCCTCACCGGCGTCGCGGGTGATATCCAGCAGCTCGTAGAGGTCGGACACGGTTCCTCGCAGGGGTGGTCGGGTCGGTCGTTCGGGGCGGTGATCGATGCGGGTCGGTGCTCACCGGCAGGGGCGGTCAGCCCGACAGGTCGGTCAGGGTCACCTGGAGTTGATCGGCGACGGCGCGCACGGTGGCCAGGACGGTGGCGTAGTCCATCCTGGTCGGGCCGAGGACCCCCAACGAACCGGCGGTGACCAGCTGGTAGCGCTGCGCGACCAGGGACGCGGCGCGCAGATCCTCCACCTGGTTCTCGCCGCCGATCCGTACGGTCGGGCGATCGTCGTTGGTGGCCTCGGCCAACAGGCGGGCCAGGGTCGCACGCTCCTCGATCAGCTGCAGGACGCGGGACAGGTGCTCGCGCTCGAAGGCCTCGTCACCGGCCAGGGAGGCCTGCCCTCCGACGAACACGTGGTGGACGGTGTCGTCGGCCAGCTCCCGCGCCGTGGCATCGGCCAGTGACCTGAGCAGCTCGCGCAGATCGGAGGGGGCGTCTTCGACCAGGTGGAGCAACGTCGCGTGCACCTCACCCAGCCGCCGGCCCCGCACGTGTTCGGCGAGCACCGTGCGGACCCGGTCGAGGTCGCCTTCGGTCGTCTCGGCCGGCAACTCCACCGATCGCTTCTCCACCCGGCCGGTGTCGGCGACCAGCAACAGCAGTGCGGAGCCGGGATTGAGCCCGACCAACTCGCACAGCTTCAACCGGGAGGCGTCCACCGCCGGGGCGATCACCAGCGAGACCAGTCGGGTCAGCTGGCTCAGCACCGACGAGGTCCGCGCGAGCAGGTCCTCGACGTCGGAGGCCGGGCCGAGCAGTTCCTGGACGAGCTCGCGCCGGGCACCGTCCAGCGCCGGATCGGCACTGAGATCGTCGACGAAGCGTCGGTACCCCGTGTCGGTGGGGACACGTCCGGCGGAGGTGTGCGGCTGAGCGATGTAGCCGAGGGACTCGAGCGCCGACATCTCGTTGCGCACGGTGGCCGCGGAGACGTCGAGGCCCGCCACCTCGACCACGCGCTTGGAACCGACGGGCTCGCCACGGGCGACGTACTCGGTGACGATGGCACGCAGGATCGTGCGCTTGCGCTCGTCGAGTTCCTCCTCGCCGGCCACGACGTTGCCCGCATCGGCCGCGACCTCGAGCGCGGCAGCCGCGGCTGCCTCGGCCGGAACGGCGACCTCGAGGTGAACGGCATCGGTGCCGGCCGCCGCGATCCGGGCGGCGGTGTGCGCGGTCGATCCGGACGTGCTGGCCATCGTGCACCTCCTCCCGTGGTCGGTGCCCGTCGTGAACACCCACGGAGGGTACCGCGCTGGCACTCGTCGGCCACGGGTGCCAGGACGGCGGTGGTGGTCGGGCTCGAGGCCCCCGTGCGACGGCGCGGTGCGCGGCGACGGACCTGCGGTCGGCCGCCACGGCGCCGGCGGCGCCGTTAGGGTGTCACGTGACGCCGCGGTCCGCAGCCACGGGACCGCCCAGCCGTGAGGAGCCAGATCGTGTCCACCACCCCGCCCACCGGCGGGTCCCAGACCGCTGCTGCGACCGACGAGCGGGCTACCTCCGAGGTGCTCGCGTCGTTGATCGCGAACGGTCAGGGCCTGCTCAAGACCGAACTCGAGCTCGCCAAGCTCGAGCTCCAACGTATCGCGACGGAGAAGGCCATCGCCGCCGGACTCGTCCTGGCCGGTGCCGTCATGGGACTGTTCATCCTGGCCTTCGTCGGTGTGACCGGCGCCTACGCCCTGATGCTGGTCGTGGAACCGTGGTTGGCCTGGCTGATCGTCACCGCGATCTACACCCTGATCGCGGTCATCCTCTTCCTGGTCGCGGTGCGCTACTTCAAGCGCCCGGTCAAGCCGGAGCAGACCATGGCGGAACTGGACCGCACCAAGACCTGGGCGAGTGAGCAGGTGGGCCGATGAGCAGCGCAGAGCAGACGAGCAGTACCACCGACGGTCAGAGCGCCACGGCCGACGTCGAGGGGAAGGTGCAACACCTCGAGGCCAAAGCCGAGAAGAAGGTCGACCAGCTCAAGGCCAAGGCCGAGCAGAGCGTGGACAAGGTCAAGGCCGAGGTCGGCAAGGCCAAGCAGACGGTCGAGGAGGTGGGCAAGGAGGTCTCCACCGCGGTGGACCAGCGACGCGGCGGACCAGCCACCTCGGTGGAGGAGGCCCAGCAGAAGGCGGCGACGCTGCGGGCCGGCATCGAACGGGACCTCGCAGCGCTCCAGGGCCGCCTACCCGATCGCGATGACGTCACCGACCGGCTCCGCACGACCGCGATCGCGGTCGGTGGCACGATCGCCGCGGTCGGGGCCACCGCGTTCCTGTTCGGCCGTCGCCGTGCCACCAAGGCGAGCGAGCGCGACCTGCAGGCCCAGGCGGAGGCGTTGGCGGCGGTCCTCGACCGCGCGGAGCGGGTCCGCGCGGGCGGTGACGACGACGAAGAGGACGGCGGCTGGCTGGCGTGGGCACTGCTGCTGCTCGGTGCCGGCGGCGCCGGCGCCTACTGGTGGCAGCAGCGGCAGGCCACGGACGCCGACGAGCTGTGGGGGCCGGAGCCGGAGTGAGCCCGGCCGACCCACCGGGCGGGACGACGGCCACGCCGGACCTGCCCGTCGTCGTGGACGATCGTCATCGAGGCCACGACCCCGCGTACGAGCTCAACGCCGGCCGCCACGTCCAGCCGGTGCACGAGCGGCCCGAGCGTCTCGACGCGATCCTCACCGGTCTACGCGCCGTCGGGATCGAGGAGCGCGCTCCGGACGACCACGGGGACGAGGTACTCGACGACGTCCACGACCCGGCGATGGTCGCCTACCTGCGACAGGCGCATGCGGCGTGGCGAGCCGCCGGTGGACCCGAGGTCATGATCGCGGACACCTTCCGCTCACCACGGTGGGCCGGTGGTGGGCGTCGCCCCAGCTCCCCGCTGGGCGCACTCGGGTGGTTCTGCACCGACACCGCGACCCCGCTGGTGGCCGGGTCCTACCTCGCCGCCCGGGTCGCGGTCGACGTGGCGTGCACGGCCGTGGATCTGGTGCTCGACGGCGCCGACGCCGCCTATGGCCTGACGCGCCCGCCCGGGCATCACGCCGGCCCCGACTACTTCGGCGGGTTCTGCCTGCTCAACCATGCGGCGGTCGCCGCGCGGCGTCTGCGGGCACACGGGCGGGTGGCGATCCTCGACCTCGACGTGCATCACGGGAACGGCACCCAGGACGTGTTCTGGCGCGACCCGCAGGTGCTCTACCTGTCGGTGCACACCGACCCAGATGAGCAGTACCCCTACTTCTCCGGCTACCCGGACGAACTGGGGGCGGGCGCCGGTCACGGCACGACCCGCAACCTGCCCCTGCCACCGGGGACCGGCGACGAGGGGGTGCTCACCGCCGTCGAGGTGGCCGGCGAGCTCGCCGACGCCTTCGACCCGGTCGCCGTGGTGGTCTCGTTGGGCTTCGACGCGGCCGCGGTCGACCCGCTCGGCCAGCTGGCGGTGTCGCCGGAGGGCTACGGCCGGCTGGGGGCGCTGGTCGGGGCGCTGCGACGGCCGACCGTGCTGCTGCAGGAGGGTGGGTACGCCCTCGAGCATCTCGGTGGGCTGGCCACGGGGGCCCTGTCGGCGTTCCTCGACGCCCGCACCGGCTGAACACCTAACGGGTGCCACACGGGCACCACCAACGAGCCGGGACGTCCGGCGTACCCTGTGGCGCGCCCGTACCGACCCACTCGAGGCCCCGTGAGCGAGCGTCTGACCCGCGAACAGGCAGCACGCCTGCTGCAGGTGACGCTGCCGAGCTCCAACGGCCAGGTCAAGCGGGCCTACCGCCGGCTCGCGCGGGAGCACCATCCCGACCGTGGGGGTGACGTCCGGGTCTTCCACCAGCTCCAGGCCGCCTTCGAGCGGCTGGTCGAGGAGGACCTCGGTCGACCCAACGTCGTACGCGGTCGTCCCTCCCGCACGCCGGCGACGGCGCCCAGGGACCCCAGTCAGGCTGAGCTCGACGCGATCGCGGTGGACCTCAGCGTCCCCCATCACGCCGTCCGGCTGCACCGGGATCTGGTCGCGAGCGCCCTGGCCCGTACCCACACCGCAGCGGTCCATCCGCTGCGGGCCGCCAGCCGGGCACCCGGCGCTCGTCTGAACCGGGCCGCCGGGGTCATGGCCTCCGACCTGACCGCCACGCTCCGCATCGAGGTGATCGCCGACGACCGCGGCCACCCGGTCGTGGCCATCGCGGTCACCGGTGGTGTGCGGCGCGCCCGACGAGCCCTGGAGGGCGCCTCGTTGGAAGGGCTGTGGATCCGGCGCCGTCGGACCTCCAGCACCGAGCTGCGCAGCACCCTGTCCCCCCGAGCCGATCGGCGCGAGACCGCCGTCACTGCCACCGCCCGTCTCGTCCGGCTGCTCGACGCCGTGTCCTGGCCGCTCGAGCAGTGGGTCCTGACCCCGAGCGACGCCCGCCCCCGGCAGCCGCACGGCAGTGGCTGAGTCCATCGAAGCGAGCGGTCAGCAGGCGCCTGGGGGCACCAGCTCATCGCCGTTCTCGAGACGTTCGAGCAGGGTCGCGACGGGGACGGCCAGTCCGACGCCGGCGTCCACCTCGAGTGCGAAGATCACGCCGACGACGAGTCCTTCGCGGTCGACCAGCGGGCCTCCGGAGTTCCCCTGGGCGATGTCGACCGCCACCCGGACGACCTCGGCGGGCTCCCCGAGCACGGTCCCGTCGACCATCCCGAGCACGCGGCCCGGACTCACACGAGCCGGGCCACCATCCGGGTAGCCGACAGCGAACACCTCCTCCCCCCGTCGCACCGGATCGGCACGCAGTTCGGCCACGGGCACGCCCCCAGCGTCGTCGAGCTGGAGCAGTGCGAGATCCGAGTCGGTGGCGACCCCGGCAACGTCGGCGGACAGCGAGCGACCGTCCCAGGTGTTGAGCGTGATCTCCCGCGGCTGGCCCACGACGTGGCGGTTGGTGACGACGACGCCTCCGGGGAGCACGAACCCGGACCCCAGGCCGAACTGCTCACAGCCGAGCGAACGCACCCTGACGGTGACCTCCTGCACCCGCCGCTCGGTCGACTCCGCCGCGACCTCGGGGAGCTCGCGGTCCTCCACCTCGATGGTCGCCGGAGCACCGAGGGGCTCGGCCGGCGGCGCCACGCAGGCCGCCGCGAGCACGGCCACCACGATCCCCGTCCAGCGCCGCCAGCTCGTCACGGGCGCAGCAGCCGATCAGCGGCCGCCTCGGCGTCGGCGGCGGCCGTGCGGGCCTGGTTGCAGAAGCGGGTCACCTGGCCGGCACGGACGTTCAGGGACTCGACGTCCACGGGCTGGTCGGCCGCAGCCCGGTTGAAGGCGTCGACCGAGGCCGTCTGCAGCTCGAACAGCTGGGTGACGCAGCTGTCGAGGGAGCTGGTGGCAGCCGCGACGAGCTCCGACAGTTCGATGAACACGTCGCGCTCGACCTGCACGGTGGTCGCGGTGTCCTCGGCCCGGGCCTTCTCGTCGGCCAGGGCCCGGACCCGGTCCTCGAGCTCTCGGACGTCGCGCTCGGAGGTCGTGAGCGCCCCGAGTGCCTCGTCGAGCCGGCCCACCACCTCCCGCCGCTGTGCATCCACCTCGTCGAGCTGGCTCTCGAGGGTGACCGCACGCGCCTGCCACTCGGCGGCGACGTCGCGCTGGTCGAGGGCGATCAGGCTCGCGGTGACCGCACCACCCGTCACCACCAGTGCCACCAACACCAGTGCGACGGTCCACCCTCGTCCCTGCCGGCGGCGCGACGAGGGTGACGACGGGGACGATCGGGCAGCGCGCTCCGGCTCGTTCGCCCCCGGCGCCGGCGGCGAGGTGGTCGATCCGCTCCACGCGATCAGCGTCGGGTCGGGTGTGACAGCCCAGGGTTCCTGCTGCACCAGCGGTCCCTCCTGCGGATCGCTCGCGTCGAACGGGTCACGTCAGACGCTCGCGTTGGACGGGTCGCACGGGATGGAGCACGTCGAGCGGGCCGCATCGGATGGGTCGCATCCGATGGGGCACGCCGAAGGTGCGATGGCGACCCTGAGATGATGCCACCTCACGAACGCGCCGCTGACCATCTCGGACACCGCCGTGCGGCCTGGCCTCCCCCAGGCCTGCACGACCTCCCACCTCCGTGCCTGCCGATGGGGCAGGCTGCCACCGTGTGGACGGCGCAGGACACCGATCCGCCCGCAGGGGCGACCCCGGCGACCCGGTCGCCGCCACCCACCGAGTGTCGTGAACGTCTCAGGAGCTGCCGGTGCCCGTCGAAGAAGCCCCAAGCACGGTCCATGATCTCCTCCGCACGGCTGCGGCTGCCGATGCCCGAGCTGCGCGAGAACTGCTGGCCCGCATCGACGGGGTGCGGCTCCTCGAGTTGGTCGTCACCCAGGCGGAGCTGGCCGTGGACGGCGAGCATGGCCGCCCGGCCGGCATCGACGCGATCGGCGATCTCGCTCGGGCAGCCATCGAGGTGCTCGGACTTCCCCAGGGAGCGGCGCTCGAACTCGACGACGACAGCGTCGGCCCACCCACGGTGACCGGCTGGGAACTCGCCACCGTCGATCCCGAGGAACTGCGTGCGGCGACGTTGACCATGACGGTGCCCGCCTGGACGCTGGCGCTGGTGGCCTTCGTCGACCACGTCGCCGCCGACGGCACCGTGGATCGGCACGCCGTGGCGGCCGCCGCCGATGGGCGATGCGTCCAGGCCCACATCAGGATGGCTGATCTCCTCGGCGCTCCGCAGCTACAGACCGCCGTCCTGACCCACGATCCCGTGGCGCTCGATGCCGATGCGGAACTGGCGTCCGCCCTACGGGCCAGCCTTCGCGATGCCGCGCGCGGTGGCTGAGTGCGCCGCAGGCCCAGCTGGATGACCGGCCCGCGCGCCGAGCGCACATGCCGGTGTCGGACCTGACGCGAGCGGGTCACGGTTTGGGCGCTACCCGGCCACGGGTGACAGACTGCGCCCGCCATCGATCCGCCCGACACACGAGACGAGCTTCCCGGTTGCCTACCCGTGCCCGCTTCCGTCCCCACCCACGCGGCTTCGGTTTCGCCGATCCCGTCGCTGACGACAACCTGACCGAGGTCCCGACGGGCATCACCGATGAGGCCGGTCGTCACGAGGAGATCGATCGCGTCTTCGTCCCGCCGCCGACGGCCAAGGGCCTGCTGGCCGACGACCTCCTCGACCTCGAGGTGGACCTCGACGACAAGGGCGCCACCGCCCGATCGGTCACGGTCGTCTCGCGGCCGCGCAAGATGCTGGTCGGCACGGTCCAGCGTGGTCCCGGACGGTTGGTCCTCGAGCCCAACCATGCGCTCGGCACCGGCTGGGTCGACCTCGATCCGACCGTGACGACCAAGGTGGAGCAGGCCGTCGGCCGCCAGATCGTGGTGCTGACCGGCGAGCGGGAGGACGGTGCACCCCTCGGCCGTTCGCTGGTCGCCGGCCCCCATGTCGTCGGCTCGCCCCAGGCCATCCGAGCCGCCAGTGTCGTGGTCGCCCTGGGTCGCGCCGCACCGTCGCTGGTCCCCGGCGGCCCCGCCGCTGCCGGGTTGGAACCAGCCGATGCGGAGACGACCCATCTACGCGTCATCGGGCTCCTGGCCGGTGGCGGCCGAGGAGGCGCCGCCGGGCTCGACACGTCCGGGCCACTTCCCGGGGTGGACGCACCCTGGGTGGAGCGCCGGGACGAGCCCTGCGTCACCGTCGACAGCGCGAGCACCCGTGACATCGACGACGCGATCGCCGCCAGCTGGGACGGCGACCCGGACTCCCCGGTCCACGTCGCGATCCACATCGCCGACGTCGCCCGCGCCATCGGGATCGGCTCCCCCGCCGACCGCTACGCCCGGGTCGTGGCCTCCACCGCCTACCTCGCGATCGGCGACAACGCACCGATGCTCGATCCCGCCCTGTCCGAGGGTGCGTTGTCGCTCCTGCCGAACGAGGACCGCTGGGCCATCTCCGCCAGGTTCGATGTCGCTGTCGACGGTTCCATCTCCGAGGTCGCCGTGGAGTCCGCCGCGGTGCGTTCGGCGGCCAAGCTGTCCTACGGCGCGCTCGAGGAGTGGCTGGAGGGCGCGCCCGAGGAGCTCCACGCCGAGGCCGTGGCAGCAGCCCCGGTGGCGGACGAGGTGCTCACGGCCGCGGTCGAGGCTTCCCGCCGTCTCGGCGCGGAACGGGACGGCCGCGTGACCTTCGAGGAGCTGTTCGAGGACGCCGAGGTCGAGCCCGCCCTGGTCGACGGCCGACTCGCCACCGTGGCGGCCACCCCGCACGCCGAGGCCTACCGGCAGGTCGAGCGGCTCATGGTCGCGGCGAACGAGGCCGTGGCGAGTTGGCTGATCGCTCGCGAGGTCCCGTCGTTGTACCGCGCTCACGCCGGACTCGCCGTCGACCGGCTGGAACGCCTGCGCGCCGCGGTCGAGTTGGCAGGCGCCGAGGTACCCGCCCTCGACGACCCCGACGCCGAAGCCGACGTGGTCGTGGGGCAGCTCATCGCCGCGATCGATGCCGCGGACACCGCGGGGCGCGTCGCAGAACGTGACCTCCTCGTCTCCGTGGCCGCTGCTTCCACGGCCCGCGCCTCCTACGAACCGGACCCGTCGGCACACACCGGTCTGGCCTCCTCCGCCTACACCCACTTCACGTCTCCGATCCGTCGCTACGCCGACCTGGTCGTGCACCGTCAGATCCGGGCCGCGCTGGCCGAGGAGACCCCGCCGCACACCGCCGGGGAACTGGGCCCACTGGCTGGCTGGCTCGACGCCCGCGCCGGCGCGATGCGGTTCCTACAGTCGCGTGAGCGCGGGGACCTGTGGTCGCGCTTGTTCGACCGCGGGTTCCTGGACGATCCGGAGCCAGCGACGGTGACGGGGATCACCGCCAACGGTCTGAAGGTTCGGCTCCCACGCCTCGGGGTGACCGGCTTCGTCACAGCGGAGCGCGTGCTGGATCTCCCGCCGAAACAGCGTGGCACCCTGACCGTCGATCAGCACGGCTTGACCACGACGTCCGGGCCGTGGCAGGTCGGGAGTCGGCTGACGGTGCGCTTCGCGGGCTTGGATGCCACCGGCCGACCGAACTGGCGGCTCGGCCCCGCACCCATGCCCGCAGCTGGCTGACCCCGGTCCAGGCATCGGACCAGCGACCGGCACGGACCGGGTGCAGAACACCCCGGGAACCGGGGCGAACCGCACCC
>CAYXJD010000043.1:10274-16578 GCA_964465225.1 uncultured Actinomycetota bacterium
CACGGACCGGGTGCAGAACACCCCGGGAACCGGGGCGAACCGCACCCGATCTCACGGGCAGACGGGCGCGGCCACCGGTGTCACAGCAGCCGCCGCGGGATGACGCGGTCGAAGCTGCGCGCGGCCACGCGCGTCTCCCCCTCGTAGGCATCGAGGGTGGCGCGGATCCGGAAGTCCTCGGCCGTACAGGTCAACACGGTACGGGTACGGGTGCGCACGTCCCAGTCGCCGCGGACGAACCGCCGCACGCTCTCCACTTCGCCACGCACGCTGGTCGGGTCGTCGTCGAGGTTGCAGTAGCGCTCCTCGGTGGAACTGTGGATCTCGAGCTCGATGTCGTCGAGGCGGTAGACGCCCTCGTCCTTGCAGGTCTCCACCACGGTCTCCGTGCTGACGAGATCGCGCACCACCCGCCAGGCGTAGTCGCGGGGCACGAGCTGGGTCTGGGAGGGAGGCTCGCTGCCCTCGGGCGGCGGGAAGGGCCGCAGCGCCGCCTCCTCACCGGGCCGCGGGGCCCGGACCGGGAGCAGGAGTCGGCTCGCCGCCGGATCGACGGTCAGCCGGACCGGTGTCGGCGATGGCCACGCCACGGGCCAGTAGGAGGTGGACACCTGCAGCCGGAGACGGTGCCCGGCAGCGAAGTGATGCGCCACCTCGTTGAGCTGGACCTTCACCCGGTAGCGCTCCCCCGGTACCAGCGGCTCCGGGTGCTCGTGGGATTCCCGGTGACAGAGGTTCTCCAGGCCGTAGGTCACGCGGGTGACGGAGTCGTCGGGAAGCCGGTCGGACAGGCGCACCGCGAGCATCGCCACCGGCTGGTCGACGCTCAGCTCGAGCTCGACGACCGGGGCCCCGAGGATCTCCAGGGGCTCGGTGAGCACGGTCGAGTCGAAGTTCAGCGACCCGCCGTCCTCCTCACGCTGGTCGACGGGCAGGTCCGGTGTGGCGGTGAAGGACGCCCACTTGCCCGCGTAGAGCCCGAGGGACAACGGCGAGGAGATCTCGTGCGGGCGGGCGTCGTTGGGCACCTCGTCGATGTCGGTGAAGAGCCCGGCATCCCCGAGGCCGAGCTCCCGCTCCACCACGCCCGACGACGGCCAGGCGGGCTCCGAGACCCACCGGCCGGGGCGGTGCTGGACGTCCAGCGCCGGCGGGATCGGGTCCTGCATATAGGCCAGCAGCTGCGGTTCGTCGTCGATGCCGTTCTCGATCCCCTTCAGCCACCGGTCCCACCAGCGCACGCACTCCTGCAGGAACCCGATTGCGGGGCCCGGGACACCGAGGTGGGGGTACTTGTGGCTCCAGGGCCCCACGAGTCCCCGTCGTGGTACGCCCTCAGCCAGGTTCGCCAGCAACCGGAACACGCTGTTGGAGTACCCGTCGGCCCATCCCGAAACGGTGAGCACGGGCACCTGGATGGCATCGAGGTCCTCGGCCACCGACCCGTGCCGCCAGTAGTCATCCCGATGCTGGTGCTCGAGCCACGTCTCCAACCACATGCCGGAGCCCTCCAGGCGTTCCAGCCACATCTCACGCCACCGCTCCCCCACCAGCAGCGGGTCGGGCGGGAGCGAGGTGTTGGCGAACATCGAGGCGGCCCAGGACAGGTTGTCGCTGAGCAGGCAGCCACCCATGTAGTGCACGTCGTCGGCGTAGCGGTCGTCGGTCGAGCAGACCGTCACGATCGCCCCGAGTTCCGGGGGCTGCAGCGCCGCCAGCTGCAGGCCGTTGAACCCACCCCAGGACTTGCCGATCATCCCGACCCGCCCGTCGCACCAGGGCTGCTCCGCCAACCAGCTCAGGACCT
The DNA here is from genome assembly GCA_964465225.1 of uncultured Actinomycetota bacterium. GTDB lineage: Bacteria > Actinomycetota > Nitriliruptoria > Nitriliruptorales > Nitriliruptoraceae > T1Sed10-7. The sequence goes on from CAYXJD010000043.1 coordinate 12,082, forward strand.
CCAGCCCGTCGTCCAACTCCTGCTGCAGGTACTCGTCGGTCAGCACCCCCTCCGAATCCCCCGAACCACGCAGGTCGACGCGCACGCAGACGTAGCCGTGGCCGGCGACGTACGGGTGGCTGAGACCGTCGCGGTAGGCGGTCTTGTCCCGCTTGCGGTAGGGGATGTACTCAAGGATGGCAGGCACCGGATCGTCTTCGGCACCCACCGGCTGCCACCGCCGGGCCGCCAGTCGGGTCCCGTCCGCCACGGTGATGGTGAAGTGCTCGACCTCCTCCACCGGGTGCGGCAGGTCTCCCCAGTCACGGGTCTGCAACGGTGAGGTCATGGCGTCGCTCCTGTCCCCGGTGCACTGGCCACCTCGTCGTCGAGGTAGCGGGGCGCGTCCGCCAGCGGCGGCACCGGTCGCCCATGGTTGATCAGCGCCCGGATGACCAACTCCTCGCACAGACGCGGGAAGGTGATGCCGTCGGCCGCCAGCGACAGCGGGTAGCTGGAGGTCGGGGTGAGCCCGGGCAGCGGGTTGGTCTCGAAGAAGGTGAACCGACCATCCGGCAGCAGGCGGAAATCCGCGCGTGACGAGGTGTCACCGATACCGAGCAGTCGGTGGACCTCCCAGGTCAGACGCTGGACCTCGGCGGTCTGCTCCGCATCGAGGTGGGCCGGCGCCCGCTTGTCGGCCAGCCCCGGCGTGTACTTGGCCTCGTAGTCGTAGAGGTCACGCTCGGTCATGGCCTCCACGACCGCGTAGACCCGGTCCCCGAGCACGCCGATCGTGACATCGCGACCGGGGACGAAGACCTCGATCATCGCGTCCTGTCCTTCCGCGCTGGCCAGGGCACAGGCCGCAGGCAGCCCGTCGGCCTCCTCGACCTTGCTGAGACCGATCGTGGAGCCGCCTGCCTCGGGCTTGACGATCCAGGGCCCCTCGAGGTCCAGGCTCGCGAGGTCCGCGTCGAGATGTCCGCCACGGACCACGTGCCAGGCGGGCGTCACGATCCCGTGCCGGGCAAGCACCGCCTTGGTCCGCGCCTTGTGGAAGGTCAGCTCACAGACCTCGGCCGAAGGACCGGTGTAGGCGATGTCGTGTTCGTCGAGGAGCTGCTGCGTCGCGCCGGACTCACCTTCGTCGCCGAAGACCGTGAGCACGACGACGTCCGCGGCCGTCAACACCGGGAGGAGCCCCGAGGCCAGCACGCCGGCGGTCTGGGCCTCGCGCACCTCGGCCAGGGCGTCGATGCCGGGAGGGGCGGCCGCGGTCGGCGCCATCGGCGTGGGAGCCAGGGCCTCCTCCTCCACCTCGGCGGTCAGGAAGGCCTCCACCGGGTCCTGGTGCGGGACGATGGGCGGAGCCGCCGAGTCGACGAGTGCGACGGCGTGCCCGAGACCGCGCAGGGCACGGGCCACGGCCTCACCCGAGGACAGCGAGACGTTGCGCTCGGTGTTCGCACCGCCGGTCAGGACCGCGACACGCAGCGGCGTCGACAGCATCGACGCCGGGTGGGGACGCGGCATCACGGTCGGCTCGTCCACCACGGGTCCGTCGCTGCCTGCCCGCAGTTCCACCATCGGTGACCTCCTCGTCACAGCCCTTGCATGACCAACGATCCGGTCCGAGCCTCCTCAGTCACCGCGGAACCGCTGCTCGCACCAGGGATCGCCCCGGTCGTGGTAGCCGCGCTCCTCCCAGTACCCGCGGACCTCCCGGTCGAGCAAGCGGAGCTCGGTCACCCACTTCACCGACTTCCAGCCGTAGAGGTGGGGTACCACCAGCCGCAGGGGCCCCCCGTGTTCCCGTGCCAACGGCCGTCCGTCGTGCGCCCAGGCCAGCAGCACGTCGTCGGCGGTGAGGTCCTCGAGCGACAGGTTGGTGGAGTAGGCAGGATGGCCCGCGACCACCGCGTGCGTGGCGGCGGGGCGGACACCGGCCAGTGCCAGCACGTCCCGCGCCCGCACCCCGGTCCAGGTGTTGTCCAGCCGGGACCAGGTGGTCACGCAGTGGAAGTCCCGAGTGAGCGTCACCTGCTCCATGGCCCCGAGGTCCGCCAGGTCGAGGACCGTGCGGTGCTCGACCAGTCCGGTGACCACCACGCGCACGTCAGCGGTGGTCCAGTCGGGTGCGCGCTGGACGTGGAGGACGGGGAAGCCTGCCGTCAGGTGCTGACCCGGTGGGATGCGCCCCGCAGCCTCCACCGACGTCGGAGCCACATCGACGTCGGGGCTCGGTCCGAGCATCGTCGCCACCTCGAGCGCATCGAGGTCGGCGACGCGCCGGGCGATCGCGCCGGCCAACTCCAGGCGCAGGTCGGGATCCTCCACGTCGTCGAGCCCGCGCCGGGCTTCGGTGAGGGTGGCGGCCAGCTGCTCGCGGAGGCGCCCGGGATCGCGACGGCCCGGTGCGGCCTTGCGGACATCGTCCGCCCGGCGCAGCAGCCGGGCGATCGTCGCGGCGGCTTCGCTCACGGTGACCCCTCGCTCGGCGCTGGCGACGGGTTCCAGCCTGGCACACGCCCGCGGTCCGTGCGAGCTGCGACCCCGGCCGTCGTACCCCATGCGCGTCCGCTGCGGCTGCCTGCCCGCGACCTGGCAGACTCAGGCCTGGCAGATGCAGGCCTGGCAGACGCAGGCCTGGCAGACTCAGGCCTGGCAGATGCCGCGGACGATAGACGTCCGAGCAGGCACGACCGGACCGGTCCACCCACCGGCCGTGTGAGGAGCGCACCCATGGCACGCCTACTGACCGTCGACGGCGCCGCGCCCTCTCTCCACCCCGATGCCTTCGTGGCCGATGGCGCGACCGTGGCCGGCCGGGTCACGCTCGCCGCCGGGACCTCGGTGTGGTTCGGCTGCGTCCTGCGCTCGGAGCGCAGCACGATCACGGTGGGCCGGGACACGAACCTGCAGGACCTGACCGTGGTGCACACCGACGAGGGGTTCCCCGCCACGATCGGGGAACGCGTCACCGTCGGTCACCGCGCGATCCTCCACGGGTGCACGGTCGACGACGACGCCCTGATCGGGATGGGGGCGATCCTGCTCAACGGCGCCCACGTCGGCGCGGGGGCGGTGGTGGCCGCGGGAGCGGTCGTGCGCGAGGGCCAGCACGTACCGCCGGACACCCTGGCGGTCGGGGTACCGGCGCAGATCCGTGAGGCGCAGCTGCCGCCGGTCCCGCGCCGGAACGTGGCCGGGTACCTGGCCCTGGCCGAGCTCTACCGTGACGCCACCTCCGACGGGGGCAGGCCGCAGGAGTCCTCGTGACCGACACGGAGCGCCTGCTCGCCGACCTCGTCGCCTTCGACACCACGAGCCGGGACTCCAACCTCGCGCTGCTCACCTTCGTGGAGGAGCTGCTCGACACCCACGGCATCCCCTCCACGCGCGCGCCGGATGCCACCGGCACCAAGGCGAACCTCGTCGCCCGGATCGGGCCCGAGGTCGAGGGCGGCGTGGTGCTCTCGGCCCACACCGACTGCGTGCCCGTGGACGGCCAGCCCTGGAGCCGCGATCCGTTCACGCTCAGCGCCGAGGGCGACCGGCTGTACGGCCGTGGCACGACCGACATGAAGGGGTTCCTCGCGAGCGTGCTGGCGCACCTGCCCGCCATGACCGCCGCCCCCCTGACCCGCCCGATCCTGCTGGTGCTGACCTACGACGAGGAGATCGGCACGGCCGGCGCTCCGAGCGCCGTGGAGCTGCTGCTCGCCACGCAGCCAACGCCGGATGCCGTGATCGTGGGTGAGCCGACCCTGCTCGCGCCGGTCACCGCCCACAAGGGCGTCAGGTCGTACACCACGATCGTCGAGGGCCGGGACGGGCACTCCAGCCAGCCTCACCTGGCTGCCAATGCCCTGGCCGCCGCCGCTCGCATCGCGACCTTCATCGACGACCTGGCCGCCCGTCACCGTGCTCAGGCGGCCGACCCGACCTTCGACCCTCCCTACACGACCTGCAACCTCGCGACCCTCCATGCCGGTCAGGCCATCAACATCGTCCCGCGCCGCGCCGAGCTGACGTGGGAGTACCGGCCGGTGCCGGCCGACGACTCCGACGCCCTGGCCGTCGAGGTGGAGCGCTACGCCACCGAGGTGGTGCTGCCGGAGCTCCGGGCGAGCACGGGTGAGGGCACGATCACCTTCCGGGCCGAGTCGACCGCCCTCGGTCTGGCGCCGGAGGCGGACGGGGCAGCCGAGGCGCTGGTCCGGCGCCTCACCGGCGCGACCGCACCGGGAGGGTCGGTGCCCTTCGGCACCGACGGCGGGCACTTCCAGGCCGCCGGGCTGTCCACGGTGGTCTGCGGCCCGGGTTCGATCGAGCAGGCGCACCAGCCGGACGAGTGGATCGCCACCGAGCAGCTGGCCGGCTGCGATGCGATGCTCGGCGCCCTGATCGCGGAGCTGGCTGGAACGTCGTAGCCGACACGCCCCCCCGGGAGCGCGACCACCACAGATCGGAAGAGCACACGTCTGAACTCCAGTCACTCCGGAGAAACTCGTA
>CAYXJD010000044.1:0-16223 GCA_964465225.1 uncultured Actinomycetota bacterium
CGAGAGTAGCCACGCCCTGAGTCATCGGGCACAGGACGCACGACCCTGAGGCCCAGCTCGGAAGGGAACCCGCTCTCCGCTGAGGGGCTTCTACGAGCCTGAGGATGACGCGCCGCGCGAACTGGACGTGGATTGGGCCCTACCTCGGCCTCGGAACCATCGGCCTTCCATGCGAAAGCACCTTCGGAGTCTGGGCAACGATCTGGTGGACGCGCTGTGTAGAACACGTCGATGTGGTCGCCGCAGCGACCGAACACGTGGCGCAACGAATCCCGCTGACTTGGTCACGCGACCATGGCACCCATAGGGCACCCATGAAATGCGAAAAGGCCCCGAAGGGCCTTTTCGTGGTAGCGGGGGCAGGATTTGAACCTGCGACCTCCGGGTTATGAGCCCGGCGAGCTGACCGAACTGCTCCACCCCGCGCCGTTGATGTGAAGAACGTACCGTGCCCCTCACGCACCTGTCGAACCGAGGGGGTGCCCGGTCGTGCGTTGACCGGACACCTCCCCGTTCCCGCCAGAGCTAGCCCTCGTCGCCGCCAGCCTCGTCACCGCCAGCCTCGTCGCCGTCGGTGGCGTTACCGGCGCCCTCCTCCTCCTCGAGGTCCTCGAGCAGTTCCGCGTCGGAGGGCTCGTCCTCGCCGGCGACCAACTCCTCGACCGACACGCCGGCGGACCGCGCGGCCCGCTCGATCAGGCGCTGGGCGTCGAGCACGGCCGACTGGTAGGCGGCCAGGTCGCCGTCCCGCAGCGCCTCGTCGGCGCGGCCGAAGGCCGCCAGGGCCTCCCGGAGCAGACGCTCGGAGACCTGCGCGGCGGTCTCGTCCTCCGCGTCCTCGTCCGGCTCGGCATCGGGCTCACCGTCCTCGAGATCGATGTCGTCGATCGCCTCCTCCTCGGCGATCGCATCCGGCACCGGGACCCCGATGATCTGGCTCAGCGCGCCTGCCAGGGTCCGGTCGAAGGCGGTACGCCCACCCATGACCAGCGCCACACGGGCCAGTTCAGGGATCTGCGCCTGCGGGTTCTCGAGGAACAGCGGCTGGACGTAGAGGATCGAGTCCGCGACCGGCAGCACCTGCAGGTTCCCGCGGATCACGTCGGAACCCTCGCGGGAACGCAGCGTGATGTAGGCGGAGATGTCGTCGTCCTGCTCGATACGCGCCTGGGCCTGCGCCGGGCCGAGCACCTGCTGGTCCGAGGGGAACCGGACCTGCAGCAGGGTGTTGAGGTTCTCACCGTCGGAGCGCCCGGCCAGCCAGGACACCATGTTCGGCCGGTTGCGCGCCAGGTACGGCTGGATCAGCACGAACTCCTCGGTCTGCTCACCCGGCAGCTTCATCAGCAGGTAGTAGGGCTCGAGCCGCTGCCCACCGCCGCCGAGGTCCGCCGCCGCCGCAGTCCCCCCACCGCTGGCGGCGTTGGCCGCTGCCGCCGGATCCGCGGGCAGGTCGAACTCGTCAGCCCGGTTGAAGAAGGCCGTCGCCTCGGGGATGTGGTACGAGGTGTAGATGTCGGACTGCAGGGCGAACAGATCCTGCGGGTAGCGGAAGTTGTCCGCCACGCCGCCGGCCTCGGAGAACGGGGTGATCAGGTCCGGGAACACCCGCTCCCACGCGTCGAGGACCGGGTCGTCCTCCTCCACGCGGTACAGGGTCACGTCACCGTCGAAGGCGTCGACGGTGACCTTCACCGAGTTGCGGACGTAGTTCACCGGCACGTTGCGGCCCGCGACCGACAGGAGCTCGAACTCCGAGTAGGGGTAACGGTCCGAGCTCGTGTAGGCATCGATGACCCACTTCACCCGGCCCTCCTCCACCACCGGGTACGGGTTGGAGTCCAGCTGCAGGAACGGCGCCACCTCACGGACACGCTGGGTGATCTGCCGGTTGTAGATGATCGCCGAGTCGTCGCGCAGCAGGTTGGTCAGGACCAGGTTGTAGTCGTTGAAGCGCAGCGCGAACGCCAGCCGCCGCCCGATCGAGTTGATCAGGACCCCAGCCGACCCGTCGTACTCGGTCAGCACCTGCTCCTGGGTCTCCGGCTCCTCGAAGTCGAGCTCGTCCGCCTCGGTGCGCACGAGGTTGTAGATCGGGTTGGCGAACTCCCCGAAGTACACCGCCGATTCGTCGCTGGGGACCACCGCATCCGTCCCGGCCACCGGGATGTTGGAGGAGATGAAGACCGGCTGCCCCTCCTCGTTGGCGGTGTTGACCTGTGAGGCCACGACCCCGAACCCGTGGGTGAAGGTGATGTGCCGGTTCTGCCAGTTGTCCGAGGTCTCCGGCAGTTCCGACAGCTCACGGGTCGCCAGCATGACCTGACGTAGCTCCCCGTCGATCACGTACCGGTCGGTCGCCACGGAGTTGAACTCGTAGTACGGCCTGAGCGACTGGAGCTGCTGGTAGGTGGTCTCCAGGACGTTCGGATCCCAGAGACGGACGTTCAGGAAGGTGATGTCGTTGTCGGAGACGTCGTCGAGGTCCAGGTCGTTCTGGATCTCGAAGGGCACACGGTCCACCGCGTCCAGTCCGTACGCCGCCCTGGTCGCATCGAGGTTGCGCTGGATGAACTGCCGCTCCCGGGCGAGCTCCTGCGGGTCCACCTGCACCCGCTGGATCACCGCGGGATAGGCGCCCTGCAGGATGATCGACGCCACCACCAGCAGCCCGACCGCGGCGCCCGGCAGCAGGAAGCCGGAACGCCGGATCGACGCCAGCACGAGCCCGATGGCGATGACCGAGACCCCGATCAGCAGGTACAGGGCCGGCAGTTCGGCGTTGACGTCGGTGTAGGAGGCACCGGTGACGGTGCCCCGCTCGGAGTACAGCAGCTGGTAGCGGTCCAGCCAGTAGCCCCAGGCGCGCACCGCCAGGATCAGCGACAGCAGGACGGCGAGGTGGGCCTTGACCGACGGCAGGATCTTCTCGTTCTCCGCCTCCGGCCGGATCCCACCGAGCAGGTAGTGCGCGCCGGCGGTCAGCATGCCGGTCAGGATCAGCGAGGTGAACAGCCAGGCCTGCAACAGCGTCCAGAACGGCAGGGAGAACAGGTAGAAGCCGAGGTCGACCCCGAACTGCGGGTCCACGGTGCCGACCGCTTCGCCTCCCTGGAACAGCAGCCAGGTCTGCCAGCTCGCGCTGACCGCCAGACCGGAGGTCGCGCCGAAGACCACGGCGATGGCGGCGATCAGCCACGGCAGGTAGGGGTCGGCCATCTCCCGGTAGCGCTGGATCTGCGCCTGCTGGGGAGAACTCGGGACGTAGAACGGCCGCAACCGACGTGCGATGAACAGGTTGACGGCGATCAGCAGTGCCAGCAACGCCCCGAAGACCAGGCCGAGCAGCAGCCGGGTGCCCAGCACGGTGGTGAACACCGACCGGAAGCCCCGGGCGTCGAACCACCAGAAGTCGGTGACGAGCACCGCGATGCGGTTGGCGCTGAACAGCACCAGGAGGAGGCCGAGCACCACGACGGTGCCGAGCCGACGGCGGACGAGGTCGCCCACGACGATCCTTGGGTCAGAGCTTGCAGCGGGAGGGTGACAACACCGGAACCAGCACGGTGAACGGCGCTTGGCAAGGTAGCGATGGCCGCCGTCGGACGCTCACCGGCCGTGGCCGTACGCACCCCGACCGACCACGCGCCGCACCGGGGCGATCAGGAGGCGGCCAGCTGCAGGCTACCCGTCGGTTCCCGGCCGGCCTCCAGCTCAGCGAGGGCAGCCAGAGCCTCCTCCAGGGTGCCGACCGGTACGACCAGCAGGTCGGCGGCCACCGGCGCCGAGCGGGCGTCGTCGAGGTTGTCCCGGGGCACGAGGAAGACCTCCGCGGGCGGCGAGCCGTCCCTCGGTGCGCTGGCGCCGGCGATCTTCTGTGGCACGCCGCCCACACCCCCGACCGAACCGTCCCGAGCGAGGGTGCCCGTCCCGGCGATCACGCGGCCGTCGATCAGGTCCTCGGGCGCCAGCAGCTCCAGCAGCGACAGCGCGAAGAACAGCCCCGCCGAAGGTCCACCGATGGCCCCTGCGTCCACCTCGACGTCGACCGGCAGGTCCACGTCGGTGGTCAGCAGCACGCCGATGTAGGGCAGGTCGGGATCGTCCGGGTTCTGCCCGAGCACCACCTCGATGGTCCGGTTGCCCCCACCACCTCGTACCTCCAGCTCGACCGGCTCGCCGACCGAGCGGGCACGGACGGCCTCGACCACCTCGGTGCTCTCGCGGACCGGCTGGCCGTCGACCGCGGTGATCACATCGTCGACCGCGAGCTGGTCGGTCACCGCGTCGTCCTGCACGGCCACCACGAGCGCACCGTCGGGCTCGAGTTCGTACCCGAGGGCCTCCAGGGCCACGATGGTCGCCACCAGCTGGCTGTCACGCATCGCCGCGGCGTTGAGGTCGGCCACCTCGTCACGGTCGAACCCGGGCGGGAAGATCCGCTCCCGAGGTACCACGTCCACGGAGCGGTCCGTGCGGGCACCGAGCCAGCCGGCGAAGCCGAGGTCCTCCTGGACCGCGACGGTGGTCAGGTGCAGCGACCCCTGCGATGGCGGGAAGACGTCCGCACCCCGCACCGTGATCAGCTCCAGGGTGTCCTCCACGGGTCCTGGCTGGACGGCGACCTGGCAGTCGGGCTGTGCGGCCACGACCTCGCAGGGCACGAGCCCCTGCGAGAGCGCGGTCACGGAGAGCGCGAGGAGCACCACCAGCGACACGGCCAGCAGACGACGTGTCGTGACGCCCGCTCGTGCCACAGCGACCTCCGAAGCGGGACCCCGGTCGGAGCACCCCGTGCGCTCGCCAGGCTACCGGCCGGTGGTCAGCCCCCGATGCGGATCAGTCCCCGATCCGGGTCAGCCGCGGCCGAAGAGCGGTCGCCGGTGCTCGGTCTCGGCCGCCACCGGCTCGGCGGTCTCCGTGGGCGTGGTCACCGGCGGGGGCGCCATCACCATCGCGCCCGACGGCGGCTCCGTGGTGACCTCGAAGTGGTGGCCGTCGTCGACTGTCTGGTCCACCTGTGCCGTCCCGGCGGCACCGGACGGGCCGGATGCGACCGGTGGCGGGGTGGCATCCGCACCCGATCCGACCGTCACCTCAGCGACGGCGGGGTCCTCCACCGCCACGACCCGGTAGTAGGTGCGGACCTCGATCGGGATCTCCTTGAACACCCTGACCTCGGAGACCTCGCCGTCGTTGCGCAGCGCCTCCACCCGTGCGAGGCCCGCCTCCAGGGAGGGGAACTCCTCCAGCTGCGGACGGTCGGCCGCGTCGACGTGGTGCACCGCGTAGGTCATCGCCTGCTCCGTTCCTGCGTCATGACGAGCGATGCCACCGGGACACCGTGCCAGGAGCATCGGCCGCCGGCCGGACCAACTTGAGCACGACGTGGACGGGTCAGTCCCCTAACCCGCGCTCGGCCGCACCTGACCGCCGACGGCGCGCCCGCACCAGCCGCCACGCGCCGACGGCCAGCACCGCGGTCGCCGTCGCGCCGATCCCGACGAGCGTGGACCACCGTGCCCTGATCCGGCCGACCGTCACGTAGGGGGCGTGCTCGGCGGTCAGGGACGCGACCGCATCCCGGTTGCTGTGGACCGGCTGCCAGCCGGTGGCCGTCAGCTTCTCGTTGCTCATCACGCAGGGATGCACGAACAGGGTGACGAGCCCCGGTGGCTGATCCCCCAGCCGCAGCGCGTACGCCCCGGCGGCGCCGCTGTAGGCCAGCTCCTCGGGTACCTCCACCGGCCGCCGACCGACCAGCGCCGCCACCTCGTCGTAGGACAGCCACCCGTCCGCGCAGACGTTGTAGGCCCCGTCCAACTCGGCCTCGACGGCGTGCACGATCGCCGCGACGGCGTCGTCGGGGTGCAGGAACTGCAGCGGCGGACGATGACCGCGCACGGCCGGCAGCCGGGGCGCCTCGAAGGCGCGCGTCAGCGAGGTGTCCAGCCCGGGACCGGCCAACAGCGCGAACCGCAGCACCGCGACCTGGACCTGTGCGTGGCTCGCCCGCCAGTCGGCCAACCACCGCTCCACCTCGACGACGTGCTCCGCGGAGGCCAGCCCGGGGGTGGCGCGCAGTTCGCTGTCCTCGTGCAGCGGCACCTCGTTGTCCGGGTGCGCGCCGTAGGCCAGCACCGACGAGGTCAGCACCACGCGGGGTACCCCCGCCTCGGCGGCAGCCTCCACCACCCGTCGGGCGGCATCCACCTCGCGGGTGCGCACGGCGGCGTCGTCGCGCACGGGCTCGAGCACGGCGCCGAGGTGGAGGACCACATCGATCCCGGTGAGGGCGTCGCGCAGCGGCGCGGTCCCCGGGTCGAGGTCGTAGTAGCTGAAACGCGCGGCGGTGAGCCCCTCCGGCGGACACCGGTCGATGCCGACGATCCGCTCCGGTGCCAGCTCCGCCGCCAACCGCCGGACCAGGCGTCCACCCAGGTCGCTGCCGACCCCGGTGATGGCGATCGCGCTCACCTGCGTTCCCCTCCCTCATCCCGGCGCCGCGGGGACGCCGATGGCAATACCGTAGCGAGACACCGATCCCAGTGAGGCCCGCCGTGAGCGAGCATCCCGAACGCCCCGACGATGGTGGCGACGACCCCTTCGCGCACCTGCCACCGGAGCTGCGCGCCATGCTGGAGCAGCTCGGGGGACCCGGCGCGCTGGAGCAGGCCCAGCAGCAGCTGCAGTCGATGCTGGGCGGCTCGATGCCGGGGTTCGGCTTCCAGCCGCCGGCCGCCCCCACCGGCCCGGTGGACTGGGAGCTGGCGCGACGCGTCGCGCTGCAGCTCGCGGCCGACGGCGACCGCTCGGCCACCGACGAGGAGGGCCGCCGGGTGCGGGAGGCCTTCGCCCTGGCCGAGCACTGGCTGGACGCCACCCCGCTCCCGAGCCCGATCGAGAGCGGGACGGTGGTCACCGGCTCCCGCCAGACCTGGGTCAACGCCGCCGTGCTGGCGCTGCGGCCCCTGGTGGAGCCGGTGGCCCGGGCCGCCACCGACGCCATGGTCGACCTGGCCCGCGAGCAGCTCAGCGAGCTCGGCGATGACGCCGACCTCGGGGCGATGCTCGGGATGGAAGGGCTCCCGGACGCGCTGCGTCCCATGCTGGAGCAGCTGCTCGGTGGCGACCCCGGCCAGCTCCTGCGCCCCGCCGGCGCCGGTCTCGCCGGGCTCCAGGCCGGCCAGGTGATCGGGCAGCTCTCGCGGCAGCTGATCGGTCAGTACGACCTCGGCATCCCCACGGCACCACGCCAGGAGGCGCACCACCTGGTGGTCAACGTCGCCGACGATCTCGCCGGTTACGACCTCGACCTCAGCGAGGTCACCCTCGTCCTCGCCCTGACCGAAGCGGCCCACCGGCGGCTCTACCACGCCGTGCCGTGGTTGGAGGCCCACGTCGGCTCGCTGGTCGCCCGCTTCGCGGCGGGCACGGTGGTCGATGCCGAGCGGATGCGGGAGGTCGCCGAGGAGCTGACCTTCGGCATCGATCCCGATGACCCGGAGGCGCTCGGTGCGGCCATGGAGCGGGCCGCGGGCTTCCGTCTCAGCCCGACCGCCGACCAGCAACGCATCCTCGCCCGGCTCCAGGGGGTCGTGTGCCTGGTCGGTGCCTGGGCCCGCCACGAGGTGGCCCGGGCGGTCGAGGGACGCCTGCCGAGCTACGACCGGATCCAGGAGGTGCTGCGGCGCCGCCGTGCCAGCAAGGGCGACGGGGAGCAGCTGCTCGAGTCGCTGCTCGGGTTGGACCTCAAGCCCGACGACGAGTCGGTCGGGGAACGCTTCGTGGTCGCCGTCGAGGCGGCGCTCGGTGCCGAGGGGTTGCACCGGGCACTGGCGCATCCGGAGAACCTGCCCGACGGGGACGAACTGGCCGACCCCGCCCGCTGGCTCGCCCGGACCGCCGAGGGCGAGGACGTGCCCGACGACCTCAGCGCCCTGTTCGGCGAACTGGGTGAGGCACCCCGCGAGGACAGCGCCGAGGAGCGGCTGGCGGCAGCCGCTCGGGGCGAAGCGGGCGGTGACCGGCAGGAGCCGCAGGCCGACACCTCGGACGTGGACGAGGCGGCGCCCGACGACGGATCGAGCGGGGACCGCGCACCGGACGAGGGCGCCAGCGGCAACGACACGCCGGACGACGACGGGGACCGCGGTCCCTGAGTCCGTCGCTCGATCCGGGCGTGACGACCGCGACCACCGGCGACGCCGCGGTCAGTCGCCGGCCTGTGCCGCGGGGGGCAGGGGACGTGCCCCGGCGGCCAGTCCGGCCTCGTAACCGGCGAGGTAGCCGCGCGCCCGATCGGTGTGCGGGTAGCGGGCGACGAGCCCGTGGAACCCTGCCGAGTGGCCACGGACGTGCAGGTGCGCGAGCTCGTGCACCAGGACGTACTCGACCACGTAGTCCGGATGGGCCGCGAGGCGGTCGCTGATGCGGATCTCGGCCGTGGCCGTCGTGCAGGAGCCGTAGCGGTGCCGCATCCGCGGCGACCAACGCACCGAGGTGGCCCGCAGCCCGTCGAGGTAGCGGTCCGCCAGACGGTCGGCGCGGGCGTGCAACGCCGCATCACCCCCGGCGTCCGACACGGCGCGGGTACGCAGGACCTTGCCGAGCAGGCCATCGACCATGGCCGCTTCCTCGGCCGGGGACATCCCGGCCGGGATCCGCACGACCACGCGGCCGTCGCGCAGCGCGGCCTGCCCGCTGCGGCGCCGGCGCGCGCTGCGGTGCAGTTCGACGGGCGGCACCGACGACGTCGCCGGCCGGTGCTCCAGCGCGGGACGGGACCGGGGTTCGACCATCAACACCCTCCTGCTTCGTCGGTCCTCGAGCGCGGTCACGGTCCCGGCACGGTCCCGGCACGGTCCTGGCACGGACCCGGCACGGACCCGGCACGGACCCGGCACGGTCCCCGCTAGCACACCGGTGGGCCGGACCCCGCACCGCACCGGCGACCCGTGCGTCGCTCGCACTCACCCGAGCGTAGAGGCCGGGTCGATCGGGACTTCCGGTCGTCCACATGGTGTGGACAGCCTGTGGAGCCGGACGGTCCGCCAACCGCGGCTGAGGGGCTTTCCAGGGCGCTGACGTCCGCGACGGGCACCGGGACCGCCCCGTCGTCCACACGTCGTCCACACCTCTCGGCGCTGCCGTCCACAGGCGGTGTGGATGGCAGGGTCGACACGCCGGCCCCCCCTGCCTACGGTGAAGCAGACGAGGTCCCCGGTGATCGGGACGTCACCACGCTCCACGGGGAAGGGAGCGTGTGGATGTCCGGGTCCCGGGGATCTCGTGTTCGTGCCCGGGGCCGAAACCGCCGGGTGAACACGGCGGGTGGCCCCCGCCGGCGTTAGCATCCCGGGCTCGTGACGAGAGGAGCCGGGAGATGGCCGACACCACAGCAGCTGCGTTCTTCGACCTGGACCGCACCCTGATCAGTGGGTCGTCGGCCTACTACTTCGGCATCGCCGCCTGGCGCAACGAGATGATCCCGCTCGGCGACCTGCTCTCCGACGGCGCGAAGGCCATCTCGTTCAAGCTGTTCGGCGCGACCGACGAACGCTCCGAGTCCGTACGTGACCGGATCCTGGCGGCGGTGGAGGGCGCCCAGCAGGAGGACCTGCTGGCGCTGAACGAGGAGATCATCCCGCAGATCCTGGAGCGCATCCGGCCCGAGTCGCGGGGCCTGATCGACATGCACCACGAAGCCGGTCGTGACTGCTGGATCGTCTCCGCATCCCCGATCGAGATGGTCGACCCCCTGGCCAAGGCCCTCGGGATGGAGGGCGGCATCGGCACCCGCTCGGCGGTCGTCGATGGGCGGTACACCGGCCAGCTCGACGGTCCCTTCGTCTACGGCGACGGCAAGGCCGAGGCGATCGCCCACCTGGCCGAGCAGCGCGGCTACGACCTCCCGCTGTGCTACTCCTACAGCGACTCCGCCTCGGACCTGCCGATGATGGAGATGGTCGGCCACCCCGTGGCGGTCAACCCCGACGGCCCGCTGGCCACGGTGGCCAACCAGCGGGGGTGGCCGATCGTGGTCTTCGCCGAGCGGGTCAAGAAGGTCGTCAAGACCACCACCGCGATCGGCGGTGCCGGCGGGCTCGCCAGCGCGACCTACGTCCTCGGGCGGCGGCACGGCCGGATCGCCGCGCAGGCCGCCCGGGGTGCGCTGTTCCCCTGGCGGTGAGCGGCCCCGACACCCCCCGTTTCCAGCGCAGCCCGCACCTGGTCGCACTGATCGCCGAGGTGGAGCGGCTGGCGACCCGCGTGCTGGCGGCACCGCCCGACCGACGCACGGCCCTGCGCAGCGACCGGCAACTGGCGGCGGCCCGGGCGAGCCTGCAGCTCGACGGCGCCCGGATGGACACGATCACCGACCGCGCGCGGGCCGAAGCCACGGCGCTCGAGCACGCCGTCGGCGTGGACGAGGGCGCGATCTTCAGCTCGGCGGCGAGCCGCGCCACCTGGCTGGACACCCTCAGGATCCTCGACGACCCCGAGGACGAGGTGGTCGGCGCCCTGGAGCTGTTGGGCGTGCTGGCCGCCGACGACAGCGATGCCGGTGAGCAGCTCCTGACCGACGCCCCCCAGGCGCTGGCGACGTTGCACCGCCAGCTGACGCGTGGCCTGGTGGCCCCCGAGCGGGCCGGTGCGCTCCGCGTGTTGGAGCAGGCCGTCCACGACGGGGCGACCGGCCGGATCCTGTACCGCACGGCACCCCCCGCCACGCTGCCGCGTGAGTTCGGACTGCTCACCGTGTGGCTGACCTCGACCGGCGCCCGCGAGCACGGGCTGATCGCCAGCGGCGTGCTCCACCTCGAGCTGCTGCGCCTGCACCCCTTCGACGCCGCCAACGGTCGGCTGGCCCGTGCCGCCGCACGGGCGGTGCTGCGCGCCCGTGGTCTCGACCCCGACCACCTCGCCGTCCCGGAGCTCGCCCTGGCCACCGATCCGCTCGGCTACCACGAGGAGGTCGCTCGCACGCTCCTGCGACGCGACCTGACCGTGTGGCTCGAACGGTGGGCGGAGGCCGTCGCCGAGGGCCTCAGGAGCTCGGCCCGGGCGCTGGAGGTCCTGCCGGTCACCGCGCCAGCACGGGCGCGCGACTTCGTGCGCGGGCACGAGGCGTTCACCATCGCCGACTACCGCGCCGAGGCGGCGGCCGCGCCGGAGGAGGCACGCGCCGAGCTCGCCACCCTGCTCGACGCCGGGCTCGTGCGGCGCGTCCCGGCCAGCCGGGGGCTGAGGTTCGTGCGCGCCGGTCAGGCCCCGCCGTCCTAGGGTGCCGCCAGGAGGTGAGCCGATGACGATGCGCACGGCGCGGCGCGACGAGGTCCACGCCGCGCACGCCACCCTCACCGAGCGCTTCGATCCGCTGACCGCCGACGGCCTCTCGGTCCACGTGCTGGTGGAGCTCAGCGACGCCGGCCCGACCGACATCCGGATCGCCGACGGTCGGTGCACGATCCGCACCGGCGTCACCTCCGCCGACCCCGCGGTCGTCTTCCGCACCGATGCCGGGGTGTGGCTGGACCTGATCGGGGGCCGGATCCGCGGGATGGACGCCTTCCTGGCCGGCGCGCTCAAGGTCACCGGCGACCTCCACCTCGCCACCCGCTTCGAGACCCTGTTCCGTCGGCTGCCCGACCAACCCCGCGTCGAGGTGACCCACACCCGGGTCCGGGGCCTGCGGCTCGAGGCCCTGGTCGCCGGCGAGGGCCCGCCCGTGGTCCTGATCCACGGGCTCGGCGCGAACAAGGTGTCGTTCCTGCCGACGGTGTCGGCCCTGGCCGAACGTCACGAGGTCCACGCGATCGACCTGCCGGGCTTCGGGCGCTCGTCGCGTCCCGCACCGGTGGGTCGGCGCTACTCGATGGCGTGGTTCGCCGACGTGGTCAACGGTTACCTGATCGCCCGCGACCTGGATGCCGTGCACCTGGTCGGCAACTCCATGGGGGGCCGGATCGCGCTGGAGATGGCGCTACGGCACCGCCGTTCGGTCCACAGCATCGTCGGGCTCGGGCCGGCGCTCGGCTTCGACCTGACCCGTCCCGTCTCGCCGCTGCTGCGCGTCCTGCCGAGCCAGTGGGCCGGCGCCGCGCCGCTGCGCGTGCCCCGCAGCAGCATCGAAGCGCTGGTCCGTAGCCTCTTCGCCGACCCGGACGTCCTGCCGCCGGAGCACCACCGGGCCGCGGCCGACGACGTCATCGCCACGTGGCAGGACCCCGGACACCGGCTGGCGGTGCTGGCGGCGGCCCGCCAGCTCGGCATGGAGCCGGCCAGCGGCCGCGCGGCCTACTGGCGGCGGCTGCGTGGTCTGACCGTGCCGAGCTACTGGATCTTCGGCGAGGAGGACCGGCTGGTGGCCAGCCGGTACGCCGCCAGGGTCGCCGCGGCGGTCCCCGACGCGTTGGTCGAGACCTGGCCCGGGGTCGGCCACGTGCCGCAGTTCGAGGCCCCGAACCGCACCGCGGCCGCCGTCACCGCGTGGCTGGAGCGCACCGGACCCGTGCCCGCTCAGGCCACCGCCACGGTGGACCGCTCGAGCCAGCCCATGACGGCGGCGAGGTAGCCGGCCGGATCCTCCATCATGGGTGCGTGGCCGATCCCGGGCAACTCGACCAGTTCGAGATCGGGACGCCGGGTGAGCGCGCGCTCGATGACCGGGCGTCCCACCAGACGGTCCCGATCGCCCCACACCAGCAGGCTCGGAGCCGTGACCCGGTCCAGGGCATCGTCGAGCTGTCGGCGGCCGAGCAGGAGCCGCACGACCGAGTTGGCCGCGGCGGCGTAGCTCTCCAGCCGCCACGGGTGGCGCTTGCCGTAGGCGGCGTTGTCGACGTGGACCTCGCGCAGCGCCGGGCGCACCCGTGACGGGTCGCCGTGGACGAAGCGCTCGTTCTCCGCGACGAGCTCCTCCGCCGTGCTGGCCTCGTACCACGCCGTCAGGCGGCGCTCACCCAGCGCCGGCACCACGAACGGCGCGAACAGGCGCAGCGTCTCCGGATCCAGCTCACGTAACCGGCTCGTGGGTCCGGGCAGGGCCGGGTCCACCAGCACCAGGCGGGACACGAACTCCGGGAGCTCCGCGGCGAGCAGGGTGGCGAGCATCCCGCCCATCGAGTTGCCATGCACCTCGACGCGGGTCCCTCCCGTGGTCCGCAGCAACGCCTGCAGGAAGGCCAGGTTCTGCTCGATCCGGCTGGCGCGGGCCCGTGGCGGCTGGGAGCGTCCGAACCCCGGCAGGTCCGGCACGAGCACCGGTCCCCGTTCGCTGAGGGGGCCGATCACGTCGAGCCAGTTGACCGCCGCACCACCGAGCCCGTGCACCAGCAGCTGGGTGGGGCCGGCCGAGGCGCCCGCGGCGCGCAGGACGTGGACCGGCGTGCCGACGACCCGCATGATCTCGCTGCGGATGCCGGCCCACGCCGGATCGCGCTCACCCCAGTCACGTTCGATGCCGAGCCTCCTGGTCGCCGGGTCCAGACGAGAGGTTGCTGGTCGGCGCGAGCTGCGCCGCCAGCGCTACCGGGTCGGTCACCGGCCGCTCGCACGCCAGCTCCCGGCAGACGTAGACCGCTGGCACGCCGTCGAGGCTGTGCCGCCCACGGACCAGCGGGAGCACGTCACCGTGGTCGTCGTCCACCGCCAGCACGAAGGTGCCAGGGGTCCGCCCCGCCCGCGCGAGGCGGACCAGTTCGTCGCGTGCCGGCCCGTCATCGCCGACCACGACCACCTCCCTCGGCCCGGCCGCGACCGCTTCGAACTGCCGTAGTGACCAGCCCGCGCCCGTGGGTGCCTGGGCGGCCATCGGCTGCACGAGGCGCAGGGCCTCCTCCGCCCGTCGTCGCCAGGCGAGGTCGCCGGTCAGGCCGGCCAGCAGCAGGCACACCTCGACCATCACCGCCGTCCCGGAGGGCTGGGCGTTGTCGAAGGTGTCCTTCGGTCGGATCGCCAGGGGTTCGGCGTCCCGGGCGGTCTGGAACCAGCCGCCGCCCTGCGCATCGTGGAAGCGCTCGTCGGCCTCGGTGGCCAACGCCACGGCCCGGTCGTACCAGCGGGCCTGCCCGGTGGCCGACAGCAGCTCGAGATCGGCCAGGGCGAGCAGCGCGAGGTCGTCGAGGAACGCCGGCACGGCGGTGCGGCCGGCGGTGCGCACGTGGTGCAGCCGCCCGTCGAGCACGTGCGTGTCGTGCAGCACGTCGGCGACCTCGGCGGCCGTCTCGATCCAGCCCGGCTCGTCGAGGTCGAGCCCCGCGCGGACCAGCCCACGCACGGCCAACGCGTTCCAGTCGGTCAGGGCCTTGTGGTCGATGCCCGGTGGGATGCGCTCGGCGCGGCGTCGCTGCAGGTGTGCGCGCACCCGCTCCCACTCGGCGCTGAAGGCCGCCGGATCGAGACCCTCCTGGACCGCGAAGGCCGCCCGCGGCACGGGCTCGTGCAGGACGTTCACGCCCTCCCAGTTCCCGCCCGGGCTCGCGCCCAGGAACCGGGTCCAGCGGGCCACCTCGACGTCCAGTTCCTCCAGAGCCGCCACGAGGTCGTCGTAGGTCCACACGTAGAAGCGGCCCTCGACCCCCTCCGAGTCGGCATCGACGGCGCTGATGAACGTGCCCTCCTCGGTCCGCGCGTCCTCCAGCAGCCAGTGAGCGGTGGAGCGGGCGACGGCCGCCAGGTCCGCGCGGTGGGTGAGGACAGCGGCCCGGGCGTAGGCCGGGAGCAGCAGCGCGTTGTCGTAGAGCATCTTCTCGAAGTGGGGGACCAACCAGCGTGCATCGGTGGCGTAGCGCGCGAACCCACCCGCCAGCAGATCGTGGATCCCGCCGCGGGCCATGGCGTCCAGGCTGTGCACCGCCGCCTCCAGGGACGGGCCGTCACCGGTGCGGACGTGGTGGGCCAGCAGCCACTCGATCGTCATGGCCTGCGGGAACTTCGGGGCACGTCCGAAGCCCCCGAGCTCACGGTCCCAGGCTCGCTCCACGACCAACGTCGAGGCACCGTCGACGATCGCCGGGTCGAGTTCTGTGGCCGCCTCGTCGTCGCGTTGGCCGGCCAGCGCGGTGGCGATCCGCTCCGCCGAGCCGATGACCTCGTGGCGACGCTCCTGCCAGGCGTCCTGCACCGCGGCGATCACCTTCGGGAAGTCCGGCATGCCGTGGACGGGTTCCCGGGGCCAGTAGGTCCCGGAGAAGAACGGCGCCCCACCGGGGGTCAGGAACACGCTCATCGGCCAGCCGCCGCGACCGGTCATCGCCTGGACCGCCCGCATGTAGACCGCATCGACGTCGGGGCGCTCCTCGCGGTCGACCTTGACGTTGACGAAGGCCGCGTTGAGTTCGGCGGCGACGTCCGCGTCCTCGAAGGACTCGTGGGCCATCACGTGGCACCAGTGGCAGGCCGAGTAGCCGACCGACAGGAAGATCGGCACGCCGCGGCGCTTGGCCTCCGCGAAGGCCTCCTCGCCCCACTCGAACCACTCGACCGGGTTGTCGGCGTGCTGCTGGAGGTACGGCGAGGTGGAGTTGGCCAGACGGTTCACGGACCCCCCAGGGGTCGACGTTGGACGGGTGCCGGCCGTGGCACGATGCCCTCTGGCCGATCGCTGGCCCCCGACGGTACCCCTGCTGCCACCGACAGGCCCGGTGGTCCCCCGGCTTCCAACCGGGAGCAACGGCACGGGTCGCTGGCGTGACCGCGACGACGTGACGCAACCTTCGCGTCATCTGTTCGTGATGTCGAGCGACTGCACTACCCGGCCGTCGCGTGTCGGCATGCGGCGGAGGAGCGGCAGGTGCGTGACACGTTCTCCCGGGCCATCGAACAGGTCCACGAGCGGTACGCACCGGTCAGCGACGGCTCCCTGGCCGACTACATCCCGGAACTGACCCGTGCCGACCCGGCGCACTTCGGCATCACCATGGTCACCGCGGACGGGTACCGCTACCCGGTCGGTGACGTGGAGGTGCCCTTCACGATCCAGTCGGTCTCGAAGGCCTTCATCTACGGCCTCGCCCTGGATCTGCAGGGACCCGAGGCGGTCGAGACCCGGGTCGATGTGGAGCCCTCGGGCGAAGCCTTCAACTCGATCAGCCTGGACCCGGTCACCGGCCGGCCACGCAACCCCATGATCAACGCCGGCGCGATCGCGATCACCGGCATGATCCCCGACGAGCCCGATCGCCCCCGCTTCGCACGCATCCTCGAGACCTTCTCCCTCT
>CAYXJD010000045.1:0-15996 GCA_964465225.1 uncultured Actinomycetota bacterium
CGCTGTGTGGGTAGCGTTCGCGGCCGGTCGAGGGCGGAGGATCCGTGGAGGCGTTCCTGGTCGTGGTGGCGACCCTGGTGGGGCTCGTGCTGGGTTCGTTCGCGAACGTGCCGATCCACCGTTGGCCCGCAGGCGGCACGGTCAGCGAACCGAAGCGCTCGAGCTGCCCGAGCTGCGGGACCCAGATCCGTGCCGTGGACAACATCCCGGTCGTTAGCTGGATCCTGCTGAAGGGCCGATGTCGTGAGTGCGACGCGCCGATCAGCTCCCGCTACCTCGTCGTCGAGGTCATCACCGGCGCGCTGTTCGGCGCGGTGGCGTGGGTGTGGGGCCTCGACCCGCTGCTACCCGCCCTGCTGGTGCTGACCTGGTCGCTAGTCGTGGCGACTGCGATCGACCTTGAGCACCGCATCATCCCCAACCGACTCACGTTCCGGCTGCCGGTCGTCCTGCTTCCGTTGGTCGCGTTCGCCGCAGCGATGGATGGTGCGTGGCCAGACCTGCTCCGTGCCGTGATCGCGGCCATCGCGGTGCCCGGGGTGATGCTCGCGCTGTCGGAGGGGTTCCGGCTGCTGCGCGGACAGCCCGGGATCGGCATGGGTGACATCAAACTCGCGATCTCTCTCGGGCTCGTGATCGGCTACCTCGGTGGCTTCGAGCTGGTCGTCTTCGCCTACGCGACGATCATCTCCGCCGTCGTCATCGCCATCGTGCTGCTGCTGTTGGGAAGAGCGAAGCTGGCCAGCCGGATCCCGTTCGGTCCCTACCTCGCCGTGGGCGCGATGGTCGTGCTCCTGGCGCAGGAACCGACGACCCGTTTCGTGGCGAGGTTGCTCGGGATCTGACCCGCTCCTGTGGTAGGAATGCGGGAAGTTGAGAATGTCACACATGTTGTTCTCAAGGTCCCGGACCGACGCGTCGAGAGTTGAGGTTGACGTGCGGAAGAAGCACGAGTTCGCCGTGGGGATTGAGTAGGGTGGCGTTGCATCGAAAGGCGGTTGGTCACGACCGTTCGATGGGGCGAGTAGAGAGCCGCAAGAGGCACACGAGAACCGAGGACAAGCCGATGGAGCAGGGCTCGACCCCCCTGGCGGGTCCGTTGCTGACGGTGGCCGAGGTCGCCCGCGTGCTGCGGGTCTCGAACATGACCGTGTACCGCCTCATCAAGGCCGGCGACCTTCCCGCTCTCAGGGTCGGGAAGAACTACCGGATCCGCGAAGCGGACCTCGCCACCTTCCTCGCCGAGGGTGCCGTGGCCGCCGACGAAGCGAAGGGCTGAGCAGGTGCCTTCCAGCGCGATCGGCGTCGACATCGGTTCCCGCACCATCGCGGTGGCCGAGGTCAAGGCTTCCCGGGGAACCACCTCGGTCACCAACTTCGGCGGTGTGGAGCTGCCCAACGACGTGGTCCGTGAGGGTGAGATCCTGGATGTGGCCGCGGTGTCGGAGGCGCTCCGCGAGCTGCTGGACAGCGCCAAGCTCACCTCCAAGCGGGTCTGGCTCGGCGTGTCCAACCAGCGGGTCGTGGTTCGCCAGGTAGATCTGCCCGCGATGGACGAGAAGGAGCTCCGCGCCTCGCTGCGCTACCAGGTGCAGGAGTACATCCCGATCCCGGTCGAGGAAGCGGAGCTCGACGTCCACGTCGTCTCCAACTACACCGCCGACGACGGGGCCGAGATGCAGCGCCTGCTGCTGGTCGCCGGGCACCGAGACATGATCAGCGCGCAGGTCGAGGCCGCCACCGAGGCAGGACTGCGCCCGATCGGTGTCGACCTCAACCCCTTCGCGGTGCTCAGGGCCATGGGCGATGACAGCAGCTTCGGGCAGGGCAATCAGGTCCTGGTCGATGCCGGCGCCGGGGTGACCAACATCGTCGTGCACGAGCAGGGCATCCCCACCTTCGTGCGGATCCTGGTCATGGGTGGCGACCAGATCACCGACGCGCTGGCTGCCGGGATGTCGGTCAGTCGCGAGGAGGCCGAAGCAGCCAAACGGGCCGCCGTGGTCGGCAACACCGGTGACGTGGTCGGCCGCATCGTCACCGACCAGGCCGACGCCTTCGTCGACGAGGTCCGCAGCTCGCTCGACTACTACCAGGCGCAGACGGGCAGCTCCGGGTTGTCGGGTGTGGTGCTCACCGGCGGCGCATCGCTGTTGGGCGGTCTGAGCGATCGGCTCGCGGCCAGCGTCCGGTTGCCGGTCGAGGTCGGCAACCCGTTCTCCCGCTGGCCCGCGACCGACACCGTGTACAGCGATGAGGACCTCGCGCGCGTCGGCCCGAGCCTGGTCACTGCCGTCGGCCTGGCGCTGGGAGGGCTCGAATGAGCGTGCGCGTCAACCTCCTCCCGGAGGCCACCAAGCAGCGGGGTCAAGCCAACCAACAGCGTCTGATCGCCCTCGGTGCTGCTGGCCTGCTCCTGCTGCTGCTCGGGGGCATCTGGTGGTGGGCGGCGAACCAGGTCAGCCAGGCCGAGGACCGTCTCGCCGCCGAGCAGAGTGTGACCGCGGGGCTGAGGAGCGAGGAGGCGGAGTTGGTCGCCTTCCGGGACCTGGCCGATCGTCGCGATCAAGCGGTCGAGACCCTCACTGCCAGCATGTCTGACGAGGTTTCCATCGCCGGCGTCCTACAGGACCTGGCCGCGGTGATGCCGGCCGATGCCCAGATGGACACCCTCACCGTCACCGTCCAGCGGTCCGAGGAACGAGCGGACGTCATGGGGAACCTGGTGATCACCGGCCAGACCCTCACCTCTCACGCGCCGGGGGTCGAACGCATGCTGCTGGCACTGGAGAAGGTGTCCACGTTCGGGGAGCTCTACCTCAACTCCTCGACGCTCGACACCGAGCAGGTCGATCCGGTCGCGACCTTCTCGTTGGAGGGCGCCGTTCGCAGCGAGGCGAGGACCGGTAGGTACGTCGACGGGCTGCCAGGAGACTTGCGATGAGCCGCACGGCCCTGCTGCTGTCCGCCCTCGGCGCGGTCATCGTCATCGTGCTGTTCTTCGTGTTCGTCTTCCAGCCGGCCCGTGAGGAACTCGCTGAGGTCGAGGACCAGATCGCGCTCGAACAGGACGAGCAGGAACGGCTCGAGGGTGAGATCGAGCGTCTCCGGCTCGTCCGTGAGGAGGCTCCCACCGTCGAGGCCGAACTGGCTGCGGCGGACGCCATCGTCCCGACGGACCCGGCGCTGCCGGCGTTGGTTCGTCAACTCCAGCTGGCAGCTGACGAGGCAGGGATCACCCTGGCCTCCGTCACCACGAGCCGTCCGACCGCGCTGGAGGAGTCGCCCGCGGAGGGCCTGTCTTCGATCGAGGTCAGCACCCAACTCGAAGGCGGCTACTTCCAGATCGTTGACTTCCTGCGCCGGATCGAGGATCCGTCGATCTCCCCACGAGGCATCGAGTGGGCGAACACCACGGTCACCCGCAACGACGAGAGCTACCCGGATCTGAGTGTGACGCTGGCAGGTCGCGCCTATGCCGTCGTCGCGGTGCCGTTGCCGCCCGAACCTGAACCCGACCCGGACGCCGAAGCGACCGACGATGATGACGGCACGGACAACGAGGCGGACGACGGCGACGTTGCCGGTACCGATGACGAGGCGGAGGACGGGTCGTGAGCGACACCCCAACGCGCGGCCTCGAGCCCATGGTCGTCACCGCGCAGCCTGGCCTGCGTGGCCTGCTGATCGTCCTGGGTGTCGCCGGCGCCGTCGTGGTCGCCGGCCTCGCCGTCTGGCTCGGCAGCGCCCCGGGTGATCTCCCCGGGTCCAGTGACCTTCCCGATCCTCCGGCGCTGACCGCAGAGGGGGAGGGCAGCCAGGATCAGCCGACGGAGGAGGAGCAAGCCGCCGACGAGGCCATTCCGCTGCCGCTGGTGACCTACGAGTTGTTCCTCGCGCGCGATCCCTTCCAGCCCGTCGTGCCCGAACCCGTCACCGGGCCAAGTGACCCGAGCGATCCCAACGGTTCGGGCTCGAACGGCAACGGTTCCGACACCAATGGATCCGGCACCTCGAACGGGAGCGGGTCGACAAACGGCACTTCCAACGGGAACTCGTCCGGGAACTCCAACGGTGGCTGTAGCGGCACGAGTGAGGTCGTCTGTGACGGTCGCGTGCTGACGGTCATCGAGGTGTTCGAGCAGAACGGTGAACTGCTCGCCGTGATCCAGGTCGACACCATGCGCTACCAGGTCGCCGTCGGCGACATCTTGGCGGACTTCTTCCAGGTCGTGAGCATCTCACCCGACCAGGTCCGCGTGCTCTACGGCGACAGCGTCGTGACGATCGAGGTTGCTGACAACGCGCTGAAGTAGGGCTCAAGCCCGCCGCGGCGGCGGTCGATGGACTGGGTGATACCCGGTCGCCGGTTGGCTCCGGGTGGCGACGGAGCGGGCATCGTGCGACAGCGAGTGGGCGGGACATCTGCCAGGCACGGCGGTCGCGATCAGGATCGCGGTCAGGCGGGGTTCAGCCTGGTCGAGATGATGGTCGCGATACTGGTGCTGGGCGTGGTCCTCGCGGCGCTCGCCAGCTCGCTGATCAGCTTCTCCGCCATGTCGCTCACGAACGAGCGACGTGTGCAGGCCACCGCCTTCCTAACCCGGCTCCACGAACAGCTCCAGTCGGTCCCGTGGGAACAGGCAGCGATCTACGACGGGGAGCAGACCGACCTCGGACCGCTTGGCGTGGATGTGGCCGCCACCCCGCCGACCGTTGGCGGTGAGCCGCTCGTGCTGTTGGAAGCCCCGGACAACTCCGGGTGCCCCGCCGACGAGCCGGAATGTGGCCGATTGACGTTCGTGCCGCGCGCCTTCGACATCGTGGAGATCGACGACCGGGAGTACGAGCTGTACCAGGCCGTCACATGGGACCAGGACGCCGGTGACGGCCAGGCGGTGAAGCGTTTCACCACGCTCGTGCGCTGGGAGGTCTGGGGCCAGGAGACGGAGCAGCGCTTCGAGTCCACGCGGGCGGCCACCGTCGCCGACCTCGACGCCTCAACGCTGCCCGAGGTCCTGAGTCTCCTAGTCACCCCCAACACCGTGCCGCTCGACGACGATGGCGAGAACGAGAGCGACATCGAGGTGCGCATCACCTTCGAGCGCGGGATCACCAGCGCATCGCTCGAGTACACGGCGATCGAGTCGGGTTCGCCTGTCCTGCGGACGGTTGCGATGACCGGTACCGACTTCGAGGACGCGAAGCCCTACGCCTTCGAGGTCACGATCCCTGAAGGCAGCGAGGAGTTCCTCGAGGGGGAGCAGGACCTGGTCGTCGTCGGCCTCGACGGGCTCGATGCGATCAGTACGGTACGGACCGTCGACTTCGTTCCAGATGATGACAGCAGCGCTCTCGCACCGGAGGTCCTGTCGGTCACCGTCTCTACCACCGGGGACGTCGATGTGGACAAGGACGGCGAACTCTGCGAGGACGTGACGGTCACCGCCAGAGTCGATCACCTCGCCGGTGACCCGGTCCCGGGAACGGTGATCGCCAACTACATCGTCAACACCGGTACCGGGGCCGAGATGGTCCCTATCGGCACCATCACCGGCAGCAACGACGCTTTCCAGCAGACCTTCGCAGCAGGCTCGGTTTCGCCCTGGCAGCCGATCGGCAAGAAGGGCAACACCCCAGCCGAGGATGTCACGGACCGATTCAGCGTGACTGCGGCGAACCCCGACGGCTCGGCATCCGGCATCGTCAACTCCGACCCAGTCACCTTCCGTTCGAAGAACGGGAACTGCTGATGGGGCCCCGTCATCGCCAAGAGTCGGGCGCGACCCTGGTCGAGCTCCTGGTCGTCATGCTCATCTTCGGGGTGGTCGGCAGCGTGGTGCTCAGCTCCACGATCGCGGGCCTGCAGAACGCTGCTGCCACCAACGCGCGCATCGATGCGCTGCAGGAACTGGAGCTTGCCATGCAGCGGGTAACGCGCGACCTGCGGGCGGCTGATCCGCTCGAACTGGTGACCGACGAGTACGAAACCGCGCTCGGTGCCTCGATCCTGCGGGATGGAGAGCGCTCGTCGGTGCGGTTTCGCTTGATCGACGTCGGTGACGTCCAGCAGATGGTTCGCGAGGACACCAGCCAGACCTTGGTCACCAACCTCGACAACGCTGGCGACCCGGTCTTCGAGTATCTGGACCGTTTCGGCGAGGAGATCTCGTGTACCACCGACTGTGATACGGAGCTGCTCAAGGCAGCGCAGGTTCAGGTGCGATTCGTCCGAGTCATCCAGGACAGCACCCCTGCGATCGTGGAAACGCGCGTGGGCATCCGAAACCTCCGGCACGGGAGCGACTCATGATCCGTTCAAGGCTCAGGGATCAGTCTGGCTCGATCCCTTTGGCGATCCTCGCCAGCATCGTCATCGGTGGGGCGGTGGCTGCTCTCTTCCTCGTGGTCCAGAGCGGCGTGATGACCAGCGGTCGCGACCGGGACTTCAACGCCGCCGTCCAGGTCGCAGATGCCGGGCTCCAGGATGCCTTCGTGGAGTTGATGGCCGTGGAGATCGGTGAGTCGACACCCGCCTGCGACACCGACGGTGACGGCTTCTGTGAGGGCACGATGCAGGATGGCAGTGCGTACCGGTGGGAGTACGAGCAAACTGCCAGTCGCATGTGGACGGTCACGTCGGTAGGAACCTTCGGAAGTAGCACGCGAGCCGTCCAGGCTGAGATCGGAGAACGGCCGCTGTTCGCCGCAGCGATCGTCAGCGACGAACGCTTCGACTACAAAGGCGGTGGCACCGGCACTACCCCGTTCCCGCTGGGCGGTTTCAACGTCCTCGATTTCAGTGGTGGCAACACGGGCGGCTACATCGAGACGCTCTTCCTGTACGGGAAGGACAACGAACCCACCGGAAATGCACCGTCCAGTGACAAGTGGGAACGCGCCCCAGGACCAGCTCTCCCCAACCTCGGGCTCGAGGCCTTCGAGCCGGGTGGGGTCTGCGAGGGGAAGTCAGACAGCCTGGAGAACCCGCTTGTCCGTGGTGAGGTGTACTGCCTGACCGGCGAAGCCAGCTTCAAGTCGGACACCGCTCTCACCGTGCCTGAGGGGGACGGCCCCGTGAAGATCTACGTACGATCCGGTGGGATGACGGTCGGCCCGAAGGCGGTCAATGACGGGGGCGATGCTGTGGATCTCCAGATCTACATCGCGGAGGGCGCCGTGGTCATGAACGGCAAGTCCTCCGTCTCCGCAGCGATCTACGCGCCCGAATCACCGTGTACCTCGAACGGCCAAGGCAACGGTGGGTTCGCTGGCGGGATGATCTGCAACACCGTCAAGCTCAACGGCAACTTCGATTACGATCCGACGATCGGCGCCATCGTGGACGACACGTTCGCGATCAGGGGATGGCGTGAGGAGCCGAGCGAGGCACAGGAGGCCGCCGGCTGATACCGGCGTGCGCCGGGCCGCGGCCGCTGAGCCCGACCCTTGGTTCGGCGATCGGTGGCGCGGCGTGCACCGCCCGGGGGCAGGCGGGGCGACCGGTAGGCTGCCGGCCCCCGCACCGGCCAGAGGTCGTCCGTGTCCCGCCTGCGCACCCTGACCGCCGGGGAGTCCCACGGCCCCGCGCTCGTCGCGACCGTCGAGGGGCTCCCGGCCGGCCTCGCCGTGTCATCGCCGGTACTGGCCGCCGAGCTCGCCCGACGCCGACTCGGGCACGGCCGCTCGCCCCGCATGTCCTTCGAGGTCGACGACCTCGAGGTGTTGGCCGGCGTCCGCCACGGCCGAACACTCGGCTCGCCAATCAGCGTCGTGATCCGCAACACCGAGTGGCCCAAGTGGGTCGATGCCATGGACCCCGAGCCCCGCGAGGATCTCGAGGACATCCGTGCCACCGGCCGCGGCGCGCCGTTGACCCGACCCCGCCCCGGGCACGCCGACCTGACCGCGGCGCTCAAGTACGACTACCTCGACGTCCGTGACGCCCTGGAGCGCGCTTCCGCCCGTGAGACCGCCGCCCGGGTCGTCGCCGGCACGCTCGCCAAGCAGCTGCTCGCCGAGGTCGGGATCACGGTCGTCTCGCACGTCGTGCGCATCGGCGAGGCCGCCGTCGCCGCCGACGCTCCACGACCCGGACCCGACGACCTCGAGGTGGTGGACGCCTCCGAGGTGCGCTGTTTCGACCCTGCGACCGCCGAGCAGATGATCGGCGCGATCGACGCTGCCAAGGCCGACAACGACACCCTCGGCGGCGTCGTCGAGGTGATCGCGTACGGCCTGCCACCCGGGCTCGGCAGCCACGTCCACTACGACCGCAAGCTCGACGCGCGGCTCGCGGCGGCGTGCCTGTCGGTCCAGGCGATGAAGGGTGTCGAGTTCGGCGACGGTTTCGACCTCGCGCGGCGTCCTGGGAGCCAGGCCCACGATGAGATCGACCACCTCGACGGCGGGTTCCAGCGGCGCACGGACCGTGCCGGCGGGCTCGAGGCCGGGATGACCACCGGCCAGCCGCTCCGGCTCAGCGTCGCGATGAAGCCGATCTCCTCCCTGCCCCGGCCGTTGGCCACGGTCGACCTCGACACCCACGAGCCCGCCGAGGCGATCACCCAGCGCTCCGACGCCTGCGCGGTACCGCGGGCCGGGGTGGTGCTCGAGTCGGTCGTCGCCTTCGAACTGGCGGATGCGCTGCTGGAGAAGACCGGCGGCGACAGCCTCGTCGAGGTGCGGCGCAACCTCGACGGCTACCTCGCCCAGGTGGCGCGACGTTGACACGGCACTCGTCGACCCCTGCCCGACAACTGCCGTCGGGCGATGCCTCGCTGCGCCACGTGGCGGGTCCGGCCTCTGCCGGCGCGGCGGTGACGCGCCCGGCCGCTGATGGCGAGGCGCGCTCGTGATGAGCCGCAACCTCTGCCTGTCGGGGATGATGGGGGCGGGCAAGACCACCGTTGCCGGCCTGCTCGCCGAGCGGCTCGGACGCCGGCTGGCCGACACCGACCAGGAGCTGCGTCGCTGGACCGGCCGGTCGATCCCGGAGCTGTTCGAGGCCTACGGGGAGACCGGGTTCCGCGACCTCGAGCGCAAGGTGATCGAGGAGCTCGCGACCTACCACGACCTGGTCATCGCGCTCGGTGGGGGAGCGGTGCTGCGCGACGACAACGTCACCTCCCTGCTGCTCACCGGCGTGGTCATCCACCTCGATGTCCCTGCCGAGGTCCTGGTGACGCGGCTGACCGGTGACACCGACCGGCCGCTGTTGGCTGATGGTGCGCTCACCGACCGGGTGACCGAGACGCTGGCCGCCCGGCACGAGCGCTACCTCGAGGTCGCTGACGTCGTCGTCGACGGTGCGCAGTCGCCCGAGGCGGTCGTCGACGAGGTGCTGACGTGGGCGATGTCCAGCGGCGACGTCCTGACGCCCTCGGAGCACGAGCAGGTGATGACGTGAGCGGCGCGTCCGGGCCCGGTGAGCGTGCTGACCGCCCCGGTCGGTCGGACGCCTCGGGTCGGTCCGATCGCGTGGATGGCCGCGGGCACGCCGACCTGGCCGATGGACCCGACGCCGAGGTGGCACGGATCGAGGTGGCGCTCGCGGACCGGCCCTACCCGGTCTACGTCGGCGAGGGGCTGGGGCCGTCGCTGCCTCGCCTGCTGCAGGAGGCGTTCGCGGGCGGCGGGGGAGCGCTGCCGGAGCGTGCGCTGCCGGAGCGTGCGCTGGTCGTGACGCAAGCCCCGGTCGTCGACGCGGGACACGTCGCGCCCGTCGAGGAGGCGCTGCGCAGCGTCGGCATCGAGGTGGTGCGCCAGCTCGTCCCGGACGGTGAGCGGGCCAAGTCCGTTGAGGTGCTCGGTGAACTGTGGCGCGCCGCCGCCCGTCTGCCGCTGACCCGTCGCGACGTGGTGGTCGCCGTCGGCGGCGGGGTGGTGGGTGACCTCGGCGGCTTCCTGGCGGCGACCTACGCCCGTGGCATCGACGTGGTGCAGGTCCCGACGACGGTGCTGGCCCAGGTCGACGCCGCGATCGGGGGCAAGACCGGCATCAACCTGCCCGAAGGCAAGAACCTGGTCGGCGCGTTCCACCAGCCACGTGCCGTGATCTGCGACGTCGCAACGCTCACGACCCTGCCCGAACGCATCCACCGGGAGGGCTTCGGGGAGATCGCCAAGTACGGGTTGATCCGCGACGCCGAGATGCTGGCGCTGCTGGAGGCGAGCCCCGACGTCGCCCGAGGGGGGAGTTCGGCGCTGCTCCTGGATCTCGTCCGACGTTCCGTGGCAGCCAAAGCGGCGGTGGTGGCCGCCGACGAGCGCGAGGCGGGGGAGCGGGCCCACCTGAACCTCGGTCACACCTTCGGCCACGCCGTCGAGTCGCTGACGGGCTACGACTCGGTGCTGCACGGCGAGGCGGTCGCGATCGGCACCGTGCTCGCGCTGCGCATCGGGATGACGTTGGGTGTGACGGACACCGAGGTGGCAGACAGGGGAGAGGCCGTGCTCACCGCGCTCGGGCTCCCGACGCGCCCGCCGGCGCTCGACCGCGAGGCCGTGTGGGCGGCGATGGGCCGGGACAAGAAGGCATCGTCAGGTGCCGTGCGTTTCGTCCTCCTCGAGGACGTCGGTCGACCCGTGGTGACCACGCCGTCGCGCGAGGTCGTCGACGCCGTGCTGGACGAGCTGGAGGCGGAAGCGGGGCGGTGACCTCACGCCACGGGTAGCGGGCCGGTCACCGCTTCCAGGTCATGGCCTCCGCCCGATCCCACCGTTCGCCGAAGCGGCGATCGAGCTCGGGGCCGAACCACGGTGGGACCCCGGGCTGGGGCGTGAGCTCACCGAAGACCACGCGATCCGGGGTGTCGTAGAGATCGATCCGCACGAACAGCGTCGGCAACGCTCCCGCCACGGCCTCGGCGGCACGGATGAGCTCGTCCGGATGGTGGGGTGCCGGGATCGTCGGATCGATCCTCGTGGGGTCCCCGATCAGGCCGAGGTCCTCCCACTCGCGGGAGAAGTACCGGAACTTCGCCCGGTACGCGAAGCGCTGGTTGCGCGTGTCCCGCCCGAAGAGCGCGACCACCTCGCCGCCGACGCAGAACACCTTCCAG
The DNA here is from genome assembly GCA_964465225.1 of uncultured Actinomycetota bacterium. Lineage (GTDB taxonomy): Bacteria > Actinomycetota > Nitriliruptoria > Nitriliruptorales > Nitriliruptoraceae > T1Sed10-7. Next base: position 11,064 of record CAYXJD010000045.1, read on the forward strand.
TCGTGCGGCAGCGAGCTCTCGTCCCGTCCGGGGAGCAGTTCTTCGACCATGAAGGACTGGTTCACCCGCCCGCTGGCCGCCAGCTCGGCCAGTTCGGCACGGATCTCCTCCCAGTCCCGGGGCCCCTTGTCCAGCTCGTAGAGGTCCCGCCAGCGGCCGTCAGCCGTCGGCACGAGGGGCGCGACCCCCTGGCTGCCCGCGCCATGGACCGGCTTCACGACACACCGCTCCGCTGGTGGTGCGAGCTCGGTGATCGGTGTCGGTCGCACGAGGGTGCGCGGGACCTCCAGACCGAGCTCGGTCGCCAGGCGCATCCCCTCGAGCTTGCCGTTGAAGGCCCACACGGGATCGCCGTGCCCATTGAGCTCCTTGGAGTGGCGACGGACCCGGCGCAGGGCCTCGGTGCGGGCCAGGAACGATGGCTCGAAGAGCTGCGGCGATGGCCGCTGCATGGTGCTGTTACCGTCGCGTTGCAGGCGCTCCACCTCCGCTGCCGCTTCACCGAGACGCGTTCGCAAGTGATCACGCTCCCGGCGCAGACCATCGCGGTCGCGGCGCAGACCATCGCGCTCGCGCCGAAGGTCGTCGATCGTACGGATCACCTCCCGTGCGAACGGGAGACGTTCGAAGACGTTACGCCCACGCATGTCCATCCTTCCGCCACGTCCGCGCGCTGCCGAAGCGCGCGTACTCTAATGGCGGCACTCGGCGATCGTCCCGGTCGGCCCCGAGGCACGTGCCAGGGCGGACGGCCCGGCGCTGGCCATGCCGCCGCGCGGGAACGGTGAGATCCAAGTGGCGAGCGGCTACCTGCGCTGTGACGCTGTGATCCTCCAACGCTGCGAGCCCGGGCCCAGAGCCTGTGTCGGCGAGGCGTCGACCTGTGGACAACCCCGAGCGGTGTCGCAGCCAGCCGTTACAGTCGAACACATGTTCACCTCATTCGCGTCGGCCAGTACTCGCGACCTCCGAGCAAGGTCGTTCGAGTACCGCTCGTCGTGCCGCCGTGGGTCGGTCGCAGCGGAGGGTGGTACGGACTACCAGCCCGCCCCTGACGGCGCCGATGCGTCGCGGGCCCGGACCGACCCGCCGGAGGCCCCGGGCGAGGCCCGGGCACCGCGCGCAGCTGACGGCGTGCCGCACACTCCGGACGATCAGGCCCCACTGCGCCACCCAGCGACCGAGCAGCCAAGCAGCGCTCTCGCCGAGCGGCTGGGACAACTGCGTCGCGAACTCGCCGAGCTCGCCGGCGCCGTGCCGGAGCATGCCGACAGCGCCTCGGTCGAGGCCTGGCTCGCCGCCTTCCGCCCGGTCGAAGGAGCCGTGGCAGGTCTCAGGGCGCGGTTGATCGCCTGCGTCCAGGCCTCCCGTGCCCATGACGATGCCGGACACGCGGGAACGACGAGCTTCCTCCGCGACCATCTCGGGGTGTCGGGGCGTGAGGCCAAGAAGCAGGAGGCCATGGCCCGCGACCTCCGGCAACTCCCCGGGACCCGCGCTGCGCTCGCCGACGGTCGGATCGGCCCGGAGCAGGCGCAGGCCATCGGCAGAGCGGCCCGGCGGGGCGCGCTCGGCGATGCGCCGGCCACCGAGGAGCAGCTCCTCCCGGAGGCAGCGGCACAGGCGGCGGACGAGTTCCAGCGTCACATCCGGCACGAGGAGCAGCTGGCGGACAACCGTTCGCTGGAGCGAGCGGAGCGACGTGCCCACCGCCGGCGCCGGGCCAGTCTCGCCCGCCGTCAGGACGGGATGTGGGACCTCCACGCGCTGCTGCCCAACGAGGACGGCGAGCTCCTCGCGACCGCGCTCGATGCCTTCCGTACCGCGGATCCAACCGGAACCCCCGTACCGGAGCAGCGATCCCCCGAACAACGGACCGCCGACGCCTTCACCGACGTGGTCGAGTCGGCCTTACGTCGCGGCGCTCCCAGGTCCGGTGGCGTTCGTCCGCACCTCAACCTCGTCGTACCCGTTGAACTGCTCGACCCTGAGGCCAGCGAGGTGGCCAGCGCGAGCCACGGTGGGCAGCTGTCCCCGGCTGCCGTCTCGCGGCTGCTCTGTGATGCCAACCTCCGGCGACTGCTCACTCGAGGTGACAGCGAGGTGTTGGACCTCGGTCGGTCCCGGCGAGCGTGGTCGGTCGCGCAGCGGGCAGCCCTCAACGTCCGGGACGGCGGCTGCCGAGCCCCCGGTTGCGACCGGCCGGTCGCGTGGACGGACGGCCACCACATCGTGTGGTGGACCAACGATGGTCCGACGAGCGTCGACAACGGGATCCTGCTCTGCCGACGGCACCACCGGATGGTGCACGAGGGAGGCTGGACGGTTTCGCTGGACACCGCCACCGGCCTGGCAACCTTCCGGTCGCCCATGGGTCGTGAGGTGGTCACGCGTCCGCACCGTGCACGGCGGGATGGGCCCCGCGGGGGTGGGACGTCGTCAACGTCTGAGCCCTCGGCGTCCTCGGCGTCCTCGGCTTCCTCGGGTCGCCGTACAGGCGGGCCGATCCGGTCGGGTCCCGAGCAGGATCTGCAGCGGACGTCGACGCAGACCAAGCTCACGCTGAGCTTCGACCGACCCGGCCGCGTCGAGATCCGACTCGAGCACGCCCGGATCGCCCGGGAGATCTCAGCTGGCTACCGCGTTGGAGCGGATGCCGAGCACCGTCGGTCTTCTCACGTCTTGAAGCCCGCGGAGGGGCCGAACCCGCCATCCTCGGTGCACGCCGACGCTCGGGCTGGCCCGCCGCTCCGCCACCGGCCGGGGGAACGACGGCTGCGACCTCCCGATAGGGGTCCGCCCTGAGACGGACGACCCGGCTTGGTCGGCCTGGCGCCAGCTCGTTCTCCTCCTGTCTCCGCACGGCTCGTGGGTCGCGGCTTCGTGGTCACGCCTCCGGTGCGCTGCGTTCAGATACTCGTGGAGACGAGTGAGCCGTCCTACGGTGGCGGTCTGGCCGTGGCGCGGTGGGTATCCACCAGGTGACATGCATCGTTCGAACAGGAGCTTCACGTGAGGCGCATCCTTCTGCTGCATGGTCCGAACCTGTCGCAGCTCGGGACCCGGGACCCGAAGCAGTACGGCACGGCCTCGCTTGACGAGGTCGTTGGCGCCGCCCGCGCCGAGGCCGAGGCGGGGGGAGCGGAGCTGGAGCACCTGCAGACCGAGCACGAGGGTGTGCTGCTGGAGCGGCTCCACGCCGCCCGCAGCGACGGCACGGCAGCGGTGATCGTCAACGCCGGCGCCTGGACACACACGAGCTATGCGTTGCACGATGCCCTCGAACTGCTCGACATCCCCAAGGTCGAACTCCACCTGTCGAACATCCACGCGCGGGAGGCGTTCCGCTCGACCAGCGTCGTCGCGCCGGTCTCAGACGGTTCGATCGTCGGGTTCGGCATCGACGGCTACCCGCTGGCGGTCCGCGCCGCGCTGTCTCTGCTGGCGCGGCGGTGACCCTGTTGCGGACACCGCTGCTTCGATCGCCCTTGGCGCCGACGGTGCACACCATTGCTGGAGCGCCCGGGCCAACGCCACAACGGCGGTGGTGGCTGTGACGGCCACGAGTGGGTCGACCCCTGGTTCAGAACGCCGACGCCACGACCATGCCGGTCGGCGCGAGCGGGTACGGGCTGAGCTTGCCTCGCGTGGTGGTTGCTTCCTGCTGGTGACCGACCAACGCAACGTCCGTTACCTGACGGGCTTCACCGGCACCAACGGACAGGCCCTGATCGGTCCCGAGCCGACCGCCGACCGGCTGATCACCGATGCACGCTACGACGAGCGGGCAGCAGGGGAGGCGCCCGGTCTGGAACGGATGCTCGACCGCGACCCCTTCGGTGCGGTCCTCCCACTGGTGGCCGCCGGTGCTCGTAGTGGCGCCGGTGGTCGCGCTGAGGGCAGCGGCGCCGGTGGTCGCGCTGAGGGCAGCGGCGCCGGTGGCCGGCGGCTCCTCGTCGAGGACCATGATCTCAGTTGGGAGAGGGCTCGGGAGCTGCTGGAGCGGGCGGCCGGCTTCGAGGTCGAGGTCCAGGGTGGCGGGCGGCTGATCGAAGCGTTGCGCGTGGCCAAGGGCGAGGTCGAGATCGACCGCATCGCCGAGGCCTGCCGCGTCACCCAGGAAGCCCTCGAGTGGTTGTTCACCGAGGTCGTCGAGCTGGGGGCCACGGAGCGCGAGCTCGCGGTCCGGCTGGAACGACGCTTCATCGACACCGGCGCTGACCAGATCGCCTTCCCCTCGATCGTGGCGTCCGGGCCGAACGCAGCGATCCCGCACCACGAGCCCACGGATCGGCGGCTGCAGCCTGGTGACCTCCTCACCATCGATTGCGGGGCGGTGATCGACGGCTACCACGCCGACCACACCCGCACCGTCGCGATCGGTCACCTCGATGAGCGGCTGAGTCGGGTGCACGCGACCGTCGCGGCGGCGCAGGCGGCTGGCATCGCTGCGGTCCGCCCCGGTGCCGTGAGTGGTGACGTCGATTCGGCCGCCCGTGCCGTCATCGAGGAAGCGGGTTTCGGCGAGGCGTTCGTCCACGGCACCGGGCACGGCGTGGGTCTGGCGATCCATGAGGCCCCGGCGGTCGCGCGGGGGGTGACTGCTACGCTGCGAGCTGGCTTCGTGTTCACCGTCGAACCCGGGATCTACCTCTCTGGCCTGGGCGGCGTCCGCATCGAGGACACCTTGGTGGTCACCGCGGACGGCACGGCACGAGCCCTCACCGACACGCCTCGCGAGCTGCGGATCCTGTGACGAGCGCATGGGCGCACCGCGCCGCCAGCCCCCCAGCGGAGACAGCAACGTGGTCTCGACCAACAACCTCAAGAACGGCATGACCCTGCTGCTCGACGGCAAGCTCCAGCAGATCGTCGACTGGAACCACCACAAGCCCGGCAAGGGCGGTGCAGTGGTGCGGACCAAGCTGAAGGA
>CAYXJD010000046.1:0-10076 GCA_964465225.1 uncultured Actinomycetota bacterium
ACGCTCACGCAGCATCCTCGGCCGCGCAACGGTCGGGCTGACACTGGTCACCGTCGGGATCCTGTGGACCCTCCGGCTCGCTGGTGTGCTGGACATCACGGTGGGGCAACTGCTCGCCGCAGCGCTGCTCGTCGTCGGCCTGGGACTGCTCGTCGGCGCGTTCGTCGGCCGCAGCCGTGGGCTGATCTGGCTGGGCGTCGTACTGCTGCCGCTCGTGCTGGTTGCCCAGATCCCGGAGGCGAGTTGGATCAGCGTCGTGCCGGTGGTCACCACCGACTCGTCGGCTGCCGGTGAACTACAGCTGACCCCGACCGAGTTCGAGGACCTGGAGGCGCGCTACGAGATCGGCGCAGGCTCGATCCGGCTCGACCTGACCGAGTTGCCCTTCGACGGCGAGTCGATCGACCTCGAGGTGGCGATCGGTGTCGGCGAGATCGAGATCGTGGTCCCGGATGACGTGACCGTCGCCGCCACCGGCAGCGTCGGGATCGGCCAGGTCCAGCTCGAGCAACGCAGTGCCGGCGGGCTCGGCGTCGGGGACCTCGAGGTGCTGCTCGACCCCGACGACCCGGTCGGCGCGATCGACCTGGAGCTCGAAGCGGGCCTCGGCGACATCCGCATGGATGCCGTCCCCGCCGCCACGGTCGGCCGGAGCTGAACCGGTGCGCTGCGGCCCCGCCCCGCCCCGCCGGCGCCGAGGTACATCACCCCACGCGGCGGACAGCGGCAACAGGGATCCGCACACCTGAACCACGGACCTGCACACCTGAACCACGGACCCCGGAGGACCACGATGGAACGCCACCCCCTCGACGCGATCTCGCTCACCGCGGGATCGGTCTTCACCCTCGCCGCCGTCTTCGGACTGACCGGCGCGATCACGCTCGGCGTCACCGACCTGCGGTGGATCGGCCCGGCGCTGCTGGTGCTGTTCGGCGTCGTGCTCGTCGCCACCTCGGTGTCCCGGCGTGACGACGAGCCGGCGGAAGCGGCTGCTGTGACCGGCTCCGCCACCGATGGCCCGTCCGATCGGACCGGCGACACCGGCTGAACGGTCCGCTGGCCGGCACCCGCTGCCCGGCTGGCGGCACCCGACCCCCGGAGCTGGGCGCTGTCCCAGTTCCGGGGGTTGGTCGGTGGGGTGGGGTGGGGCATGTTGCCGGGAGCTGGGCGCTGTCCCAGTTCCGGGGGCTGTCTCCGATCCGGTTCGCCGGGGGTGCGGTAGCGGGAGGTCCGGCGAGCCGCCGGGTCGGTAGGGTTCGTACACGGCGGTCACCATCGTGGCCGCCGGAGCGTCGAGTAGCTCCTCCGCAGAACGACGCCGCCCGTTCCTCCCGTGTCGCGATCAGCGGACCCGGGCGCCGGGAGGCAGGCAAGGACGACGCCGTGCCCGCGACCATCATCGTCGGGGCCCAGTGGGGCGACGAGGGCAAGGGCAAGGCCACCGACCTGCTCGCCGACACCACCGACCTCGTGGTCCGTTACCAGGGCGGCAACAACGCTGGTCACACGGTGATCGTCGGCGACCGGGTGTTCAAGCTGCACCTGATCCCGTCGGGGATCCTGTACCCCCACGTCACCCCGGTGATCGCAGACGGCGTGGTCATCGACCCAAAGGTGATGCTCGAGGAACTCGATGGTCTCGAGGCACGTGGGCTGGACGCTTTCGGACGGGTGAAGGTGTCGGGTAACGCCCACCTGATCATGCCCTACCACCGCGAGCTCGACCTGTTGATCGAGCGCCGGCTCGGCAAGGCCAACCTCGGCACCACCAAGCGAGGGATCGGCCCGGCCTACGCCGACAAGGCCTCGCGGGTGGGCCTGCGCTTCCAGGACCTGTTCGACGAGAAGATCTTCCGCCAGAAGCTGGAGGCCGCGCTCGTCCACAAGAACGAGCTGCTGACCAAGATCTACAACCGTCTGCCGATGGAGCTCGAGGAGATCGCGACCGAGTACCTCGGGTACGCGGATCGGCTCCGGGGGCTGCTCACCGATACCACGGAGATGGTCCACACCTCGCTGGAGGCCGGCAAGCACATCATCCTCGAGGGGGCGCAGGGCACCCTGCTGGATCTCGACCACGGCACCTACCCGTTCGTGACCTCGTCGAACCCGGTTGCCGGTGGGGCACTCACGGGCGGTGGGATCGGGCCACGGCATGTCGATCGCGTGATCGGCATCACCAAGGCCTACATCACCCGGGTCGGCACCGGGCCGTTCCCGACCGAGCTGTTCGACGAGGTCGGGGAACGGATGACCGACGTCGGCGGGGAGTACGGCACGACCACGGGACGGCGGCGGCGGGTCGGCTGGTTCGACGCCGTGCTGGCCCGCTACGCCAACCGGGTCAACGGCTTCACCGATCTGTTCCTCACCAAGCTCGACGTGCTCAGCGAGTTCGAGACCCTCAAGGTCGCGACGGCTTACCGCTACGACGGCAGGGAGTTCGTCAACTTCCCGCCGCACCAGTCGATCTTCCACCATGCGACCCCGATGTACGAGGAGCTCCCCGGTTGGGGTGGCGACATCACCGAGGTGCAGCGCTACGGGGACCTCCCCCGCGAGGCGCGCGACTACATCGATCTGCTCGAGGAGCAGTCGCAGGCGCCCATCACGTGGGTGTCCATCGGACCCAAGCGCACCCAGACCCTGGTGCGCCGTGACGTGCCGTTGGTGCCGGGCGGTTCGACCCGCTGAGACCCGGACCGTCGGATCTCCGTACAGGGGTGTGCGGACCACCGGTGACCGTGTCGAGCTCGGCAGCGGTCGAACGTCGGTCGCCAGGACGGTGTCACCTGCTCCGACGAGTAGCCTCGAGCGTCGCGTGGCTGAAGCAGGGTTCGGGCCACGGGATGCGAGCGATCTCGACGGTCGGAGGACGGGATGGGGCGGCAGGTGCTGGTGCTCGGCGGCGGCGGGCGCGAGCATGCACTGGCGTGGGCGCTCGCGAGGTCACCGTCGGTAGCGGCGGTGCACAGCGCACCGGGTAACCCGGGAACGGCAGCGTTGGGCCCGACCCACACCCTCGACCCCGCCGATGGGGCGGCCGTGGTCGCCCTGGCGCAGCGGCTCGGCGTCGATCTGGTCGTCGTGGGACCGGAGGCGCCCTTGGTCGCCGGTGTCGTCGACGCGCTGGACGCGGTCGGCATCCCCGCCTTCGGTCCTCGAGCCGCTGCCGCGCGCATCGAGGGTTCCAAGGCTTTCGCCAAGGAGATCATGCGTGCCGCCGGAGTCCCGACGGGTGGGGCGGTGGCCACCAGTGACCGGTCGGAAGCCCTCAGCGCCCTCGAGCGCTTCGGTGCGCCCTACGTGGTCAAGGCCGACGGTCTGGCCGCCGGCAAGGGTGTCCGGATCTGCAGTGACCTCGACGAAGCCCGGGAGGCGGTGGACGATGCCCTGATCCGCGGCGTGTTCGGGGGCGCCGGTAGTCGGGTGGTGATCGAGGAGTTCCTCGCCGGCCCCGAGCGCAGCGTGTTCGGCGTGTGCGACGGCACCGAGGTGGTGCTGCTCGAGCCGGCCCAGGACTACAAGCGCGCGCTGGACGGTGATGCCGGTCTCAACACCGGAGGGATGGGCGCCTACACCCCGGTCCCCGGCTTCGCCCTGAGCGATGTCGCCGAGCTCGAGGACCTGGTGTTCCGGCCGGTCCTGCAGGAGTTGGCAGATCGCGGTGCGCCCTACCGCGGGTTGCTCTACGCCGGACTGGTCGAGACCGCAGCTGGGCCGAAGCTGCTGGAGTTCAACGCCCGTTTCGGCGACCCGGAGACGCAGGCGATCCTGCCCCGCATCGACAGCGACCTCGGCGAGCTGCTCTGGGCGGCGGCCACGGGCAGTGTCGCCGGTCGGTCGGTCACCTGGCGCGATGCGGCGGCCGTGACCGTCGTGCTCGCCTCCGGGGGCTATCCCGGCAGCTACCCCACCGGGGTACCGGTAGAGGGGGTCGAACGGGCCGCTACCCACCCGGACGTCGAGGTGTTCCACGCTGGCACCCGGCACGACCAGGGCCGGTTGGTGACGGCCGGCGGACGGGTGCTGGCAGTGACCGCGCTCGGACCCGAGGTGGCCGAGGCACGTCAGCGGGCTTACGACGCCGCCGACGAGATCAGCTTCGACGGTCTGCACCGACGTACCGACATCGCTGCCGGGATCGGCGTGTAGTTCGGGACGTGAACCCGGAAGCGCTCCGGTGGTCCGGTCCTCGACGGGACTGGTACCGAAGACCCGACATGCCCACCGGTCGTCGCCCTCCCTCACCTGACCACCACAGCGCAGCCGTGGGGGCGAAGCCGTTCCTGCTCGCCGCCGTCGCGATGCTCGCGGTGACCGCTTCGGCCTGCGCGGATCCGGTCACCGAGCCGGTTCCGGCACCGCCGCCGTCCGCTCAGCCGTCCGACCCCGGCCCCGACGCACCTGCTACCGCCGCACCGGAGGCTGACGCACCGGAGGCCGACGCACCGGAGGCCGACCCGGACCGCGCCGGTCCGGAGAACCGGTTCCCGGACGACCACCTCGCCGGTCCGGGGATCTGTATCACGGAGGTCGAGGGGGAGGTGCTCGACACCATCAGTGCCCAGCTCGACGACCTCGCCCGCCGTGACTTCGCTGCGGCGCTGTCCCAAGCCACGGACGCGTTCCAGGAGGGCACCGACACCGCCGCTTTCAAGGCGCTGATCGAGGGCAGCTTCCCGTTGCTGCTCGAGGATGCCTCTGCCGAGCTGTCCAGCTGCTTCCAGCGCGGGCCCGCGACCGTCGAGGCCGGTGTCGAGATCACCACCGGCGATCGCGTCAGCGCCCCCTTCGTCTACCGTCTCCGGTTCGACGAGGATCGCTGGGCCGTCGAGGCGGCGGCACGGCTCACCCCACCGCCGGCGACGGCCTGATCCGGTGAGGGTCCACGTCCCGGTGGCGTCGTGAGCCCCGTGATCGCCCCAGCGACCGCTCGTGAGCGATGTCGGACCTGCCTGAAGCACCGGACTGCGATGACACGGAGCTGACGATGGATGCAGAGACCTGGAACGAGCGCTACCGCGAACGAGAGCTCGTCTGGTCTGCCGGGCCCAACGCCTTCGTCGCCGAGGAGCTCGGCGAGCACCGCCGCGGCCGGGTCCTCGACCTGGCTGCCGGCGAGGGACGCAACGCCCTCTGGCTGGCTGAGCAGGGCTTCGACGTCGAGGCCGTCGAGTTCTCGGCGGTCGCGATCGAGAAGGCCCGCCAGCTCGCCGCCCACCGGCGGGTCGAGGTCACCTTCACCGAGGGCGACCTGACCGAGGACCTCGACCTGCAGCCGGCCGATGTCGTCCTGCTCGCCTACCTCCACCTGCCGCGGGCCGCGGAACGCCAGGTGCTGCGCCGGGCCGCTGCGCTGGTCGCGGCGGGCGGCACGTTCCTGCTGATCGCCCACGCGCGACGCAACCTGGACGAGGGGGTCGGGGGGCCGCCCGATCCCGAGGTGCTGCCGACACCGGCCGATGTCACCGACGCGATCGACGGCAGCGGTCTCCTCGTGGACCGGGCCGACGAGGTGACCCGGCACGTCGAGGTGGAGGGCCAGCCACGCACGGCGATCGACGTCCTGGTCCGCGCCCACCGGCCCGCCTGATCCGGTTCCCAGACGCAGCGGCCGGGCGGCCGTCGGGCGATCAGCGCTCCAGCGGCAGTTCGGCCTGCACCCACGCGATGAGGCCACCCCGGACGTCGATCACGTCACGGAAGCCGAGCTCGGAGAGCAACGGCTGCAGGTTGCCGGTGCGCTGCCCGGACCGGCAGTACAACAGGACCGGAGCGTCGCGATCGAGCGCCTCGAGCTCCGCACGCAGCGAGGGCCCGTAGAAGTCGATGTTGACGGCACCCGGCAGGCGGGCCTGCTGGTACTCGGCTGGCGTGCGGACATCGAGCACGATCGCGTCCGGCTGCTCGAGCCGGGCGGCTGCTTCGGTCGCAGGCAGGGCACGGATGCTTTGCTGCTGATCGCTCATGCTTGTTCCTCACTGGTCGGCACGGGGCGGGGTGGGGACGGCTCGTCGGTGGTCGGTTCGAAGCCGACCCACCGGGCGGTGCCGTCGGTGGTGATCTCCCGCTTGAAGACGGGGACACGGTCCTTGACCGCTTCGAGCGCGGCCCGGCAGGCCTCGAAGGCGGCGGCGCGGTGGGCCGAGCTGCAGGCGATCAGCACGGTGTGGGCGCCGACGGGTAGGTCACCGAGCGCGTGCAGGAGCGCGATCCCCGTCACCGACGGGTAGGTCGCGCGGACCTCCTCGGCGATCGCCTCGAGCTCACGTTCGGCCATCGGCTCGTAGGCGGTGTACTGCAGCTGGACGACCCCGGCGAGATCGGGTGCGTGGTCGCGGACCGTGCCGAGGAAGAGGGCGGTGGCACCCGCGGCGTCGGCAGCGATCTCGGCGATGGCCCCGTCCACGTCGATGGGTGGAGTGACCAGGCCGGTCAGCACCGCGGTCTCCTCGGAGCCTGGCCCGGCCGTCGCTCCACCGGCTACCGGCGGCAGCAGGGCCACCTCGGCCCCGGCCGGGATGCGGTCGGTGTTCCTGGCGACCTCGAGGTCGACGGCGACGGTGACCTGGCGTAGCAGCGGGGCGAGGTGCGGGTGGGCGGTGGCCACGGCCAGGCGCAGTTCGGCGACGGTGGCCGAGCCGTCGTCGACGACGTCCACCTCGAGGTGGTTCCCCCCGACCTGCTCGGTCAGCCCGCCGAACACCCGCACCCGCATGATCTCCTCCCGATGCGATCGGTGACGCTGACCAGGGTCGCTCGCTGCGGCTGGGTGCGGTGCCATGTCGGGGTACCGCGTCGGTGGGCACGCGGATCACGCAACGCCACGTCCGAGGCTACCGATGCCCGAGCGTCGTGCCTGCCGGGCCCCGTCGCATCCGCGGGGGCTCCTCTCGCGCCTGCTGGGCCCCCGTCGCGGCTGCTGGGTACGTTCCCCGCTCATGGCCAGCGACATCGAGAGCGACATCGACACCGAGACCGCTGCGGATCCCGCGCCGGCCTCCGAGCAGGTCACGGATCTGCTCGCGAGGCCCGTGACGGACCTGCGGCTATCGGTCACGGATCGGTGCAACCTGCGCTGCGGCTACTGCATGCCGCGGGAGCTGTTCGGTGCCGACCACGCGTTCCTGCCCCGTGCCGAACTGCTCAGTTTCGAGGAACTCGAACGTCTGGTGGGGGTGTTCGCCCGGCTCGGGGTCCGCAAGGTGCGGCTCACCGGCGGAGAGCCGCTGCTGCGTCGGGACCTGCCGGAGCTGGTGGCGGGCCTGCGTGCGATCGATGGCCTCGAGGACCTGGCCCTGACGACCAACGGGACCCTGCTACCCCAGCACGCTCCAGCGCTGGCAGCAGCCGGCCTCGACCGGGTGACCGTCAGCCTGGATGCGCTGGACGATGCCGTCTTCAAGCGGATCGGCGACACGGCCCTGCCGGTCACCTCGGTGCTGGACGGGGTGGCGGCTGCGCAGCAGGCGGGGCTGGCGGTCAAGGTCAACACCGTCCTGCAGCGCGATGCGAACGAGGAGCAGATCGTGCCGTTGGCCGGCTGGGCGCGGGACGCCGGCGTGGTGCTGCGGTTCATCGAGTTCATGGATGTCGGCACGTCCAACGGTTGGGACCGGTCCCGGGTCGTGCCGGCCACCGAGGTGGTGGATGAGCTCGCGCGGCGGTGGGCACTGGAGCCCGTCGAGCCGACGCGGTCCGGCGAGGTGGCCGAGCGCTACCGCTACCTCGATGGGGGTGGCGAGGTCGGCGTGATCGCCAGTGTGACCCGTCCCTTCTGCCGGACCTGCGTGCGCGCACGGTTGTCGGCGATCGGGGAGTTGTTCACCTGCCTGTTCGCCGCTTCCGGGCACGACCTGCGGGCCGTCCTGCGAGGCGGCGCGGACGACACGACGGTGCAGGCGACCATCGCCGAGATCTGGCGGGGGCGGGTCGATCGAGCCTCGGAGTTGCGGTCGGCCGACGGTCTGTCGGGACCCCGCGTCGAGATGTCCTACATCGGCGGCTGACGAGCGGTTGCGGGGCGGCCGAGGGCCATCACCGGCCACCGCGTGGTCGTTGCTGCGATGTCGCAGCGTCGTGCGTTCAGCGCGCACCGGAACCGCTTGCAGCCATGACCCACCGCGCATCCTGCCCGGTGGACGTAGTGTTCTGGCATCCCTTCACGTACGGGAGTAGGGAGCGGCGCCGGACGGGAGCCCGGTGCCGGACCAGGTCCACGTCCGTCCGGTGGTCGGGAGCCCACCGGACGGACGTCGGACCACGTGCGGCGCTCCTCCCACGGCCGCTACCGCCGCTCCGCCCCCTGCCGTTCCCCCGACCGCCGCTCCGGCTGCTGTCGCTCGACGGTCAGTCGGGCGGGGGACCGGGAGTGTGCGCGGTGTCCCCGGACAGCAACTCCAGAGCGTGGGGCAGCAGGCCGAGCACGGCCTCCAGGCTCTCGGTCGCGCCCTTGGGGCTGCCGGGCAGGTCGAGCAGGAGGGTGCTGCCGCGGAGACCACAGACACCACGGGACAGATCCGCCATCGGCGTGTGCTGGCGTCCGACGGCGCGCATCGCCTCCGCCAGGCCAGGCGCCGCCCGGTCGATCACGTCCAGGGTCGCTTCGGGCGTGACGTCGCGCGGCCCGAAGCCGGTGCCGCCGGTGATCGCCACCACCGCGACCCCCTGCTGATCCGCGAGACGTCGCAGCGTGTCGGCGATGACACGGCGCTCGTCCGGCACCACCTCGACGGCGAGGACCGCGAACCCGGCAGCCTCCAGGCGCGCGGCCACGGCCGGGCCGGAACGATCGCTGCGGTCGCCGGCCGACACCCCGTCGCTGGCGGTGACGACCGCAGCGACCCAGGGGGCGTGACCGCCGTCCACACGGTCTGGCGGTGCGTCGTGCTGCTTCGGCGTGTCGGCCACCCTGTCGCTCCCGCTCTCGCTCATCGCCCTACTGGCCACATCGAGCCCCAACGAGTGGGCATCGCGCTGCTGGGGGTCCGTTGCTGGGGATCACGGTGCTGTGCGCTCCAGCCTACGGCCCGGCGGCGTGCCGTAGTCTCGTGCGGCAGCCGGAGCCGACCAGCGGGACAGCGGTGACCATCGACGGTTTCGAACACCTGGCCGCGGGCAAGGTCCGCGACGTCTACACGGTCGACGAGGACCACGTGTTGCTCGTGGCCAGCGACCGGGTGTCCACCTACGACGTCGTGCACCCGACCCCGGTGCCCGACAAGGGCCGGGTGCTCACAGGGCTCTCCGCGTTCTGGTTCGACCGTCTGGCCGGGTTGGGGCCTCACCACCTCGTCGCCACCTCGGTGGCGGGCCTCCCGGCGTGGGTGCGTGATCGCCTCGGCGAGGGTGCGCTGGCCGAACTACGTGGGCGCATCATGCTGTGCCGTCGGGTGGAGATCATCCCCTTCGAGTGCGTGGTGCGGGGCTACCTCGCCGGTTCGGGGTGGCGGGAGTACCAGGAGCGTGGCGAGGTCTGCGGGGTCGCGCTCCCGGCCGGGCTGCGGGAGGCGTCCGCGTTGCCGGAGCCGATCTTCACGCCAGCGACCAAGGCGGAGCGCGGGGAGCACGACGAGAACGTCGCCTTCGGGGTGATGGCCGATCGTCTCGGCAACGGGCTCGCCGAGCAACTGCGGTCCCGTGCGCTCGCGCTCTACGCAGCCGGTGCCACGCACGCCGCGGAGCGCGGGATCATCCTGGCCGACACCAAGTTCGAGTTCGGACTGCTGGACGGCGAGGTGGTGCTCGCGGACGAGGTGCTGACACCCGACTCGTCCCGCTACTGGCCGGCGGACACCTGGGAGCCGGGCAGTTCGCCGCCGAGTTTCGACAAGCAGTTCGTGCGCGACTACGCCACCTCGACGGGATGGGACAAGCAGCCTCCCGCGCCTGCGCTGCCCGACGAGGTGGTCACGGCGACGCGCGCTCGCTACGTCGAGGCCTACGAGCGACTGACCGGGGAGCCGTTCGGTCGCTGGCTGGCGCGCGACTGACCGCACCCGCGGTCGAGGTCGCTTGCAGGCCGCGTTGCCCGGCCTGGTCGCCTCCGGAGCGCGTTGCCCGGCCTGGTC
>CAYXJD010000046.1:10176-15895 GCA_964465225.1 uncultured Actinomycetota bacterium
TGCAGGCCGCGTTGCCCGGCCTGGTCGCCTCCGGAGCGCGTTGCCCGGCCTGGTCACGCCCTGGCGGTGGTTGGGGCCGGGATGCGGTCAGGGGTGGCCGGCTGGTGTCCCCGAAATCGCTTGCTGGGGGAGTTGGGGTCGCGATGCGGTCAGGGGTGGCCGGGTGAAGTCCCCACCCACCCGCGACCTTCCCCGCGCCGAACATTGGTTGTGCGCGCAACTTATGACCGTGCCCGCAGACCAACGACTTGAGGAGAGCACCAGATGGCGAAGATCGGCATCGTCTACTACAGCATGTACGGCGCGACCTACGAGCTGGCACGCGCCATCGCCGAAGGGGCCGGCAAGGCCGGTGGCGAGGTCCATCTACGTCGTGTCCCGGACCCGTTGCTCCCAGATGAGGTCAAGGCCTCCGACGGGGTCCGCGAGGCGATCGAGGCGCAGGAGGAGGTCGCGGTGGCCGATGTCGACGAGCTGCCCGAGTTCGACGGCATCATCTTCGGCTCACCGACCCGCTACGGCAGCGCCACCTCGCAGCTGCAAGCCTTCCTCGACACCACCGGGCCACACTGGGCGAGTGGAGCCCTGGTCGGCAAGGCGGCCGGGTTCTTCACCGGTGCGAGCACGATGCACGGAGGGCACGAGTCGACCATCCTCACCATGTCGACCTT
This sequence comes from uncultured Actinomycetota bacterium, assembly GCA_964465225.1. Classification (GTDB taxonomy): domain Bacteria; phylum Actinomycetota; class Nitriliruptoria; order Nitriliruptorales; family Nitriliruptoraceae; genus T1Sed10-7. The sequence continues at coordinate 10,848 of CAYXJD010000046.1, forward strand.
CGCCTTCCATCAGGGGATGAACATCGTGCCCCTCGGCTACGGCGTCGCCGCCGAGGTCGGCTCGACCCACAGCGGCGGGAGCCCCTACGGCCCGACACAGCTCGGGAACGGCGAGGGACTCACCGAGGACGAGCGCCAGATCGCGATCGTCTACGGCGAGCACTTCGCGCGGACGGCGGCCAAGCTCGCGGCCTGAGCCGGTCCACGACACGGTCCCCGCGGCCAGACGTCAGCATCGGCCCCCGGTGTCCGAACCGGGGGCCGATCGCGGTCGGGGGTACCGGTTCGGCGAGCGAGGACCGCTGCGGGGCCGATCGTGTTCGGGCGGCGAACAGCGCCGATCGGCTCTACCGTGCATCCCATCCCCGGATCGCCGCCCGCGGACCTCGCCGAGCCCAGGACCCGATCGATGGCCCACTTCCCCGGCGTCTACGTCGCCACCACCACCCCCTTCCACGGCGACGGTGCCGTGGACCTCGACACCTACCGCCGTCACTGCAGCTGGCTGCTGGACAACGGGATCGCGGGCCTGGTCCCGTGCGGCTCGCTCGGTGAGTACGAGAGCCTCTCCGACGACGAGCGGCACGCCGTGGTCGAGACCGCCATCGAGGTGGCTGGAGGTCGGGCCAGGGTGGTCGCCGGGGTGTCCGCGGCGGGATCGCACCAGTGCCTGGCCCATGCCCGGCACGCGCGCGACGCCGGCGCGGACGGGGTCATGGCTCTGCCACCGGTGATCCACAACGCCACCCGGAAGGAGATCATCGGCCACTTCGCGGAGATCGCCCGGGCCGGCCTGCCCATCGTCGCCTACAACAACCCGTTCTCCACCAAGAAGGATCTGCTTCCCGAGCTGTACGCGGAGCTCGCCAGTATCGACGAGGTGGTCGGGGTCAAGGAGTTCTCCGGTGACATCCGTCGTGTGAGCGAGCTGCTGGACCTCGCGCCGGAGCTCGAGGTCATGTGCGGGGCCGACGACCTGGCGCTCGAGTCGGCGGCGCTCGGTGCCACCGGATGGATCGGTGGCTTCACCGGCGCGTTGCCGAAGTTGACCGTGGAGCTGTTTGAACTCGGCCGAGCGGGGCAGCTGGCCGACGCGCTGCCCCGCTACCGGGCGCTCCTGCCGCTCCTGCGCTGGGACACGGGCCCGCAGTTCGTCCAGGCCATCAAGCTCACGCAGTCGCTGGTCGGCCAACCCATGGGCCCGACCCGCCCACCCCGGCTGCCCTTGCCCGACGTCGACGCGCGGCTCGTCGAGGCACAGCTCGCGCGCGCGCTCGAGGTCGCTTGAGATGCGTTCGGACCGGGTGCTCCACGCCGTCGACTCCCACACCGAGGGGATGCCGACCCGCGTGATCACCGGCGGGGTCGGCACCCTGCCGGGTGCGACGATGCTCGAGCGAAAGACCAACTTCGAGCGTGATCGTGACGACCTGCGCACGCTGCTGATGTACGAGCCCCGCGGCCACGGCGCCATGTCCGGCGCGATCCTGCAGCCACCGACCCGCCCGGACGCCGACGTCGGCGTGCTGTTCATCGAGGTGTCCGGCTGCCTCGCGATGTGCGGTCACGGCACGATCGGTGTCTGCACCGTGCTGGTCGAGACCGGCATGGTGGAGGTCGTCGAACCGATCACCACGATCCACCTCGACACCCCGGCGGGCCTGGTCCGAGCGGACATCGAGGTGGCTGACGGCCGGGCCGAGGCGGTCACGATCACCAACGTGCCGTCCTTCGTGGTCAACCTGGACCTGACCGTCGACGTCCCCGGTCACGGACAGCTGACCTTCGACCTGGCCTACGGCGGCAACTTCTACGCGAGCCTGCCGGTCGCCGATGTCGGGTTGGACCTGGACCCCGGCCGGGCACCCGAGCTCATCGCCACGGGGCTCGAGATCATGGCGGCGATCAACGCCCGGCACCGTCCCGTGCATCCGGAGCAGCCGGGGATCGCCGGCTGTCGGCACGTCGTGCTGACGGGCGCACCGGGCGAAGGGGCGGACGGTCGTGGTGCCACCGTGATCCACCCCGGTTGGATCGACCGCTCGCCGTGCGGGACCGGTACCTCGGCCCACCTCGCGGTCCTGCACGCCCGCGGTGAGCTCGACCTCGACGTCCCCTTCGTGAACGAGTCGCTGATCGGGAGCCGCTTCACCGGCCGGTTGGTGGGCGAGACCCGGGTGGGTGACCGGCCGGCCGTCGTCCCCACGATCAGGGGACGCGCCTGGATCACGGGGGTGGGTCAGTACCTGCTCGATCCGAGCGATCCGTTCCCCGCCGGTTTCCTCATCGGCGCTGCCAGCGATGAGGCACTGACCTGCGAGACGGCACCGTCGGCATGAGCGCGTCGCTGCCGACCGCCGTGGATGCCGTCGTCGTCGGTGCCGGGATCGTCGGTGCGTGCTGCGCGGACGCCCTGACCGCGGCGGGGCTCGAGGTCGCGGTCGTGGAACGGCACGGACTGGCCGGTGGCACGACCGCCGCGGGGGAGGGCAACATCCTGGTCTCCGACAAGGAGCCGGGTCCGGAGCTGGAGCTGGCGCTGCTGTCCAACCGGTTGTGGAGCGAGCTCGGTGCGGAGCTGGCCGACGACAGCGACGTCGGTGACATCGAACTGGAGGCCAAGGGCGGTCTGATGGTCGCGATGACGGCATCCGGCCACGACGCCATCGCCGCGCTGGCCGTCGAGCAGCGCGCCGCCGGGGTCGTCGCCGACGCGGTCGACCCGGCCGCCGCCGCCGAGCTCGAGCCCCACCTGACCCCGCTCCTGGTGGGTGGGCTGTTCTACCCGCAGGACCAGCAGGTCCAACCGGTGAAGGCCTCGGCCGCGCTCCTGCACCGTGCGCGCCGTCGGGGTGCGACGCTGCACGGCCGCACGCCGGTCACCGGGTTCACCCGGGGTCGCGACGGGCGGCTGACCGGGGTCGTCACGGGCCGCGGCACCATCGCGACCGAGGTGGTGGTCGACGCCGCCGGGGTGTGGAGCCGGGAGCTGGCCGCCATGCTGGGCATCGACCTGCCGATCGCCCCCCGGCGCGGCCAGATCCTGGTCACCGAGCCGCTGCCGACGCTCGTACACCGCAAGGTCTACGACGCGGACTACGTCGGCACGGTCGGCGCCGCCGACCCGACCGCGGCCGCGATCTCATCGGTGGTCGAGGGCACGCGTGCCGGCACGATCCTGATCGGCTCCAGCCGTGAGCTGGTCGGCCTCGACCGCCGGCCGGCGCTGAAGCTGCTCGCGGCGATGGCGGCCCGCGCGATCGAGCTGTTCCCGGTGCTGGCGGATGCGCACCTGCTGCGCAGCTACCTCGGCTTCCGGCCCTACTCGCCCGACCACCTGCCCGTCATCGGTGCGGACGTCGAGGTGGCCGGTCTCTTCCACGCCACCGGCCACGAGGGCGCCGGCATCGGCCTGGCGCCAGCCACCGGTGCGCTCATCGCCAGCCTGGTCACCGCCACCACGCCCCCGCTGGATCCGGCACCCTACGCCGCGGACCGACCCGGTCTACGGACGTCGACGGCGGCTGCCGGCAGCGACCCGGTCCTGGGCTCCCCGGCTCCCTCTGGCGACCTCGAGCCGGAGGCCGCCGATGCCTGACAGCGCCGGAACGGGGCCCGAGGGGCTGCGGCTGCCCCCGCCCCTCGGCCCTGAGCGGGGCGAGCCCTTCACCTTCCGCTTCGATGGCCGCGAGGTCACGGCCTACCCCGGTGAGTCGATCGGTGCTGCACTGCTGGCTGCCGGCATCCGGGGTCTGCGGGTCACCCGGTTCGCCGCCGCGCCCCGGGGTCTGCTGTGCGGGATCGGCTCGTGCTTCGACTGCCTGGTGACCGTCGACGGTCACGGCACCCAGCGTGCCTGCCTCACCCCCGCGAGCCCCGGTGCCGAGGTAGGCCCGCACGCGCTCGAGGTCCCGTCCCGCCCCTCCGCCCCCGGAGCCCGGATCGAGGTCGCACCTACCAGCAGCACGACGACGGTCGCGGTGGTCGGCGCCGGCCCGGCCGGCATGGCTGCCGCCGTGGAGCTCGCCGAGGCCGGCATGCCCGTCACCGTGGTGGACACCTACGCCGGTCCGGGCGGCCAGTACCACCGCACCCGTGCGCCCGGGTTGGAGGCTCGGGCGGAGGGTTCGGGGGCCGCCCGTTCCGCCACGAGCGGGCGGGGTGCCGCCAGTTCCGCCACCAAGGGCCGGATCTCCGAGGACCCCACGGTGGCGGCGTTCACCCACCACCTCGCCGTCGGAGACGTCACGCTGCTCGCGGCGACCACCATCTGGGCGGCCACGGTCGAGGACGGCTCGCACCCGTTCGTGCTGCACCTCACCGGGGTCGGTGGCGGTCCGGAGCCGGTACCGACCAGTCTGCGTGCGGCGAGCGTCGTCCTGGCCACCGGCGCGACCGACCGGATGCTGCCCTTCCCGGGTTCGGATCTGCCCGGCGTCGTGACCGTCGGCGGTGCCCAGGCGCTGCTGAAGGGCCAGGGTCTCAGGGTGGGCCAGCGGGTGGTCGTCGCCGGCTCAGGCCCCTTCCTCCTGCCGGTGGCGGCGGCGCTGGCCGGAGCCGGCACCCGGGTGGCCGCGGTCGCCGAGGCGCAGTCGATGGCGGCGCTCGCGCGGCATGCTCCGGTGCGCTGGCAGCACCGTGTCCCGTTCGTCGAGGGGGCTGGCTATGCGGCGCGACTGCTGCGCTGTGGCACGCCCTTCCTGCCACGCACCGCCGTGACCGCCGCGCGTGGCGACGGGCGGGTCGAGGAGGTGACGCTGAGCCGGGTCGACGTCGACTGGAGCCCGGTGCCGGGCCGGGACCGCACCGTGGCCGTCGACGCGGCAGCGGTGTCCTTCGGCTTCGTCCCACAGGTCGGGCTCCCGGCGCTACTCGGCTGTGATCTGGCCGCCGATCCGGTGTGGGGCGATGCGGTCGTGACCGTGGACGCCCACCAGACCACCTCCGTGCCCGGCGTGTTCGCCGCCGGGGAGGTGACCGGGGTCGCCGGCGCAGCGGGCGGCGTGGCCGAAGGGGCGCTGGCGGGCCTGGCGGCCGCACACGCTCTG
>CAYXJD010000047.1:0-15874 GCA_964465225.1 uncultured Actinomycetota bacterium
AGCCGCCCGTGTGGATCCGCCGCCTCGCGGCTCGAGGTCCAGTTCCGCCCGGGAAGCCGACAGCTGCTGGGGGCTCGCGTTGAGCGCGAGCAGCAGGTCGTGGTCCGCTCGCTGCCCACCGTGCAGCGACCAGACGATCTGTCCTGGCTGGCCGGTGCTTCCCGCGTGGTGGAAGCGCAGGTGCTCACGGACCGCGGCGGCGGTGGGCAGCCCGAACAGCGGTGAGCGCTGGCGAACCCGCAGCAGGGCCAGCACATGGTCCCGGCACCTCTGCAGGTGCCGGCGGCCAGGCGCAGGGACCGTTCGCAGCAGTTCGGCGAGCAGGTCGCGTGCATCGGGGTTGGACGAGGCGGGTGGCAGGCCCACCCCCCAACGGGTGCTCGACGCGGTCCAGTCGATGGCGTTGAACCAGTCGCCCGACCGGTAGGAGTCGCGGTCGAGCGACTTGGAGCGCAGCAGTTCCGAGCCTGCGTGCAGGAACGGCGTGCCCTGCGCGAGCAGGATGCTCGCGAGCGCGACGACCTGCATCCTGACCCGGTCGTCCATCGACGTCGAGACGGGCAGCTTGGCCGCCAGCGCGTCGAACAGGGTCTCGTTGTCGTGGGCCGAGACGTAGGCGACCTGCTCCTGCGGCCGCGCCGTGTAGCCCGCCGGTGCGTCGCCGTACCGCAGCTCCGCTCCGCGGCGCCAGACACCGTCGTGGCAGGGCACCTCGATCTCCGCGAGGTTGCCGGTCAGCCCCAGGCGGACGCGGTCGGTGAGCTCCAGGGCCAGACGGTGATCGGCCATCCGGGGGTCGGCGGGCGTCGTGGAGGCCGTCGGCACGCCCGTGCGTGCGTTCGGTTCCCACCACAGGCCGCTGGCCCACCCCTGCTCACTGCGCCCCCCGAGGGGGCTGCCGCCACGCACCGCGTCACGCAGGCGGTCGTCGAAGGTGCCGATACCGGTCCCCGCCAGCCGGGCCTGGGTCGCCTGCACGAAACGGGCGTCACCGGCCACCTCGCCGAACTCCCACCCCTCGCCGTACAACACGATGGCGCGTCCGTCGACGCCGTCGCGCGGCAGGGTCAACGCATCCAGTGCCGCTCTGAGGCGCCGAGCCTGAGCGAGCGGATGGTGGCCGAGCAGGTCGAACCGGAAGCCGTCGATCCGGTAGGCCCGTGCCCACGTCAGCACCGCGTCGGTGATCAGCCGCTCCATCATCGCGTGCTCGGTCGCGGTGTTCGGACAGCAGGTCGAGGTGGTGACGCGCCCGAGGTCGTCGAGCCGGTGGAAGTAGCCCGGGACGATCCGGTCGAGCACGCTCGCGGGGTGCGAGCCGCTGCGATAGGTGTGGTTGAAGACCACGTCGACGACGACCCGTAGTCCCAGGCGGTTGACCGCGGCCACGAGCTCCCGCACCTCACGGATGCGGGCGGGCCCGTCCGGGTCGCTGGCGTAGGCTCCCTCGGGTACCAGCCAGTGGAGGGGGTCGTAGCCCCAGTTGTAGGGCTCGCGGTCGGCGCCGGCCTGCTGGATCGCCTGCGGTTCGCTGGCAGCGGGATCGATCGGCGTCTCGATCCGTGGTGTGGCCTGTGCCGCGCGGGTCTCGGGGATGGAGGCGAGGTCGTTGATCGGCAGCAGGTGCAGGTGGCTGATGCCTGCTTCCGCGAGCGCGCGCAGGTGGCGCGTGCCGTGGCTGCCCGGCAGCGTGAAGGCGCGGTAGGTCCCGCGGAGCGCGGCTGGCACGCTGTCGTCCATCGCGGAGAAGTCCCGCAGGTGCAGCTCGTAGACCACCATCCCCGCCTGACCGCCGAAGGCGGGTTTGATCGTGCCGGCCGACCAGCCAGGCGGTGCCAGTCGCGGATCGTCCAGGTCCGCCAGGTCGAACAGCAGCGAGTGCTGCGAGTCCGCGGTCAGCGCCACCGACCACGGGTCGGTGACCAGGTGGCGCACCACGCGGTCGGCGTCGGGGTCGTAGACCTCGACCGCGTACCGGTAGGCGTGGCCCGCCCAGTCCACCGCGCCCAGGATCGACCACACCCCCTCGGTGTCCCGGGTCAGTGGGAGGATGCGTTCGCCCGGGGCGTGGTCGCCACGGGCGTGCTCGTCCGAGCCCTGGCCCTCTGAGCCCTGGCCTCCCGAGCCCTGGCCCCCTGAGCCCTGGCGCTGCGAGCCGGTGCCGTCCGAACCGTGGGCCTGCGCGCCGCTGCCGCCCGTGGAGTCACCCGTGGGCGCCCGCAGCAGGTGGAGCTCGACGCTGCGAGCCGTCGGCGCCCACAGCGCGCAGCTCGGCCGCCCCTGTTCGTCCCAGCGCACCCCGAGTGGCTGGCTGGTCGCGAACCGCTCGTCGATCGCGAGCGCGGTCTGTACCCCGGTGGCGGCCAGCAGGCGTCCGGCACCATCGGTGGCGGTCACCACCAGTTGTCCGGTGAGCCAGGCGTCGATCACCTCGCCGTCGAGGTGGTAGGTGGGCCGGCCGGCGAGGTGGCGGTACCCGTCCCGCGCGGTCAACGCCTCGGGCAGTCCGCTCGGGACGGCTCGCAGTGCCACCTCGATGTCGGCGCCGATCAGACGTCCAGCCTCCACCCGTAGTCCGCCGTCACGTGCCACGTGTAGCCACGAGCGAGTGCCCGCCGTCGTGGCGGCCGGATGGGGCCAGGTCAGCAGTCGTGAGGTGACCAGGTGCGCCCGACGCCACCTGAGCTCGAGGTGGTCGTCCGGATCGGGGGAGTGGGGCGAGGTCGGGCGCACGGGGAGCAGTGTGGCAGGTCGCCTAGGGTGGCGGGGGTGACCCGACCTCCAGCGCCTGCCGCGGCCGACCTCGCTGCGCTGCTGCCGCCTGACATCGATCTACGGATCGGCCAAGGATCGCGGTCCGACGCGCCGGCCGAGGACCTCGAGCAGGTCTGGTACGGCGTCGTCTGGGGACGGCTCGGCCGGGGAGATCTGGCCTGGGCCTGGTGGGATCGGGTGGCCACGCCGAGCCTCCAGCCGTGGCTGGCCGCGGAGCGGGGGCGTCTGCTGCGGGAGCTCGGGGGACACCGCGCAGCCCGAGCTCTCGAGCGCGCGGCGCTGCAGCACGCCGACGATCCCCTCGACCGGGTGATGCTCGAGGTGTCGCTGGCGGCGGATGCCGTCGGGCAGGCCGACGCCGAGGTGGCCCGTCGACGCCTGGCCTCGGCGCGCCGTGGCCTCGCGGCGCTGCCGTGGTCGCCACGACGCGATCGCCAGTGGCTGCGTGCCGGTTGGGTCGCGGTCGAGATCGGGCTCCTGGCGGGGGACAGGCCCACTGCTGTCGCGCTCCCGTCCTGGCGAGCAGGAGGTGACGGGCCCAACCCGGCGCCCCGGACGCGCTCGATGGCCGGTGTCGAGGAGCTGCTCCTGCCGTCGGCGTACCGATCGGCATCGCGCTTCCACGTGGCCAAAGGCTGTCTGTTCGCCGGCGTGGTGCGCGGCGATCGTGAGCTACTCGGCCTGGCAGCGGAGCTGGCGCCACCGGCGCTGCTGTGGGCAGTGCACCTGGCACGTGAGGCGCTCGGTATCCGGGGTGCCGCCGCGTCGGCCGCCACGGCTCGCGCCCGCATCGTCCCGCCGCCCGTGATGGAGCAGGTGGACGGAGCCAGCTAGAGGAAGTCGGCGGAACCAGGTGCACCGTTGCGGCCGAGGTCGGCGGTAGAGTCCGGCACCGATGGCCAAGCGTCCCCGCAACCGATCCGAGCGGCCCTCGCATCCGCCCCTGTGGCTGGTCGAGGGTCTGGACATCGTGTCCCGCAAGCGGACGGTGCTGGCTGCGGTCGTCCTGGCCGTTGTGCTCGTGGGCGCCCTCGCCGCCCTGCTCTTCCCCGGGGTCGTGCCGCGCACACCCGAGGTCGGTGCCGCCATCGGCTTGGCGGCCCTGCTGTTGGGGCTGGCAGCCGCCGTGGCGACCGATGCCACCGATCTCATCGTGCGTGGCCCGCGTCACGTGGCGGCGGCCGGCGGGGAACTGGTGGCCGTCCTCCCGCGCGATCCCAGTGTGGCGTCCGCGGGTCCGCTGGCGACCGCGGTGCTGGAGGTGCGTGAGCCTGGCGTCCCCCTGCTGCTCGCGCTCGCGACTGCTGGGCGCGACGCTCGGCGTTCGAACGCGTGGACCGACGCGATCGCGCGGGCGTTGGTCGCCGATGGGGTCGGCGTCCTGAGGGTCGATCTGGCGTCGGGGCGCTCCGAGCAGGCGGGTCTGGTCGAGGTGGTGCGGGATGGGCTCCGCTTGGCGGACGCCGCGTCCTTCGAGCCCGGGCTCAAGCTCGCCCAGCTGTCGGCGGGACGCGACCACGCCGAGGCGCTGGTGGCGCTCACCGAGCTTCCTGGCCGACTGCCCCGGGACCTCGACATCATGCTGGTCTCGTTGCCGACCGCGGCGAGTCGCTCCGTGGTCGCAGCCGCCACGGCGCTCGATCACGTGCTCGTCGTCGTCGAGCGTGACCGGACGTCCCGGGTGGATCTCATCGCGAGCCTGGACGCCCTGGAGGCGGCGGGAACGCACGCGCAGGCGGTGCTGCTGGACACGCAGACCGCGCTGCGCCTGGCACCGCCGATCGAGGCGGCAGCGGAGCCGTCGGCGACCAAGAAGCGCACCATCTCGTCCACCGTGGGCGCGGCGCCGGTGGTGGCGCCGGGCGCCGATGACGAACCCGTCGCGGTCCCCGACGGCGAAGGTGGCTCGTCGGGTGAGGCGACCGACGAGCAACCGGCGGACGACGATCTGCCGGGCGCCGCGTCCTCTGAGGACGGGGTACCACCGGCGGACGACGTGCGGGACGAGGTGACGGCCAGCGGGTCGTCGGATGACGAGGTGCCGACGCCCGGTGACCGAGATGATGCCGAGGTCGATGCGTCGGCACCGCTGGCCGGGCCCCTGGCCGCTGGGGTCGCCGGCGCCGGGCTGACGGCAGGGCTCGGTGCCATCGCCTCCGAACGGGAGGAGGGCGGCCTCGACGATGCCGCACCTGACGCCGAGGAGGACCCGGTCGCTGAGGCTGACGCGGGCCCGCAGATCGACCCAGGGCAGGAGGCTGACGCGGGCCCGCAGGTCGACCCGACGGGCGAGGGGGCCGGTCGCTCGGGAGTGCCGGCCTCCGAGCCACGGGCCGAGGATGTGGTCGAGGACGCCGGCGACACGGAGCCCGCCGCCGAGGCGCGCGACGTCGAGCTACTGGAGGCCGCAGCGGCAGCGACCGCGATGTCCATCGCTGATGCCGAGGATGAGCCGCTGGACGAGCACTTCGATGCGTTACCGGCGTCCCACGACCTGGAGGACGAGCTGACGCAGCCCGATGCGGCGCCGCTGGTCGAGGAGATCGTCGAGCTGCCGGCCGATGACCCGCATCCCGAGCCTGACGCATCGCCCGAGCCGGCAGACGCGGACGGGGGCGGGGCCCCGGCCGGCGCGGATCTCGAGGATGACGACCCCACCGACCGACTGCCCCCGGTGGTGACCGCCGATGTGGCGGACACGGCGGACACCGCCGACGCGCCCGGCGCGGCCGATGCAACGGACGGGGCCGACCCGGCGGAGACGCCTGAACCGGACCTCTTCGCGGCGGGGGACGAGGATCTGCTGCGCACCACGGCACAGCTGGCCATGCTCGCCGACGATCTCGCGCTACGCGGCCCGGGAGATGCGGGCCTCGACGCCAGCGACCTCGACCAGCCGGAGCGCGACGAGCGCGACGAGCACGACGGACGGGCCTGAGCTCCGAACCCCCCAGCCGGACCAGATCGAAGGCCCCCACATGCAGCTGCCCCGGCGCCGACGCGCCATCTCGCTGGTGGTGTTGTGCCTCGGCGTGTTCGCGTTCGTCCTGTCGGCCTGCAGCACCGATCAGCCGTCGTCGGTCGCGTGGCGCAACGTGGAGCTGGAGCTGCCCGACGGGTGGTACCTGTTCGAGGAGGAGGAGGATCGCCTCAGCATCTCGAACCAGGACATCGGGATCGGTGATGTGGCGGGGACCCCGGCGGACTGGCCGGAGGGCGACGTGGTCGCCATGTTCTTCACCTACGAGCCGGAGACCCTTCCCAACGACTGGCGCGAGCTGTTGGGCCAGCTGGACGCGGAGATCGAGACCGACACCTCGCTCACCCTGCAGGGCGACGTCCCGGCGACGCAGCTCGTCTACCGGTACGAGACCGAAGGTGTCCAGACCCGCGAGATGGTCGTCGTGATCCCCTCGCGGTCGATCGTGCTGCTCGCCCAGCCGGTCCCGACGCCGGGGGACGACGACGTCAGCGACGTGTTCCTCGACCACCTCGATGAGATGATGGGGGTCCTCGAGTCCGCCACCTTCGGGGCCCCGGTGCTCGACTGATCGCAGGGCTCGGCGAGGCGACAGCGCCTGCGGGCCCGGTGACGCCGGCCACTCGATCGGCCGGTCCCCGTGTGGCCGCCCCCTCCGGGGACGGCCGCTAGCCTCCTCGACGTCGGGTTCTCCCCTGCGCGTGAGTCGCAGTGTCCTTGCCTGGAGCCATCTTGAACATCGCCGTCGTCGGTGTCGGGCACGTCGGTCTCGTCTCCGCGGCCGCGTTCGCGCGGTGGGGACACCAGGTCGTCGGCTACGACGACGATCCGACCAAGATCGCGAAGCTGCAGGGCGGCGAGGCGTGGTTCTACGAGCCAGGCCTGGACGACCTCATGGCCGAGGTGACCGCGGCAGGTCGGCTCACCTTCACCCACGACCCCGCCGAGGCGATGCGGGACGCCGAGGTGGTGTTCGTCTGCGTCGGCACGCCGCCGCTGCCCGGCGGCGGTCCCAACCTCTCCTACGTCGAGGTCGTCGGCTGCATGGTCGTGGCGCACGCCCAGCGTGATCTCCTGCTGGTGGAGAAGTCGACCGTCCCGGCCAACACCGGCCGGCGGCTCGAGCAGGTCATCCGCCGCGAGTCGGACCGCCTGAGGATGGCGCACACCATCGAGGTGGCCTCCAACCCCGAGTTCCTGAAGGAGGGAGCAGCGGTCGATGACACCCTGCACCCCGATCGCGTCGTGTACGGCACGTCGTCGGCGTGGTCCCGTGACCTGCTCCGCCGGGTCTACGCGACGCTGGTCCGGGAGGATCAGATGCCGGTCGTCGAGACCGACGTCCCCACCGCGGAGCTGATCAAGCACGCCTCCAACGCCTTCCTTGCCACCCGCATCTCGTTCATCAACGCCGTGTCACAGATCTGCGACCGCGTGGGGGCGGACGTCGAGGTCGTGGCGCAGGGCATGGGCCACGACGCGCGTATCGGCTCCCGGTTCCTGCAGGCCGGACTCGGCTACGGCGGCTCCTGCTTCCCCAAGGACGTGGATGCCTTCGCCCACCTCGCTCGACAGGTCGGCTACGACTTCGCGCTGCTCGACGAGGTACGGGCGATCAACGTCGGCCAGCGCTCATCGGTGATCGCGAAGCTCGAGGGTGAACTGTGGCACCTGTCGGGAAAGACGATCGCGGTCCTCGGTGCCGCCTTCAAGCCGGGCACGGACGACCTGCGGGAGTCGCCGGCGGTCCACCTGGCCAACGAACTGTGGGCCGCCGGTGCCGAGGTGCGGATCCACGATCCCGTGGCGCTGGAGAACCTCGCCCGCGAACATCCACAGCTCCCGAGAGCGGCAACGGTCGACGAGGCGTTGGACGGAGCGCACGCTGCGGTCGTCGCGACCGACTGGCCGGAGTACGCGGCGCTCACGCCCGAGCACTACCGCGCGAGGCTGGCCTACCCCATCGTGATCGACGCCCGCAACCTGCACGATCCGCGGTCGATGCTCGATGCCGGGCTCCTCTACCACGCCATGGGCAGGCCCAGCGTCGGTCGCTGAGGCCGAGCGTCGGTCGTCGCGCTCCAACAGGCGATCGCCGACCCCGGTGGTGGCAGCCGGGACGGGCTCGAGCCCGCTACCGCCCGGGCGTCGAGGTGGCACGACCCCGACGGGTGGCGGCGCCAGCCGCCTTCAGCGGCCGCCACCACGACTCGTTGGCCCGGTACCAGGCGATCGTCTCGTCGAGCGCCTGCTCGAAGTCGACGGCAGGTGACCAGCCGAGCGCCCGGATACGGCTGGTGTCCACGCAGTAGCGCAGGTCGTGTCCCGGACGGTCGGCGACCTGCTCGATCATCTCCGTGCCGACGCCGAAACGGTGGAGGATCGTCTCGGTGACCTCCCGGTTGCTGCGCTCGTTGCCGGCGCCGACGTTGTAGACCGCACCTGGCGTGCCCTCGGTCAGCGCCAGCCACTGCGCGGCGACGTTGTCCAGGACGTAGGTCCAGTCCCGGACGTTGCGGCCGTCGCCGTACAGCGGTACCGGCCGGCCATCGATCAGGTTGGTCACGAACAGCGGGATCATCTTCTCCGGGTAGTGGTACGGGCCGAAGTTGTTCGCGGTGCGGGTGACCGTGATCGGGTAGCCGTAGGTCACGCCGTAGGAGCGGGCGAGCAGGTCAGCGGCGGCCTTGGAGGCCGCGTAGGGGCTGTTCGGCTCCAGGGCATCGGTCTCGCGGAACGCGCCGGGTGCGGCGATGGACCCGTAGACCTCGTCGGTCGAGATGTGCAGGACGCGTTCGACCTCGGCGCGCCGACAGGCCTCGAACACCACGCCCGCCCCGACCAGGTTGGTCTCGAGGAACGCGCGGGGCCCGTCGATGGACCGGTCGACGTGGGATTCCGCGGCGAAGTGCACCACCGCGTCCGCGTCCGCGACGAGTTCGGTGACCAGGTCGGTGTCGCGGACGTCTCCCTCGACGAACCGGTACCGCGGGTCCTCGGCGACGTCGGCCAGGGACGCCAGGTTGCCGGCGTAGGTCAGCGCGTCCAGGTTCGTGAGCCGCACGTCGCTCGTGTGCGCCAGCACGTGGCGGACGAAGTTGGCGCCGATGAAGCCGGCACCACCGGTGACCAGTAGTCGCATCGCCGTCAGCCTCCCGGCAGTTGGAGGTGGCTGTGGTCGCCCAGGGTGAGGCGGTGGGCGGCCGGCCGGCGGGTGGTGCGCTCGATCGTGACGTCCCGGCCGAGCAGGGAGCTCTCGAGACGGCCGGCATCGGTGAGCGAGCAGCCCGCCATCACGACCGAGTGGTCGATCTCCGTGCGACGTAGCTGACAGTCGTGACCGATCGAGGTGAAGGGCCCCACGAAGACGTCCTCGAGGTGCGTCCCCGCGCCGATGATCGCCGGGCCGCGGACGGTGCTGCGGACCAGTCGGGCGCCCCGCTCGACGACCACGTCGCCGGTGACCTGCGAATCGGCGTCCACCTCACCGTCGACCCGGCGCTCGAGCGCGCCCAGCACGATGCGGTTGGCATCGAGCAACTCGTCCTTCTTCCCCGTGTCGAGCCACCAGCCGCCGACCTGCGAGGCGCGGACGGTCTGGCCGTCGTCGATCAGCCGTTGGATCGCATCGGTGATCTCCAGCTCGCCGCGCTGCGAAGGGACGATGCGGCGCGCCGCGTCCAGGATGGCCGGGGTGAACAGGTAGACGCCCACGAGCGCGAGATCGGAGGGGGCGACGGCGGGTTTCTCCACGAGCCGCTCGATCCGCCCATCGTCGGCGATGACCGCGACCCCGAAGCGTTCGGGGTCGGGGACCTGCTTGAGCAGCAGCTGCGCGGCCGGCCGGTCGCGCTCGAACGCCTCGACCACCTCGACGATCCCGCCCTCGATCAGGTTGTCGCCGAGGAACATCACGAGGTCGTCGTCGCCGAGGTAGTCGGCAGCGGTCAGCAGGGCGTGCGCCAGGCCCAACGGCTGGGGCTGGTGGATGTAGGTCGCCCGGATGCCGAGCGCGGACCCGTCGCCGACGGCCGCCTCGATCTCCGCGGCCGTATCGCCGACGATGATCCCGATGTCGACGACGCCTGCGTCACGGAGCTGCTCGAGTCCGTAGAACAGGATCGGCTTGTTGGCGACGGGCACCAGTTGTTTGGCGCTGGTGTAGGTGATCGGCCGTAGGCGTGTGCCCGCGCCACCGGCCAGGACCAGCCCCTTCACCCGTCTCCCTGCCTCCGCCGTCACCACACGAACGGCAGAGCCTACTGGAGGGCGCGATCACGGTCGTCGACGACGGCCTGGGCAGGCATCGCCTACCGCGTGAGGACCTGGTCGGCGTAGCCGGCGCTCAGGTCGTGGCGCAGGTACCAGTCCCCGTTGCGCACGATCCCGATCCCGGCACGACCGGCCGCGGTCCAGTCCCCGATGACCGGGGTGTCACCGTCCCGGACGCGGCCGTAGACGAACTGGCGCTCCGCGGGACCGGCCGACAACCGGTTGCGCAGGTGCCACTCGCCGCCACGCACGATGCCGATGCCGTCGCGTCCGTTGCCGGTCCAGTCCCCGATGATCGCGAGATCACCGCGGGTCAAACGGCCGTACACGAAGGCGAGTTGGCCGGGTCCGCTGGACAGCGAGTTGCGCAGGTGCCACTCGCCGTCGCGGATGATGCCGATGCCGTCGCGTCCGTTGCCGGTCCAGTCCCCGACGATCGGCACGTCACCGCTGGTCACCCGCCCGTAGCTGAAGGAGACGGTCTCCCGTGGTGCCTCGGCGCTGTCGCTGAGGATCCATCGATCGGCACGGACGATCCCGATGCCGTCCTTGCCGTCACCGTCCCAGTCCCCGACCACGGGCAGGTCCCCGCGGCGTCCGAACGTCACCCGCATCTCGGGCCGGGTGCTCAACTCGTTGGACAGTTCCCAGTTCCCGTCGCTGAAGACCCCCGGGGTGACGGTGCCATCACCGTCCCAGTCCCCGGCGACCGGGATGCCACCGCCGGTGCTGAGCACCAAGGACTGGGTGCAGCGCGGCAGCGCTCCCCGGTCGGTCCCACTCGGGGCGCGGAAGATCTGGGTCACCCAGTACTGACCGTCGCGGTACTCGACGCCGATCCCCACCTCGGTGACCCGGGTGTCCAGGATGTTGGCGCGGTGCCCGGCCGACGCGAGCAGGGCGCTGTGGATGCTGGCGATGCTCGGGCCGCGTCCGACGTTCTCGGCGACCACCAGCCAGTCCTGGACCTCACGACCCAGCTGTGGGTTGTGGTGGAGCTCGGACGACTGGGCCATCCGCACGGAGTGTCGCCGTGCGATCTCGGTCAGGTCCGGCGCGACCCGCAACGCCCGGCGGCTCTCGGCGCCGCGCGCGTCGTTGGTCAGGCACTCGAGCTGCTCCTCGGACGCGGCGTCGATGGCCGCTTCGGCCCGTGCCGCCGGGAGGGACAGCGCCACCGCCGCCAGGACGAGGAGCACGATCGGTGCGGGTCGGAACCGGAGGAGCGTGTGCATGGTGGGTGGCCTGCTCGCCGAGGGGCATCACCCATGTGCATCGGTCCGCCCGGCAGCAACCTTGACGCCCGGTGTGGCCCGGATCCGGGAACCTACGGGAGGTGACGGCATCCTCCGGGGGCCCCGACCTATGGCAGGTGCCGCCGCAACGCGCGGCCCGCCCGGACGATCGGGTGGCCGCGCAGCCGTCGGAGTTCGCGTTCGGTGGTGCGCAGTTGCTCACGGGTCGAGGCCAGCAGCTGCTGCTGCTTCTCGAGCTCGGCGAGGACCCCTCGGGGCGGCGCAGAGGTGCCGTCGAGCAGATCCGAGGCCGTACCGGCGATCGCGCCGGGACGTCGCAGGCCGACATCGTCGGCGTCGCACCACCACGTCTGGTAGTGGCCCTCGAGCACCGTGGCCAGGTCCGCGGGGTCCGGGAGGCCGTGGCTCCCATCTCTGCCGGCCAGCGATGCAGCCCGCCTCCAGGCTCCGGTCTCGAAGGAGGCCGCACAGCGGCGCCGGTCATCGCCGGCGCTGGTGACGAGCAGCAGCCCAGCGGCGTGCTCCTCGTGCCGCCTCGCCAGGCTCGCCAGGGTGTCGTGGCCGAGGACCGAGCCCTGCGCGACGAAGAGTACCCGTGGTCCGATCCGCAACGCCTCGGGCGCCCGGAAGCGCGGCTCCTCGGCGTAGCACCGGGCGAGCTGCGCCTGCCGGGCACCACCGCCGGTGACGGCGACCTCGACATCGCCCCGGCTGCCACCGAGCACGCTGTCGACCGTGGCGGCGAGCTCCGGTACCGAGGCGCCTTCGGCCTCGACCACGACCGTGCAGCCCGGCTGCAGCTGCTGGCGGGGCCAGACGGGTGGCCGGTAGACCGCCAGTCGCTCCGCAGGGTCGACCCGGTCGTCGGGCGTTCGCATCCTGGCCGAGGGCGCCGCCGGTCCCGGCGCGAGCTGGCCGGCCACCACACCGCCGATGCCGCTGAGTCCGGCGAGCAGCGCGTGCGGGCCGAGCACGGCGACCTCGGACGAAGGGATGCCCAGCACCGCCTCGATGGCGGCCAGGAGGACCTCTCTGGGGCCGCTCAGGGCCGACAGCAAGGTCCCGACCGACGGCAGCGGTGAGGAGCGCAACGCCGTCGGGGTGACCCACCGGGTGGCGCCGCTGGTGGCGGGGTCGATGGGGGTGCCCTCGTCAGCATCGATGTGAAGGTCCAGGTAGCCGAGGTGGCGGTGCCGTGCGTGCCACAGCGCGACCGCCTCCAGCGTCGCGCCGGTGGGCGGGCCTCCGAGCAGGAACGTGCCGCCAGCCGCGCCGCGGAGCTGCTCCCGGGCCTCCTGGAGGCCCTCCCGGACGTCGGCGGCAGCTCCTGCGGCAGCGTCGGCGGTCGGTGGGAAGGGCACCTCGAGGGCGGTCACCCGCGACTCCTGGTCATCGGATGCAGCGCGCGGTGGCACACGAGGCGGCACCGGTGCGACGAGTATCGTCGTCACCTCGCCAGACGTGGTGGCCATGCCGGACTCCGAGGACCGAGTGAGGATGCGACCTGCTGCAGCGGCCGGCTCGCCCGGCGAGGTCACCGCACCCCGAGAACCTAACGAAGGTGTCGATCTGGCGGCGCTGTTCGCCGCGCGCCGCTGGGTGATCGTCGGACACGGGCCCCGCTCACTCGCGCGTGGCGCCGCCTGCCTCGCGACCGATCCTGCGGTGGTCGTGGCATCGATCGACCTCGCCTCGGGTCGTGCCAACGAGGCGGTCCGGCTGCTGTCACCTCGCGAGCCGGTCCTGGTCGTCGTCGACCGGTCGACGGACTGGGTACGGCTCGCCGAGGTCCTCGCGACGCTCAAGGTGCACCACGGGCCGATGGTGCTCGTCTTCCCGGAGACCTCCGAGCTGTCCGACACCTCGGTGCTCGACGCCCTCCACGAACGCGGGGGACGGCTCCTGCAGGTCCGTCTCGGTGACCAGGTCCGCCCTGCGTTCGTGCTGCGCCACGTCCGTGTGGCCCTCGGCGGGACCACGCGTGAGCCGGGTCCGGCGCAGCGCCACCAGGTCGGCCATCCACCCGCCGAGCAAGGCAACGGGGCCACACTGCCCACGGTGGTGGCCCGGCTCCCGCTGGAGCTGCCCTGCTCGCCACGCGCTGTGGAGCGGCTGGTCGCCACGGCGAACGACCTGGAGCTGCCGGCGGATCGCCCGAGCCCCTTCGTCGAGCTGCGCCCGCGCGTCACGGACCCCGACGCTGTGGCGGTCCGCCTCCTGGAGCTCCTGGTCGGCGGCCTGCTTCCGGTGGTCGACGACGAGGTGCTGCACGGGCTCGCGTTGGGTGCCGAGGTGGCGGCCGGCCTGCGCGCCACGTTGCGACGGCCGGCGACGCCGTGGTCGGCGGAACGCGACAGCGTGCGGCTGCGGCGTGCCGCGCTGCGGGAGCACACGGTGATGGGCCAGCGGGCACGGCATCGCTCCGTCACCATCGCCCTGGTCACGCGACGACCGACGTTCCTCCCCCACGCTCTGGCGCAGGTGCTGCGGCAGTCGCATCCGCAGCTCGAGCTGGTCGTGGTGGGACACGGGATCGACCCGGCGCGCTCGATCGCGGCAGGCCACCGCTCGAGCGCCGTGGCCCTGCGGACCGCCGAGCTGCCAGCGGACCGGACGCTGGGCGACGGGCTGCGGCTGGCGACCGAGATGGCGGCCGGTGAACTGCTGCTGAAGGTGGATGACGACGACTGGTACGGCCCGGAGCTGGTCAGCGATCTGGCCCTGGCCCTGGAGGTCTCCGGTGCCGAGCTGGTGGGTTCGGCGATGGACTTCGTGTACCTCGCCTCCCTGGGGGTGACGATCCGTCGGGGCGCCCCCAGCGAGCGGTTCGGCAGCCACGTCTCCGGCGCGACGCTGCTGCTGCGCCGTGACGATCTCATCGCTCTCGGCGGCTGGCCCCGCGTGCCGCGGGCGGTGGACAGCCGGCTCCTCGACGCGGTACGCGTCGCCGGCGCCTCGCACTACGCGATGCACGGCTTCGGCTACCTCGTGAACCGACATCTCGAGGGCAACACGTTCACGGCCGACGATGCGTGGTTCCTCAGCGCTTGTACCGCCCAGTGGCCCGGTCTGGACCTCGCCGCGGCAGACGTCGCTTCGTCCCCGGACCGCCCGTGAATCCCTCCGGCGGTCGGCCAGCGGGCGTCCCGGGGCACGCCTTCGCCCCCTCCGCTGCCGAGGTGCCGCTGCTGCTGGAGCGGCTCCGACAGCTCGGGACCGACGTCCCCGTCCTGACCGCACCCGTGGTGCCCACGTCTGGCGGTGTGCGTGGTCGGGCCCTGCTGTGGAGCTGGACCGCCGACGGCATCGAGGCCCTGGGACGCTTCGCCGAGGCCTGTCACGAGCTCCACGTCGCCCTGCTCGTCGGGATCGCTCGCTGGGTGCCGGTGGAGACCGTGCTGGGTGTCCTGGCAGCGGCGGGCCTGCATCCGCGAGCTGCCGCACGCCTCGAGGTCGGGGGCCACCGGGGGGTCGAGCTCCACATGACCCGCGACGAGGTACCGGACCCCGCGATGGCGATGGCGCTGCTCGAACTCGTGACGTGGTCGGCGCCGTGGCACCGGGGGCGACAGCAACCGCTGCGCCTGGCCGTCGAAGGCTCCACACCGCACGACCTGCGTGATCATCCCCACGCCACTGACACCCGTGCCGTCTGGCAGGCGTCACCGGCGGCGCTGCGGCTGGCCTCACCCGAGATCGTCCTGGTCGGCGAGCCGGCCGACCAGGACGCCCACGCCACCGTCCGGGAGGTCCGCTCGTCTGATGGGACCCCGCTGGCCGACCGCCTGTCCACCGTCGACGACGCGGCGCTGCGACGTCCGACGCTGGCGGCAGAGCCACTGCTGCTGGCGCCTCGGAGGATCCGACCCGAGACGCCCCTCGGGCGCGCTGGCACGTCGGCGCCACAGGTGGCGATCCTCGAGCAGCTGGCCGCCGGCAGCCCGGTCGATCTCCCGGCTGCGGTCCGCCGTCAGCTGGCGCCCGAGGTGGTCGCAGCGGCCGCGAACCCGGACCTCGGTGCGGCCAGCGCCGTGCACCAGCTACGAGCCAGGACCCGCCTGCGCTGGTCGGTGCTGCGCCACCACAGTGCGGTCGGACTCGCCGCGTCGCTGGAGGCGCGCACGTCCCGGGCGTTGGTCCCGCGGCCCCGGCTGAGCCTCTGCCTCGACGCGGGCGCTGCTTCGCGCCCCGGGACCATCGATGCCGCCATCGGACAGCTGGCTGCGCAGCGACGTCGACCCGACGAGGTCGTCCTACTCACCCCCGAGGGCGCCCGGCCCACCGACAACGTCGCGGCCCTGACCGCACGCCTGCGGGCCGCGCTCGGGGCCGAGGTCGGCGTCGTCGGGACACGAGACGTCGCTCGTGGCACCACCGGCGATCTCGTCGTCGTCATGCCGCTCGATGCCCGGTTGGCGAGCGACGCGCTGGCCGACCTCGAACTGGCCTACCGGTTGTGGTCGCCGACCGTGTCCGTCGTCCCCGTGGGGTTCGTCCTCGACGACGCCGGCCGCCTCCATCGGACCGCGACCGAGCACGCCGAGGGCCTGGGCGTCCCGGCGACGATCGGCCTGTTGGCGGTGGCTGGACG
>CAYXJD010000048.1:0-2125 GCA_964465225.1 uncultured Actinomycetota bacterium
CCGCCCTGATCGTCTCCCTGGTGTCGTGGGGACTGGAAACCCTGATGAGGCAGGGGTGAGCCGGACGGGAGCAGCGGCGGTGAGCGCCGACACCGATCCCGCCCTCACGGGCCAGACCGTCGAGGTGCTGCAGGCGATGATCCGCAACGCCTGCGTGAACGACGGGACCGCCGCCTCCGGTCAGGAGCAGCGCAACGTCGCCGTACTGGACGAGGTGCTCGATGGTCTCGACCGGGTCCACTACGAGCCCGTGCCGGGCCGACGCAGCGTCCTGACGACCGTGCAGGGCAGCGAGCCGTCGGCGCCCACCGTGCTGCTGCTCGGCCACCTCGACGTCGTCCCGGTCAGCCGCGATGAGTGGCGAGAGGACCCCTTCGGCGGGGAGCTGATCGATGGCGAGGTGTGGGGACGTGGTGCGGTCGACATGCTCAACCTCACCTCGTCGATGGCGGTCGCGGTGCGCCACCTGGCGACCCGCGCCCGGCGGCCACGCGCCACCGTGAAGTTCCTCGGGGTCGCCGACGAGGAGGCGGGTGGCACGCTCGGCGCCGAGTGGATCGCCGAACACGCCTGGCCGGACGTCGCCTGCGACTACGTCCTGACCGAATCGGGCGGGATCCCGGTCGAAGGCGCCACCGGGCGCGCGATCGTGTTCGCCACCGCCGAGAAGGGCATCGGCTGGCGGCGGCTGACGGTGCGTGGGACGCCGGGCCACGGCTCGATGCCCTACGGCGCGGACAACGCCCTGGTGACCGCCGCCGAGGTGATCCGACGTCTCACCGCCTACGAGCCACGACCGACACTGAGCGACCACTGGCGGGCCTGGGCCCGCCACCTCGACGTCCCCGAGGAGCTGCGGGCCGCGCTGCTCGATCCCGACCGGCTCCAGGACGCGCTGGAGCAGCTCGATCCGCGGATGGCGCGGTACGCCCACGCGTGTACCCACACCACCTTCAGTCCCAACGTGGTCCAGGGTGGGACGAAGATGAACGTGATCCCCGACACCGTCCACCTCGACATCGACATCCGGACCCTGCCGGGGGTCGGGAGCGACGAGGTCGATGCGATGCTGGCCGAGGCGCTGGGTGACCTCGCGGCCGGCGTGACGATCGTGCCCGGCGATGTGGCCCGGGACGCGACGGGCTCGGCACAGGACACCCCGCTGTTCGAGCTGCTGCGCCGGCGGGCGGCCGCGGTCCATCCGGGGACGGAGCTGCTGCCCTGGATGACGGTCGGTGGGACCGATGCGGCGTTCTTCCGGCGCCGGGGGGTGCCGAGCTACGGGGCCGGCATGTTCAGTGCCGACCTCACGCTGGAGACCTTCCAGAGCCGCTACCACGGTCACGACGAACGCATCGACCTCAGATCCCTGGCCCTGTCGACGCAACTGTGGATCGACCTCGTCGACGGGCTGTAGCCCCGGGAGCACCGGCCACCGCGGTCCGGACCCACCCAGGCGTCAGGGTCCGGTCGGGTCGACCCCGAGCTCGGTCATGAGGCCACGCACCCGCTGCTCGATGTCGTCGCGGATCGGACGGACCGAGTCCACGCCCTTGCCCGCCGGGTCCTCGAGCTCCCAGTCCAGGTAGCGCTTGCCGGGCAGGACCGGACACGCATCCCCGCAGCCCATCGACACGATCACGTCGGCGACCCCGACGGTCTCGTCCGTCCATGGCTTCGGGAACTGGTCGGCGATGTCGATGCCCTTCTCCGCCATCGCCTCCACGGCGGAGGGGTTGATCGACGCCGAGGGCGCCGAGCCGCCGGAGAGCACCTCGATGCGGTCACCGGCCAGATGACGCAGCCACCCGGCGGCCATCTGGGAACGACCGGCGTTGTGGACGCACAGGAACAGCACGGTGGGGGTGTCGGTCACGAGCAGGCCTTCTGTCTTCGCGATGGCGGTGAGACGCTCCCGAGCGAAGCGCTCGGCGAGCAGGGACACGTAGTCGTGGTACGCAGCGCCGGACAGGCGTGCGAGCGAGTCGTCGAGGTAGCGCGCGATCGTCTCGCGGTTGAAGGTCCCGTCGAACCGCCGTTGCAGCCGGGTGGCGGCGTCCTCGAGGGCGCGCTGCTGGATCGGGGAGAGCTCCATGGTGGTCATCGTGCGGCTCCTGGTGGTGGT
>CAYXJD010000048.1:2225-15683 GCA_964465225.1 uncultured Actinomycetota bacterium
GGGGCGTTCAGGCGGCCGGCACGAGGCTGGCGGCCAACAGTTCGATGCGGGTGACCAGCTGCCCGTAGGCCGCCTCGAACTCCTGCGGCCCACCCTCGATCGGGTCGGGCACGCTCCAGTGCAGCGCCGGCACGTCGAAGGGCAGGCCTGCCTCCCGCGCCCGGTCGCACACCGACACCACCAGGTCGGGTGCGCGCGTGATCGCGTCGTAGCCCTGGGGCCGGGCCGCGGTCAGGTCGATGCCGTGCCGCTCTGCGGTGGCCACCGCCAGCGGGTGCACGGCACCGGCTGGTCGCTGCCCGGCAGAGCCGGCCGGCCGGCCCGTCACCCGCTCCCACAGCGCCGCCGCCAGTTGGGACCGGGCCGCGTTGTGGGTACAGACGAACAGCACCTCCCCGGCCGCCACCGCCGGTGCGGGTCCGAGCCGCGCGATGACCTCCAGGCACAGACGCACGTAGCGACGACGGGCATCGCCCTCCGACGGCGTGCGCTCGATCAACCCCACCTCCTCGAGGACGTCGAGGTGGAAGGCCAACAGGTTGGAGCCGATCGCCGTCAGCCGCGCCAGTTCCCCGGGGGTGCGGTCCGAGAGCCGCAGCGCGTCGACGATCGCCAGGCGTCGCTGGTCACCGAGGGCGTGGTGGACCGCTGCCCGGCGCGCCAGGTCGAGCGGCGGCGCCACCTCGTCGTCCGGCACCAGAGCGCCTCCCTCGTCGGGACCCGATCGACCGCGATGCAGACTCGATGCTTATTGCCTCAAATCTAGTTGAGGGACATTCCGGGGTCAACCTCGGGACCCGGACCCGAACAGCTAGCGTCGGTGGCCACCGACGCCGGCGTGGAAGGGGACGGAAGTGGAGTTCCTGGAGGGACAGCCACCGAGCCACGACCTGACCTACGAGGACGTGTTCCTGGTCCCGTCCCGGGCCAGCTCCACCTCACGCCTCGACGCGGAGCTGGCGACCGCTGACGGCTCCGGGACCACCGTGCCGCTGGTCGCCGCCAACATGACGGCCGTCTCCGGTCGCCGCATGGCAGAGACGCTGGCCCGCCGGGGCGGCCTGGCGGTGATCCCCCAGGACATCCCGGTGCCGATCGTCGCGTCGGTGATCGCCGGGGTGAAGGCCTGTCACCCGGTCTTCGAGACGCCGATCACGCTCCGGGCCCACGACACGGTCGGGGAGGCGCTCAACCTGATCACCAAGCGGGCACACGGCGCGGCCGTCGTCCTGGACGCCGATCGACACCCGATCGGCGTGGTCACGTTGGTGGACCTGTCCGGACAGGATCGCTTCACCCAGGTGGGCCAGGTCATGTCGAGTGACCCGGCGGTGATCAGCGACCGGGTGGACCCGAGGGCCGCCTTCGACGAACTGGCCGAGGTCCGCCACCGGCTCGCGCCGGTCGTGGACGAGGAGGGGCGCCTGCGGGGGCTGCTGACCCGGCCTGGCGCGCTGCGCTCGACCCTCTACCGTCCCGCGCTGGACGCTGAGGGACGGCTCAGGATCGGCGTCGCGATCGGGATCCGCGGGGACAGCGCCGCCCGCGCCGCGGCCCTGCTGGAGGCCGGCGCCGACGTGCTGGTCCTCGACACCGCGCACGGGCACCAGGATCGGATGCTCGAGGCACTGGCAGCCGTGCGCGAGTTGGCGCCGGAGGTCCCGATCGTGGCCGGCAACGTGGTCACCGGGGACGGCGTCGAGGACCTCGTCGCCGCTGGAGCCGACATCGTCAAGGTCGGCGTCGGCCCGGGTGCGATGTGCACCACGAGGATGGCCACCGGGGTCGGACGACCGCAGTTCTCGGCGGTGCTGGAGTGCGCGAGGGCCGCTGAGGGACTCGGTGCCCGCGTCTGGGCCGACGGTGGGGTCCGCCACCCCCGCGACGTGGCGCTGGCGCTGGCCGCCGGGGCCAGCAACGTGATGGTCGGCTCGTGGTTCGCCGGGACCTACGAGTCTCCGGGTGATCTGGAACGCGACGCCGACGGCCGGGCGTACAAGGTGTCGTTCGGGATGGCCTCGGCCCGCGCGGTCCAGGTGCGCACGGCCGGCGACGATGCCTTCGACCGGGCGCGCAAGGCCCTCTTCGAGGAGGGCATCTCCTCCGGGCGCCAGTACCTCGATCCCGAGCACCCGGGCGTGGAGGACCTGCTCGACGTCATCGTCGCCGGTGTGCGCAGCGCCTTCACCTACGCCGGGGCCCTCGACATCGCGACCTTCGCCCGGCGGGCCCGGGTCGGGGTCCAGACCCGGGCCGGGTTCGCCGAGGGGATGCCGGTCCCCCGCGGCTGGTGACCCTCAGTCGAAGATCGCCGCGATGGCCTCGACGCCGGCGGCGTCGAGCTGCTCGAGCGCGGTCAGCGCCTGCATGTTCTCCGTGACCTGCTCCACGCGGGAGGCGCCGGTGATGACGGTGGAGACGTTCGGGTTGGCGGCTGTCCAGGCGATCGCGAGCTGCGCCATCGTGACGCCGTAGTCCTCCTCGGCGACCTGCTTGAACCGCCGGAGGGCCGCGTCGTGGCGTCCGTCGGTCAGACGCTTCCCGAGCCACTCGTACCCCTCGAGCGCGGCCCTGCTGTCCTCCGGGACACCATCGAGGTACTTGCCGGTGAGCAGGCCCGATGCCAGCGGCGACCAGATCGTGGTGCCCAGACCGATCTCGTCGTAGAGCCGGGCGTACTCCTTCTCCACGCGGTCACGCCACAAGAGGTTGTACTGCGGCTGCTCGGTGATCGGTCGGTACCAGCCCCGCTTGTCCGCGATCTCCCACGCACCGCGGATCTCCTCGGCCGACCACTCCGAGGTGCCCCAGTACAGGGCTTTGCCGCGGTCGATCGCGTCCGACATGGCACGGACGGTCTCCTCCAAGGGGGTCTGCGGATCGGCCCGGTGGCAGTAGATGACGTCGAGGTGCTCGAGGCCGAACCGCTCCAGGGAGGCGTCGATCGCCTCGAGCAGGTACTTGCGGTTCAGGGTGTTGCGGCTGGTCGGCCCGTCGTGGATCCCCCAGTAGAACTTGCTCGTCACCACGTACTCGTGCCGCCGCCAACCGAGCTGCCGGATGGCATCGCCCATGATGCGCTCCGACTCCCCACCGGCGTACACCTCGGCGTTGTCGAAGAAGTTGACCCCGGCCTCGAACGCCGCGGCCATGCAGTCCTTGGCCCGGTCGACGTCGAGCTGGCTCTTGAAGGTCACCCAGGAACCGAAGCTCAAGGCGGACACCTTGAGACCGGAGTTCCCCAGTCGGCGGTACGGCATCTCCACGGTGCGCTCCTGTGTTCGGTCGATCGCTCACGGCCGCACTCCACGGCCCGCGCACCGCCGAGGCTAGGTGACCGTGCTCCCCCCTCGGCCCACACCCTTTCGCACCTGACCACCCGAGGTCCCTGCCGGTAGCGTGGACAGGCGAAACGTCACGACGCGGCCCGACCGTCGACACCGGACCGGCCCGCGCCGCTCGACCATGTCGCTGGAGGACCTGGATGACCCGTCTGCTGCTGACCGGCGCGACCGGCTTCGTCGGCGGCCGGACCGCACGCCGGTTGCTGACTTCGGGCCACGAGGTGGTCGCACCGGTGCGCACCACCTCGGCCGAGCTGGCCACCATGGGGGCCGAGCAGCACCTCGGCGGCTTCGACGCGGTCACCCCACAACTGCTCGCCGACGTCGAGGTGATCGTGCATGCTGCCGCCACCGTGGGCCCGGACCTGGCGACGGCGACGGCGGTGAACGTCGACGGCACACGACGGGTGTGGGAGCTCGGCCAGACCGTCGGGACACCACGCTTCGTCCACGTGTCGACCACCTCGGTCTACGCCCCGCATCCCGACGAGCCCGTCGTGGACGAGGAGGCACCGCTGGTCGGCGACGAGGCCGGGGGATCGCTGTCCGGCGACGACGACCCCGGCCCCTACGCCCGCACCAAGGCGGCCGCCGAGCGGCTGCTGCCGACCGGGAGCACAGCGAGCGGGCTGACGATCCTCAGGCCGCCCGCCGTGCTCGGCGCCGGAGCGACCTCCACGTGGGGACGACGGGTGCCGGCCGCGATCCGCGATGGCCGGGGGTTCCCCCAGCCCCGTGCCGCGACGTTCGCCTTCGTCCACGTCGAGGACCTCGTGGACGCCGTCCTCGCGGCCGCCGGGATCGCACCCGCCGGGATCGGTGGTGGAGCCGATGCGGGACGAGCGGGCCGGCGCACCGACCCGCCGATCGTCGCCAACGTCGTCGGTGGCCACGTGCGCGTCGGTGACTACCTCGACGCGGTCGTGGCGTTGCTCCCCTGCGAGATCACCGCCCGGCCGGGTACCGACGGAACGGGCTGGACCGGCCGGTACGCGACCGACCGGCTCCCGCGCCACCTCGGCGTCGCGCCCCACCGCAGCTTCCGCAGCGCCATGGCCGAGATCGCCGCCGACTGGGCGGACCGCCCCGATGACCAGGAGATCCCAGGATGACCACCCACCAGCCCGTCCGCGGCGGATGGCGGCGCACCGTGCCGGCGCAACTGACCGCCGCGCAGCTCGACCGACTCCGTGGGCTGATCGAGGATCCCGACACCTGGGTGCTGCGACGCGCCTGGGACAGCTACGTGCTCGACGGCGAACCCGGCCGCATCGTCGATCCGGCGACGCTGTCGATGGGCCACCTCGTCTCCGCCCTCGAGTGGCTGCGACAGCAGCGGCACCCGCTGTACCGGGCACTGGAGGGTGGCCAACGGGCTCCCGAGGGCTGGCTCGAGTCGCTGCCGTTGCACCAGCGGCTCACCGAGCTCGTGCAACGCTGAGGGTGGCGCCGGCCTCCGGCGCCCGCACCCAGCTCCCGGGTGGCCGTGCACCAGCCGTGGCCTTGAGGACAGGTCGCTCGCCAGAGGACCCTGGGTACCGTCGTGGTCCGCGACGGACAGGATGCTGTATGGCCGCTGAGATCGAGGTCGGGCCCGCCACCGAGTTGGCGCCGGGAACGGTCCGTGCTGCCGGACGCTACGCCGTCGGGAACTCGCAGGACGAGCTGTTCGCGGTGACCCGTCGGTGCCGCCACCTCGGTGCCGATCTCGCCGATGGCTCGATCGACGACGAGGGGTGCCTGGTGTGTCCCTGGCATGGCGCCAGCTACGACGTCGCCACTGGCCGCATGACCCGCGGCCCGCAGGGGATCTTCGCGAAGGTCCCCGGGCTGAGCGCCGGCTTCGAACTGCTCACCAGGGTCCTGCCGCTCGGTCGGGGCGAGGTCGTCGAGCGGGACGGCACGGTGTTCGTCCGCTAGGCACGGCGGACCACGTCCCGGCCGCGGTCGCGGCCTCGACGGGGGCCGCCCACACCCGGTGGGAGCACCGGATCACTGGCGCAGCGCGTCCGCTGCTCGCTGCAGCGCTGCCACCCAGCGGTCGGGAGCGCCGGCCTTGCGACGCAGGTGCTCGGCCACCTCCGGGTGTGGCAGCACCAGGAAGCGGCCGTCCCGGAGCGCGGCGACCACCTCTGCGGCGACCTGCTCTGCGGTGAGGACCGGGCCGGCCGCTCTGACGGCGCGCCCGGCGATGCCGGCGTCGGCCTTAAGCAGCAGCGCCGTATCGACCCCCTGCGGGCACAGGGCGACCACCCGGATGCCGCGGCTGCCGTAGGTGATCGCCAGCCACTCGGCGAAGGCGACCGCCGCGTGCTTGCTGACGCTGTACGGCGCGTCCCCGATCATGGTCAGCAGACCGGCTGCCGAGCACGTGTGGACGAACGCGCCCGCGCCACGCTCCAGCATGCCCGGCAGCGCGGCCCGGGCCGCGTGCACGTGGGCGAGCACGTTCACCTCGTAGGTGCGCTGCCAGGACTCCAGCGGGGCATCGAGCCCCTCGCCCGTCCCGATACCGGCGTTGGAGACCACGATGTCGACCCCACCGAACGCCTCCTCGGCCACCGCGATCATCACCTCGACGGCGGCCGGGTCGGCGACATCGACGGCGTGACCGATGGCCGGGGTCCCCGCCGCCGTCAGCTCATCGGCAAGACGCTCGGCACCGGGACCATCCAGGTCGGCGACCAGCACACCCCGGGCGCCCGCGATGGCCAGGGCCCGGCTGATCGCCGCCCCGATGCCGGCGGCGCCGCCGGTCACGACGATGCTCGCCCCCTCGGGTTCCACGCGACGCTCCGTCCCTCTGCAGCGACAGCACCGTAGCGCCGGGCCGCTCAGACCAGCGGGAACAGGATCGCGAGCAGCCACGCCAGCAGCACGGCCACGGCGATGCCGCCGGACCAGGCCCGCTGGACCGGCAGCCACGCGACGACCGCGACCGTCAACAGCACCGGGATGAGCGGGAGCAGCAGGAGCAGGAAGCCGAGGGACGGGACGGCCACGGCCGCAGCAGCGAACCCCCCGGTCGTCACCACCACCAGCAACGTCCACCAGCCGACAGCGCGCCAACCCCGCCTGCCCTGCAACGTGGTGGTCAGCGCCACCGACCACGGCAGGACCAGCACGGCGAACAGCGCGAACCACCCCGCCCTCGTCCCACCGGGCAGCGCCGGGAGCCAGACGAGGGCACCGAGCGCCGCCAGAGCGGCGGCGAGCACCACCACCAGCACGGCCGCCCACCCCAGGTCGCGGCCCGCCGGGAGGCCGGGTCGGGGCCCGACCCACAGCCAGACCCCCCCGGCCAGCAGGAGCCACACCGCGAGCACGGGCGCGACCAGCATCCCTCCCCGTCCGGTCAGCTCGAGTGCGGCACCGAGGATCGCCAGCAGCGTGGTCGCGGCAACGGCGCCCGCGACCGCCCCCAGGACCCCCCGGCCCGTCGCCCGCGACACCGTTGTCCGGTCGGTCACCACGGGCGCGACGGCACGCCACAGGGCCAGCACGGCCACCAGGTGCAGGGCCCACCAGGCGATCAGCGGCACGCCGCCCGGTGCCGGCGTGGTCGCCAGCCCGAGGCTCTCGGCGAACCAGTTCGCCGCCCGGTCGTACATCGCGGCGCTGAACAGGATGCTGACGTGCTCCACGCCCGGGATGACCGCCAGGTCCCGTCGCGGGAGGGTGGCACCGGTGGTCGTCCCCCCGGCACGCTCCAGCAGATCGCGGGCGTTGGCGACGAAACGTGGCTCACGCTCACCGGCCAGCAGGAGCAGGTCGTTGGGGACCTGCGAGCTCACCTCGGCGTCCGTCGGCGACACCGCGACCACGGCGGCGATGCGGTCGGGGGCCCGCACCCCGGCCGCCATGGCGGCACCCGAGCCCATCGAGTGGCCGAGCACACCGACCGGTCCTGATCCGACCCCGTCGTGTTCCGAGAGGGCGTCGGCGGCGGTGAGCACGTCGCGAACCAGACGGTCTGCCTCCTCGTCGGTCGGCAACGGACGCGGGTTGGCGCCGTGCCCGGCCAGGTCGGGGACCGCGACGGCGAACCCGGCTTCGGCCAGGGCCAACGCCGTGGAGCGCATCAGTTGGCGCGATCCGGAGAAGCCGTGGGCGACGACGATGCCGGGGACGTCCTCGGCCCCGTCGGGGACCAACAGGTCGATCGGCACGCCGTCGCGCTCGACGGTCGCCAGATCGACCCCGGAGGTGGCCGCCAGCACCTGCCACCAGGCCACCGCGATGGCGGCGACGCTGAGCAGCGCGACGAGCCGTCGGGGGATGCCGAGGCGCGCCGGGCGATCCAGGTCCAACGGTGCCAGGGTGCTCATGCCGCCTCCGCATCGAGGGCCGCCGCCAACGCCGCCGGCAGGCGTGCCGCACGGTCGCGCCGGTCGAGGGTGGCCGTACGCACCCGAGCCCGCACCAGCACGCCCCGCCCTCGCCGGATCTCCTGGGCGAACCAGACCGAGGCGCGACGACGTTCGAGCACGTCACAGGTCACCTCGAGCTCGTCACCGGCGACCGCCGGCGCGAGGAACTCGACCTCGAGGCCGACCACCACCAGCTGGGCCCCGGTCTCCTCGGCCAGTCGCAGGAGGTCGATCCCACGGGCGCCCAGGAGGTCGATCCTGGCCGCCTCGAGGTAGCTCAGGTACACCGCGTGGTTGACGTGCCCGTACGGGTCGAGCTCGTGGAAGCGGACACGCAACGTCGTGGACACCGATCACCTCCGCGGGGCCGTCCGGTCCGGTCAGGCTAGGGGGCCGGACGGTCCGGGCACCCTCCTATCATCGGTCACAGCCGGCGAGCTCCGATCCCGAGCAGGTGGTCCGACGTGCGCAACCAAGCCCAACTCATCGCCTACGCGGACCGGCTCGCTGGCGACCTCACCGGTCTCGGTACGTTGCTGCGGGGCCCGCTCGAGGGCGCCTTCGGCGGGGTCCACCTCCTGCCCTTCTTCGATCCGATCGACGGTGCCGACGCCGGGTTCGACCCCGTCGACCACCGCGAGGTCGACCACCGCCTGGGGACCTGGGACGACGTGCGGGCGATCGCCCGGACCCACCCCGTGATGGCCGACCTGATCGTCAACCACGTCTCGGCGCGCTCGGTGCAGTTCCAGGACTTCCTCGCGAAGGGAGCCAGCTCCGAGCACGCGGAGCTGTTCCTGACCCTGGACCGGGTCTTCCCCGAGGGGGTCAACGAGACCCTGCTCGGCCGGCTGTACCGCCCCCGCCCGGGGCTGCCACTGACCGCCGTGCGGCTCGGGGACCGCACCAGACGCGTCGTGTGGACCACGTTCACCTCGGAGCAGATCGACATCGACGTGCGCTCCGCCGCCGGGACGGCCTACCTCGATGCGATCCTCGACCGCTTCGGTGACAACGGCATCCGTGTCGTGCGCCTGGACGCGGTCGGCTACGCCATCAAGACCCCGGGGACCTCCTCGTTCATGACCGAGGAGACGTTCGGCTTCATCGACGACCTCACCGCTCGTGCCCGCGCCCGCGGGATGGAGATCCTGGTCGAGATCCACAGCTACTGGCGGCGGCAGCTGGCCATCGCCGAACGGGTCGACTTCATCTACGACTTCGCGCTCCCTCCGCTCGTGCTGCACGCGCTGTACGCCGGCACCGCGCGCCGGCTCAGGCGCTGGTGCGAGATCCGGCCACACAACGCGGTCACGGTGCTCGACACCCACGACGGCATCGGGGTCATCGACGTCGGGCCCGACACCGCCGACGTCACGGGCAACCCGGGGCTGCTCGATGGCGAGGAGATCGATCTCCTCGTCGAGGGCATCCACGAGCACAGCCACGGGACCTCGCGGCTGGCGACGGGCGCCGCGGCGTCCAACGTCGACCTCTACCAGGTCAACTGCACCTACCTCGACGCCCTGGGGGGCGACGCGGCGGCGTACCTGCTCGCGCGCGCCCTCCAGGTCTTCCTCCCGGGCGTCCCACAGGTCTACTACGTCGGCCTCCTCGCCGGGCACAACGACGTCGAGCTGCTGCACGCCACGGGGGTGGGGCGCGACATCAACCGGCACTACTACTCCGAGGCCGAGGTCGCCGAGGCGCTGGAGCGTGGGACCCCGACGCGACTGCTCGCGCTGCTGCGGTTCCGCAACCACCATCCGGCCTTCGGCGGGAACTGGAGCCTTGGACCCCCCGGTGACGACGACGCGGTGCTGACGATGGGCTGGGCCGAGGACGGCGAGGTGGCCTCCTTGACGGTGGACCTACGCCAGCGGACCCTGGCCGTGACCTACACCCTCGGTGGCGACCGGCACACCGTGACCGACCTCGCGGACCTGCCGGATCCACGCTGATGCGGACCTGCCGGACCGCTGCTACCGGCAGCCGTCACCAGCCACGCGCCAGCGCGTAGCAGGCGATCGCGCCGGCGGCCGCCACGTTCAGGGAGTCGACCCCCGGTGCCATCGCGATCCGGCCGGTCAGGGTGGCGCCACGCAGCGCCGCCACGCTCAGACCGGGGCCCTCCGCACCGAGCAGGACCGCGAGCCGGTCACCGCCCACCGACAACTCCTCGAGCGGTGGCGCACCGGGGTCAGGGGTCAGCCCGATGGTGGTGACGCCGTGCGCGTGCAGCAGTTCGAGCCCGGCAACGGTGTCCTCCACCCGGGCGAAGGGCAGGTGGAGCACGTGCCCCATGGAGACCCGGACCGAGCGGCGGTACAACGGATCGGCGCAGCCCGGTGCCAGCAGGACCCCGTCCACCCCGAGCCCGCGAGCGGTGCGGAACAGGGTCCCGAGGTTCTCGTGGTCGTTCAGGCCCTCGAGCAGGAGCAGCCGCCGCGCCGTCGCCACCACCTCCTGCGGCGCCACGGGGGGTCGGCGCTCGCCACACGCCAGCACGCCCTGGTGCAGCCGGAAGCGGACCACCGCTTCGAGCACCGCCCGGGTGACGACGTACACCGGCGCCCGCGAGTGGTCGATGACGTCTGCCATGGCCGCCAGACGCTCCTCGGCCACCAGCACCGACCGCAACGGGTAGGGCGAGGAGACCAGGGCACGCACCGGGTTCGGTCCCTCGGCGATCAGGACACCGTGCTGGTGCTCGTAGCGCTTGCGCAGCGCGGCATCGGTCAGGGCCGCGTAGTCGCCGAGTCGGGGATCGCCCGGGTCACCGATCCGCACCGGGGGTTCGCGCCGGCGCTGCCCCGTCGGGAGGACCCGCGCCATCCCGTGGTCGACCGGATGGCCGGTGTCACCGTCGTCGGTGCGGTCCGACACGGTCAGCCACCGTGCTGGAGCCGCCGCTCGTCGGCCTCGGCCTGCGCCAGTGCGGCGGCCTCCTCGGGGGTCGGTGCCGTGCCACCGAGGTGCGCCGGCAGCCACCACTGGTCCTGCGGACCAGCCGGGCGCTGCGGGTAACGGCGCTGGGCCCGATCGACCAGCTCCCCGATGGCGACCATGAGGCGCTCGTGCACCGCCATCGGATCCTCACCAGGGGTGGTGGCCACCGGTGGACCGAAGTCGATACTGACCGCCGTGCCACGCGCGGCGGTGAACTCCCTGCCCTTGGTGAAGATGCGCTGGGTCCCCCACAGCGCCCCCGGGATCAGCGGCACGCCGTTCTCGACCGCCATCCTCGCCGCACCGGGACGGCCCGCCAGGGGCACGAAGGAGCGGGAGATCGTGCCCTCGGGGAACATGCCGACGACATCGCCCTCGGCCAGAGCGCGCGACACCTCCCGCATGGTGGCCTCGGTATCACCGCCCCGCTCCACCCGGATGTGCCGCATCCCACGCATCAGCGGGCCGACCTTGGGGTCGTCGAACACCTCGGCCTTCGCGACGAAACGGACACGGCGACCCTGTTGCCGGGCGCCGTAGCCCGCGAAGATGAAATCGAGGTAGCTCACGTGGTTGGTCGCCAGGACCGCGGGCCCGGACCGCGGCAGGTACTCCGCACCGGTCACGCGGATGTTCCAGCGCAGCAGCGAGAACATCGACAGGCTGGCTGCGACCGCCGTCGCGTACACCGGGTTGCGCTTCACGTCGTCCTCCGTGGCCACCTCGCGGGGCACCCTAGCGGCCCATCAACCCGGGACCGATGGCCCCTGCGGTGACCGGCCGCCGCTCTAGCGTGGGCGCCGTGCCCTACCCGGTGGGAGCCCCGCTGCGCCACCCGCCCGCTGTGCCACCCGACACCTCAGGAGCGCTCCGTGCCCTGGACGGCTGACGACCTTGACGACCAGCATGGTCGGACCGTACTGATCACCGGAGCGACCTCCGGGCTGGGCGAAGCCTGTGCCGTCGCGCTCGCCACGCGTGGTGCCCACGTGATCCTGGCCACCCGGTCAGCACCTCGCACCGTGGCGGTCATGGACCGGATCCATCACCGCGCCCCCGCGGCCTCGATGGAGCACCAGCTGGTCGACCTCGCGGACCTCGCCAGCGTGACCACGGCAGCCGAGGCGCTGTCCCGACGCCACGACCACCTCGATGTCGTCATCGCCAACGCCGGGATCATGGCGCCACCGCCGAAGCGCACCGCGGACGGCTTCGAGCTCCAGATGGGGGTCAACCACCTGGGCCACTTCGCCCTGATCGGTCGGCTCCTGCCACTGCTGGTGGCCGCAACGCTGCCCCGGGTGGTCCTGGTCTCCTCCACCGCGCACCGGATGGCGCGCCTCCACGTCGACGACCTCAACCTCGAACGCCACCGCTACCAGCGGTGGGTGGCCTACGGGAACTCCAAGCTGGCCAACCTGCTGCACACCCTCGAGCTCCAACGTCGTGCCGAGGTCGCCGGGCTCGACCTCACCGCCGTCGCCGCCCACCCGGGCTACGCGGACACGGGGCTGCAGACCACCGGGCCCACCATGCAAGGCGGCCTGAGCGGTCTGGTGTCCGGGGTGGGTTCCCGGATCGGGAACCTGCTGTTCGCTCAGCCGGCGTCCCAGGGAGTGCTCCCGCAGCTGTACGCCGCGACGGCGCCGGCACTGCCCGGCGCCTCCTACTGGGGGCCCGACGGTCCGGGCGAAGCTCGCGGCTTCCCCGCGCCAGCCACGCGTTCCACCGCGGCGCAAGATCCCGCTCTCGCCGCTGCACTGTGGCAGGCTTCCGAGGAGATGACCGGCGTGACCTACGAGCTCGGGAGCGCACCGTGACCCCTGGCGACCTGACCCTGCTGCGTCACGCGATCGAGCTCGCCCGGACAGCGCGGGACGCGGGCGATCAGCCCTTCGGCGCCCTCCTGGTCTCCGGCCAGGGACAGATCCTGACCGAGGAGCGCAACACCGTCGTCGTCGACCGTGACGTCACCGCGCACGCCGAGCTGAAGCTGGCCCGCTGGGCCTCACGCAACCTCGACGTGACCGAGCGCCGCCGCTCCACCATCTACACCTCGGGGGAACCGTGCCCGATGTGTGCGGTCGCCCACGCCAACGCGGAACTGGGCCGGCTCGTCTTCGCCTTCTCCGCCCGCCAACTGGCACAGCTGTCCGGCGATCCCGGTTGGCGCCTGCCCGCAAGGGACCTGTTCGACCGACGTGGCCTGGACATCATCGTCGAGGGGCCTGCCACCGAGCTCACCTCGGAGGCGACCGCTCTGCACGTCCCGGCGTGAGGCCGGCGACACCCACGACCCGAGCTCAGAGGCGACCGATCCGAGCTCCCTCAGCCGGTCTGGGCACGGCCGTGGACGGGCTGGGTCCACCCGTGACGATCGACGACCTCCGCCCGCTGGATCGCGAGCAACGCGTCGCGGAGGCGACGGGTCACGGGGCCAACGGTGCCCTGACCGAAGCTGATGCGCTGGCCCTCGTGGATCAGCGTGCCCACCCCTGCCAGGACCGCAGCGGTCCCCGCCAGGGCCGCTTCGCCGGGCCAGGCGAGCACCTCCTGGAGCGTGATGGGACGCTCCTCCACCCCCAGACCGAGGTCGCGGGCGAGTGTCAGCACCGAGTCCCGGGTCACCCCATGGAGGAAGGAACCGTCGAGCTGCCGGGTCACCACGCGGTCCTCGTCGAGCAGCAGGAAGTTGGCCGCACCGGTCTCCTGCACGTCCCCGCTCGGCGCGAACAGCACCTGGTCTGCCCCGTACTCGGCCCGGGCCTGAGGTGTCACCCCGAGTGCCAGGACGT
>CAYXJD010000049.1:0-15629 GCA_964465225.1 uncultured Actinomycetota bacterium
GTCGAGGCCCTCGATCTCCTCCTCCTCGGACACGCGCAGCTGGCCCATGGCCTTGAGCACCCCGAACAGGATGGCCGAGGACACGCCGACCCACGCTGCGACGCCGAGGATCCCGATCACCTGCGCGACCAGGAGCTCGGTACCGCCACCGAAGAACAGTCCACCCTCGGTGGCGGCGAGGCCGACCCACAGGGTCCCCAGGATCCCGCAGGTGCCGTGCACGCTGATGGCGCCGACCGGGTCGTCGATCTTGAGTGCGTCGATCATCTGGACCGACAACGCGACGAGGACACCTGCGATCAGACCGACCAGGAGCGCCATGTTGAACGAGACCGAGTCGGCGCCGGCCGTGATCCCGACCAGGCCCGCGAGGATCCCGTTGGCGGTCATGGCGACGTCCCACTTGCCGTTCTTGATGCGGGTGTAGAACCCGGCGGCAGCGCCCCCGGCACCGCCGGCCAACGCGGTCGTGACGATGACGAAGCCGATCACCTCACCGTCGAGCGCCAGCACCGAGCCACCGTTGAAGCCGAACCAGCCGAAGAAGAGCAGCAGCGTGCCGAGCGCACCCAACGCGATCGAGTGACCCGGGATACCGCGCGCCTTGCCGGTCGTCGGATCGAACTTGCCGATACGCGGTCCGAGGAAGGCGGCACCGACCAGCGCGGCCACGCCACCGGTCATGTGCACGATCGTCGAGCCGGCGAAGTCGGCGAAGCCGAGGGCGTCCACCCAGCCGCCGCCCCAGGTCCAGGCGCCGACGATCGGGTAGATGATCCCGGTCATGACCACCGCGACGGCGACGTAGGCCCCGAACTTCATGCGCTCGGCGACCGCACCGGAGACGATCGTGGCCGCGGTGGCGGCGAACATCGCCTGGAAGGCGAAGTCGATCTCCAGGGTGTAGCCGGTCTCCGCGGTGTCGTAGGCCGCCGTGGTGAGGAAGAAGCCGTCGGCGCCGAACAACCCGGCGACCTGCTCGCCGTACATCAGCCCCCAGCCGATCGCGTAGTAGACGAGGATCCCGAGCGAGATCGTCATCAGGTTCTTGCCGATGATGTTCGCGGTGTTCTTCGACCGGGTGAACCCCGCCTCGAGCATCGCGAAACCAGCGTGCATGATGAAGACGAGTACCGTCGACACCATCAGGTAGAGCACGATGGTCGCGACCGCCAGGTCTTCGATGCCCGTGCTGTCCTGCGCGTACGCAGGCGCACCCAACATCAGCACCAGTGCGGACGTGACCACCCCCAACTTCAACAGACGCTTCACCGTGTCCTCCAGGTTGGCTCGTTGGTTCGGTGGTCTCGCGAGGTGCCATCGTCGCGGCACTGCGCACGAGACCCTGCCCGGTTCCACCGGTACGGTCGAGGACGCTACGGAGGGGGGGTTTCTCCACCGTTGATCTGGCGTTTCGACCGTGTTTCGTGTCCCGAGGAGCCCGCCATGACGATCCGAGTCGCTCTGGCACAGCTGGACACCCGGGTCGGTGACATCGACGGCAACGTCGCGCGGATCCTCGACGCCTGGCGCGCCGCCGTCGCCGGTGGCGCCGACCTGCTCGTGGCCACCGAGCTCACCATCACCGGCTACCCACCCGAGGACCTGCTGCTCAAGCGGGAGTTCGTCGCCGCCAACCTCGCCGCGCTCGACCGGCTGGTCGCCGAGGGCCCGCACGGGTGCACCGCCGTGATCGGCTACGTCGGCGCCGGTGAGGGTGACGCCACCGACGCCGAGCACTGGGACGTCGCGCTGGCGACCCGTGACCTGACCAACTCGGCGGCGGTGCTGCGCGACGGCCGGCTCGTGGCGACCTACGACAAGCTGCGACTCCCGAACTACGGCGTGTTCGACGAGGCGCGGTACTTCACCCCCAGGGACGTCCCCTGCGTGGTCGACGTGGCCGGCGTGCCCGTCGGGATCACGGTGTGCGAGGACCTGTGGAGCGAGCAGGGGCCGGTCCAGGCCGCAGCCGGCGCCGGTGCGCGGCTCATCGCCAACCTCAACGCCTCGCCCTACCACCGGGACAAGCGCCAGGACCGCGAGGAGTGGGCGCGCCATCACGCGCTCGACGCCGGGACACCGGTGCTGTACTGCAACGTGGTCGGTGGTCAGGACGAGGTCGTCTTCGACGGTGACTCCATGGTGGTGGGCGCTGACGGCGAGGTGGTCGCGCGCGGCGCGCAGTTCCTCGAGGACCTGGTCGTCGTCGACCTCGACCTCCCGGCCACACCATCGAGGACGACGCCGGCCGACCGGCCCGCGATCACCTGGCGACAGGCGGAGCGACTCGACGAGCTGGGCGAGGTGTGGCACGCGCTGACCCGGGCGACCCGCGACTACTGCCACCGCAACGGCTTCACCTCCGCGATCGTCGGACTGTCCGGCGGCATCGACTCCGCGGTGGTGGCGGCCCTGGCCGCCGACGCACTGGGTGGCCCGCAGGTGACGACCGTGGCCATGCCGTCGCCCTACTCGTCCTCCGGCTCGATCGACGATGCCCGGGCCTGTGCCGAGGCGCTCGGCACGGAGCACCACGTCCTGTCGATCTCGGGCCCGCTGACAGCGGTCGGGGAGATGCTCGGCGACCTCGTCGTCACCGGCTTCGATCGGGCCGACGGGCAACAGCCCGGCGTGGCCTACGAGAACCTCCAGTCGCGGCTGCGTGGGCTCACGCTGATGGCACTGTCCAACGAGAGCGGCGCCATCGTGCTGACCACGGGGAACAAGTCCGAGTACGCCGTCGGGTACGCCACGCTCTACGGCGACATGGCCGGCGGGTTCGCGCCGATCAAGGACATCCCGAAGCTGCTCGTCTACGACCTCGCCCGGTGGCGCAACACCGAGACGGAGGTGATCCCGCACAGCACGATCACCAAGCCACCCTCGGCGGAGCTGCGGCCAGGTCAGCGCGACCAGGATTCCCTGCCGCCCTACGAGGTCCTCGACGATCTGGTCATCGGCTACGTCGAACTGGACCTCGGCATCGACGAACTCGTGGCTCGTGGCCACGACGAGGCCGAGGTCCGACGGGTCGTCCAGCTGATCGATCGGGCGGAGTACAAGCGCCGGCAGGCACCGCCCGGTCCGAAGATCACCGAGCGTGCCTTCGGCCGCGACCGCCGCGTCCCGATCACCAACGGCTGGCGTGGCTGACGGCGGCAGGTCTGCGCGGTGGCCAGGGTGGACCGGCCACTAGCTCGGGTCCCCGCCGGGAGCACCCGCCGGGGCGGGCCGGGCGGCCAATCGCGACGGACGCACCGCCACGGCGGCCAGCGCCACGACGACCCCAACGGCCAGGAACGCCACGACCGGGGCCGTGGCGTCGGCGACCGTGCCGTTGACCGCCGCCGCGACGGGCCGGGAACCGAGGAAGGCCATCGCCCACAGGGCCATGACCCGTCCGCGGAGCGCGTCGGGGAGGCGACCGAGCAGCAGCGTGCTCAGCGCGGTGAGCGCCATGGTCATGCCGGCCCCACCGATCGCGAACGCGGTGCTGACGAGCGGGGCCGCAGGCGCGAGCCCGGCGAGCGCGGTGCCGGTGGCCAGCAGGACGAGACCACGGACCGCGACGCCGTCCAGCCCGAAGCGCTGCCGCAGCCGCGTCAGTACCACGAAGGCGAGCCCGGCGCCGATGCCGAAGGAGGAGGCGAACACCCCCACCAGCGCGCTGCCGGCACCGAGTTCCGCCGCCAACGATGGGGTGAGCGTGATGACCGGGTCCGCACCGATCCCGACGGCGGCGATGCCCAGCAGGAGCAGGCCGATCCCCCGGTCCTCCCGCAGGTAGCGCACACCGGCCCGCACCCTGCGGTCACCGCCTGCCGGAGCCTCTGCACGACCACGGATCGGCAACGGCACCACGAGCAGGGCGAAGAGCAGGTTCGTCCCAGCGGCCAGCCCGAACGCGGACGCCGGCCCCAGGGTGGCGGCCAGCAACGCCCCGATCGCCGGACCAGCCGCCCGGGCGACGGTGACGGGGATCGAGTTCAGCGCCACCGCGGCGGCGAGCTCGTTGGGACGCACCAGGGTCGGGACCAGGGCGTTCATGGCCGGCCCACCCACCACGAAGCCGATCCCGACGACGAGCGCGGTGGCAACGACCGGCCACGCACCGGGCAGACCGTCCGCCCCGACCAGCGCGAGCCACAGCGCCAGGCCGCCAGAGCCGAGCACCACGATCAACCGACCCGCGATGAGTTGCACACGCCGGTCGCCGCGATCCGCCAGGGCGCCGCTCAGGGGCGCGAACAACAGCTGCGGACCGAACTGCGCCACGCTCACCAGCCCGACGACCAACGCCGAGCGGGAGAGCTCCCAGGCCAGGATGGCCGCGACGATGTTGTGGACCCAGACCCCTCCCGTCGCCAGGATCTTGCCCGCGAAGAAGGGTCCGAAGACCGGGTCCGCCAGCAGCTGCCAGGAGGTCCGCGGCGGTGCCGATGCGGGCAGGGTCGGACTCGGGCGGCGCAGACGCTCGATCACGCCGACCCCGTTGCGTCGTCGAAGCCCGCCAGCAGCCGTTCGGTGAGCAGCCGCAGGGTGGCGAGATCGTCCTCCTCCCAGCCCTCGACCGCGGCGGCCAGCACGTCACGACGCCGGTCGGTCACCGTGGCGAGCAACGCCACCCCGGCGGGAAGCAGGTGGAGTCGGACACGACGTCGGTCGTCGGCGCAGGATCGTCGTTCCAGCAGCTCGGCGGCGCCCGCGCGCTCGACCAGCCGGCTGGCCGTCGAGGGATCGATGGCCAGCACCTCGGCGACCTCACCGATGGAGGGAGGCTCGGCAGCGCGCTGCACGGTGCGCAGCAGCCGCACGGTGGCGAGGCCGACCGTGCCAGCGAGATCGCCGAGCAGCGCGCGCCGGTAGCCGGGCCGCAGCATGACACGGCGCAACTCCACCAGGAGCTCGTCGAGGTGGTCCAGTTCCGCGTCGTGCGCGATGGCGGGCGTGGCGGTGCCGCTGGGCGGTGGGGTGGGCATGTATATGTGTGTACCACACATGCATCCTGGCCGCTGTCACCCGGACCCGGTCACGGGGCCGGGGCGCTCCTCCAGCGATGCCGGGTCGAGCGGCCCCGGCGGCAGCGCGTCGAGGTCGGCCACCTGACGGATGGTGTGTGCCCCGCAGACCCTGAGCACCCGCTCTGCCCGACGGGCGCTGCGCGCGTTCGCACACCGGACCCCGACCGCCACCGCTCCGGGGACCAGCGGAGCGAACGTGCGCTCCCAGGAGCTGACCATCGTCGGAGCCACCAGCAGACCGGCGAGGGCACCCACGGCCGCGCCGAAGAACGCCCCTCCCCCAGCGCCGGCCCACAGGACCGGCGCCGATCGGTCAGCCATGACCGCCAGCAGCACCGCACCGAAGAGGGCACCCGGCACCATGCCGATGAGCAGTCCGCGCAGCACCAGGCCACCGAGCGCCAGGCTGGAGCCCTTGTCGGTCTGCCGGTCGCCGTACCGACCGGCCGTGACGACCTCGATCGGGCCGAGCAGCTCGATGTCGGCGCCGTCAACACCGGCACGTGAGAGCCGGGTGATCGTCGCTCGCGCCGTGCGGCCATCGTGGTGGAAGGCCACGAGGTCGGGGTGGCTCGGATCCGCTGCCACCTCGCCGACCTCCTGTCCCGTGACCGACCCGCGCCGGCGACCTGTGACCTCATGGTGCCGGTTGCGGCGCCGGCCGTCCGGGTCCATCGCACATCCGTGGTCCGGACCGGGCACACTACGTGGATCGCCACCGGATGATCCGCTGGACCCAGGGCGCGCCCGCGCCACCCGGGCCGGCAGGAAGGTTCCCGAGGTGTCCGTGCACACG
Organism: uncultured Actinomycetota bacterium; assembly: GCA_964465225.1. Taxonomy (GTDB): domain Bacteria; phylum Actinomycetota; class Nitriliruptoria; order Nitriliruptorales; family Nitriliruptoraceae; genus T1Sed10-7. The sequence goes on from CAYXJD010000049.1 coordinate 5,821, forward strand.
TCCGTGGACGGGGCTGTCGAACGGCCCGGCCGTCCCGTCTCCATCCATGACCTCGCCGCCGCCAAGGCCCGTGGCGAGCGGTTCGTCATGGTGACCGCCTACGACGCTGGCAGCGCTGCGCTGCTCGACGAGTTGGGGGTGCCCGTCCTGCTGGTCGGTGACAGCCTCGGCATGGTCGTGCTCGGCTACGACTCGACGGTCCCCGTCACGCTCGATGAGATGCTCCACCACACCCGGGCGGTGGCTCGCGGCACCGAGCACGCCCTGGTCGTCGGCGATCTCCCGTTCGGCACCTACCAGGACGGCCCCTCCCAGGCGCTGGCCGCCGCGGTCCGCATGCTCAAGGAGGCTGGCGCCGCTGCCGTCAAGCTCGAAGGCGGCGGTCCGATGGTCGAGGTGACCGCCCACCTGGTCGGCGCCGGGATCCCCGTCATGGGACACCTGGGACTGACCCCGCAGTCCGTGCACCAGTTCGGGGGGTTCAAGGTCCAGGGCCGTGACGAGGCCGCTGCCGAACGCATCGTGGACGACGCGGTCGAGTTGGCACAGGCCGGCGCGTTCGCCGTGGTCCTGGAGGCGGTCCCCGCGGAGATCGGTCGGCGGGTGAGCGCGGCGATCGACGTCCCGACGATCGGCATCGGCGCCGGCCCCCACACCGATGCACAGGTGCTGGTGTGGCACGATCTGTTGGGACTCACGGGCGGGCGTCTGCCGCGTTTCGTGAAGGCCTACGCCGACCTGCGCTCGGAGATCGGTGGCGCGATCAAGGCGTTCCAGAGCGAGGTCGCCGACGGCGAGTACCCGGGGCCCGAGCACAGCTACTGACGGGGTCAGCACACCGCGAGGGGGGCGAGCTCCGTGATCGCGCGTGGGGTGCGGGGTCCCCACCACCACAGCGCCGTACCGTCGACCAACCGTGCGTCGAGGCCAGCCCGCTCGAGCTCGCGCACGTCGTCCGGGCCGAACGCGTAGGGCTCGTCCGGCAACAGGAGGAGCTCGGGTGCGAACGCCGCGAGCTCCGCGAAGGTGCAACGTGGGTAGCGCCCGTCCGGGTCGGGCGGGAGGACCTCGACACCGACCGTGGTGAGCAGGTCCGCGGCGTAGGTGTCACGCCCCAGCAGCCACCAGCCCTCGTCGGGTCCGGCACGCTCCGGCGCGTCCCGCCAGACCGCGCACGCCACGCGACGGCGCCCGGTCGGGGGCGGTGCGAGCCCGGACCGCGCCTGCTCGATCGCGGCGATCAGGGACGTGGCGGCGCTCGGCTCGCCGAGGGCGAGAGCCAGGCGGCCGAGACTGCCCGGCAGCGCCGCCAGGGAACGGACCCGGGTGACATGCACGGCGATCCCGGCCGCCCGCAGACGTTCGACGTCGTGGGCTCGGTTCTCCTCCTCGTTGGCGATCACCAGGTCCGGAGCCATCGCGACGATGGCAGCGACGTCCGGGTTCTTGGTGCCGCGCACGCGCTGCGCATCGGGGAAGCCACCCGGCGGTGCCACGCACCACTCGGTGACCCCGACCAGACGGTCGGCGAACCCCCAGTCCCACAGCAGCTCCGAGAGGTTGGGGACCAGCGAGACCAGGCGCCGGGGACCCGGGCGCACCCCGACGGGGTGACCCAGGTCATCGGTGATCGCCTGCTCGGTCACTGCGGATCGCGGGAGGGAAGGTGGACGCCCTCGACCTCGCGAGCCAGCACGTAGAGGTAGTCGGCGCACCGGTTGAGGTAGCGGACCGGCACGTCGTCGGGCAGCAGCCCGGCACGGTCCATCTCCACGGTGTGTCGCTCCGCCCGTCGACAGACGGTCCGCGCCAGGTCCAACGCCGCCGCGGCACGGTTGCCGCCGGGAACCACGAAGTACTGGGGCAGCGGATGCCGGGCCACGCAGGCATCGATGCGCTCATCGAGCGCATCGACCATCGTCGCGTCGACCCGGCTGATCCCGACCTCCAGGCGCTCCCAGTGATCGGCGCGGGTGGCGAGCTGGGCACCCACGACGAACAGCTCACGCTGGACGGTGAGCACGGCGTCGTGCAGCGCACCGGTGAGGTCGGCCCTGGCCAGCCCCAGCGCGCTGCAGGTCTCGTCGACCGTGCCGTAGGCCGTGGTGCGGACGTCGTGCTTGTCCACCCGCCCGCCGTAGAGCAGCCCGGTCGTGCCGTCATCACCGGTCTTGGTGTAGACCTTCACTCTGGTCACCTCGTGTCGCGGCCCCACGGCGCTGGTGGGCGCGCGAGCGTAGCGGCGGTGACGACCCGCTCCCTCGTTGTCGGGGTCGACGGCCGAGCGCTACCGTCCCGGCCACCGACCCACGCGAGGCACCCGTGAGCCAGGAGCGTTCTCCCCGGCGCGACTTCCGCGTGCTGACCCGTCGTCGCGGTGGCTACGACGGTGCATCCATGGTGGACGTGCAACTGCAGGTGGCCGCCACGGGTGCGCTGGTGTGGGCCCAGACCTTCTCCGACGGTGCACAGGCTGACGCCTTCCAGCAGCAGCTCGAGGAAGATCTGACGTCGATGGACGCGGCGTCGTTCCGACGGAAGTACGGCGTCCCGCCCAGCACATGACCACGACGCGGGATCACGGCGCCGCGACGAGGGCAGGACCCGGGATGCTCGTCCTCGACGAGGTCACGGTCCCGCGGGATGCGGACGGCCGGGTCGATCTCCCGGCATGTGCGCGGGCGCTCGATCCGGTCGATGTCCTCGAGAGCGGCGACCGTGCCGGCTGGCACTACCTCGTACCGCACGCACGCTGGCGACTCGTGGACGATGGACGGCGCAGCCACCTGCTGGCTGACGGCCGGGCCGTCCGTGACCTCGGGACCGACCCCTTCGCCGCCATCGACCGGCTGTGCACCGAGCTCGGCGCGCACCCCGACGCCACCGTGGACGATGGCCTACCGGCGCTGTCCGGCGGGCTCGTCGGGGCGCTGTCCTACGACCTCGGTCGGCGCATCGAGCGACTGCCCGACCTGGCCGTCGACGACCGGGGCGGCCCCCACCTGTCGTGCAGGATCGCCGAGGTGGTGTGCGCGATCGCACCGGAACGGGACCGGGCGCTGCTGCTCGCGCGGCCACTCCCGTCGAGCCTGGCCGGACGACGCACCCCCGAGCAGCGGGCGCGCGCGGGCTGCGAGGAGGTGCGTCGCCGGCTCGCGCGAGCGGCGCGCGCCAGCGGTGGGACCCGTTCGGCGCACCCCATCGAACTGCGTCCTCAGGTCGCTTGGACGAGCCTGTCCCGCGCGGACCACCTCGCGGCGGTGGAGACGATCCTGGCGGCCATCGGCGCGGGCTCGGTCTTCCAGGTGAACCTGGCACAACGCCTGTCCGCGTACTGGCCTGGGGACGTCCACGAGCTCTACCGCGCCCTGCGTGCGGCCTCCCCGGCCGCCTTCGGGGCGGCGCTGCCCGACATCGGTCTGGCCTCCATCTCCCCGGAGACCTTCCTGTCCGTGGACGGCACCGCGGTGACCACACGGCCGATCAAGGGCACGCGCCCACGCGCTCGGGATGCGGCTCTGGATGCCGCGCTCGCTGATGATCTCGCGACGGCGGCGAAGGATCGCGCCGAGAACGTGATGGTCGTCGATCTCGAGCGCAACGACCTGGGCCGGGTGTGCCGGCCCGGCACGGTGCGGGTGCCGGAGTTGACCCGGGTCGAGGAACATCCCACGGTGTGGCACCTCGTCTCCACGGTCCAGGGAGAGCTGCGAGCCGAGGCGGGCTACGGCGACCTGCTGCGCGCCACGTTCCCCTGTGGCTCGATCACCGGGGCACCGAAGATCGCAGCCATGGAGCTGATCGAACGCCTGGAAGGGGTCCGGCGCCGCTGGTACTGCGGCGCGGTCGGGTTCCTGGCGCCCGGGCATGCCAGGCTCTCGGTCGCCATCCGCACCGCCGTCCTCAACAGCGACGGCATCGTCGACCACGGTGCGGGCGGCGGCATCGTGGCCGACTCGGACCCGGCGGGCGAGCACGCCGAGACGTTGGACAAGGCGGCAGCGTTCCTGCGGGCCGTCCGCGCGACCCGGGTGACGGGCCGCGACCCCGAGCCCGCACGGGCCCCGGCTGGCCGTATCGCGACGGCGCAGCGACCGTGACGGCCCGGACCGAGCAGCTCGTCTGGGTCGACGGTCGCGTGGTCCCCGCACACGCGGCCACCATCAGCGCGCTGGACCGCGGCTTCCGATCCGGTGAGGGCGTCTTCGAGACGCTCCGCGTGCAGCAGGGCCGCGCCTTCCGCCTCGCGGCGCACCTCGAACGGCTCCGGGCCGGGGCCGCCGGCATCGGGCTGCACGTGGCACCACCGGCGTTGCTCGAGGCCGTTGCCGCCGTGGTCGAGGCCAACGCCCACCTCGGTGCGGACCTGGTCGTGCGCATCACCTGTTCGGCCGGTCCGGTCCAGCTCTCGGATCCCTTCCCGGGTCATCGCCCCGGTCCAGCCACGGTGGTCGTCACGGCCCAGCGAACACGGGCAGCCGGCGCTCCACCGCTGCCGCCCGCCTTCGGCCACCTCGTGGAGCTGCACCGTCCACTGGCCGCATGGAAGGCCACCTCCTACCTGGTGTCACTGACGGCCACGCGCGAAGCCCGACGGCACGGCGCCAGCGACGCCCTGCTGTGCGATGCCGCCGGGCACCCGCTCGAGGCCGCGACGGCCAACCTCTTCGCCGTCAGGGGGAACACCCTGGTGACCGCACCGGTCTCGGCGGAGGTGCTTCCCGGCATCACGCGAGCGGCCGTCGTGGAGCTCGCCGCGGCGCTGGGTCTGGTCGTCGACCAGCGTGTGATGAGCCGCAGCGAGCTCGCGACCGCTGCCGAGGCCCTGCTGACCTCAGCGGTGCGTGGCGTGCAGCCACTGGTCGCGGTCCAGGGGCGGCCGATCGGGGACGGCATGCCCGGTCCGATCACCCGCGGACTGGCGGCCGGCCTGCAGGAGCTCGTAGCCACCACCTCGCTGCCACTGTCGGGCAACGGTCCCCACGAGCGTTGACGCGCGGCCGCCGCCGGCCCGGGCAGCACGACTCCCGACCAGACGGGCGCGCACCCAGCGTCGCCGGCGACCACCCCGATAGACTGCCCGGTGTGGCACCGGGCACGACCCGGCGCTGCGGATGCGGGATGCGCTCGGTACTGGCGATCCGGGTGGCACCTCCGTCAGCTGGTGACGAGGGAGGCCGACGTGGCAGCGCGACCAGATGCCGGTCTGCGTTGGCACCGCACCACCATCGCCGGGCGCACCGTGGCCTACGGCGACGCCGGCGAGGGTCCGGCGGTGGTGTTCCTGCACGGTTGGGGACTCACGGCCCGCTCCTACGCCCAGGCGTTCCCCCTGATCGCGGCCACGGGCTCGCGGGTGATCGCTCCGGCGCTGCCCGGCTTCGGGCGGAGCGAGCCCTTGGATGGCGAGTACACCTTCCCGAGGCTGGCCGCGTGGGTGCTCGAGCTCCTCGACGAGATCGACCTCCGCGAGCCGGTGACGTTGATCGGCCACTCCTTCGGGGGCGCGGTCGCCACCGCGACCGCGTGGGAGGCCCCGGACCGCATCAAAGCGCTGGTGCTCGTCAACTCCGTCGGTGGCTCGGTCTGGAAGGAGTCGCGCAAGGGTGAGCGCAGCCTCGCCGATCGACCGCTGTGGGACTGGGGGCTGCGCATGCCGGGCGAGTTCCGGCGCCGCGACTACCGCAAGGTCCTGCCGGTCGTCGTCCGCGACCTGGTCGGCAACGCGCTGGCCAACCCCGGCGCGATGCGGCGGGCCGCGGACCTGGCCCGCACCGCTGATCTGCGCACCGAGCTGACCACCCTGGCGGAGCAGGGCCTGCCCGTCTCGATCCTGTGGGGCTCGGAGGACCAGGTCGTGCCCGAGGCGACGTTCCTCGCGATGTGCGATGCGGCCGGCGCACCGGGCGACATCATCCAGCAGGCCGGCCACTCCTGGTTGATCGCCGATCCCGAGGGCTTCGGCGAGCTCGTCACCAACTCGCTCACGGTCCAGCAGACCCTGGCCGAGCGCACCGCCGATCCGGAGCGATCCCGTGAGGACCGGGGCCCGATCGGCCGCAGCGCCTGAGCGCGTGGCACCCACCGTTCGGCAGGCGACGCCACGTCAGCCGGTGTTCTGCAACCCGGCGGAGAGCCCAGCCACGGTGGTCTTGACGATCAGTTGATCGAAGGGATCGGGCTCCTCCTGCGCGCGCAGCCGCGACAGGGTCGCCAACTGCAGCAGCGACAGGGCGTCGATGTCGGCGCGGCGCAGGCTGACGGCAGCTCGCAGGGCCGGTTGGCGTTCCAGCAGCCGCTCCTGCCCGGTGACCTTGAGCAACCACTGCTCGGTCAGCTCCCACTCCTCCATGATCGCGGCCGTCAGGGCCTCGTTGCGACCGAGGTCCAGCGCGTAGCGTCCGAGCAGCTTGTCGGCCTTGGCCAGGCTCATCTCGGCCATCTCGAGCACCGGCTGGAAGAAGGGCCACTCGCGGCGCATGGCTCGGAGCTGATCGAGGCCTCCCTCCTGCCGACCGACCGCGGCCAGCCCGGTACCCACGCCGTACCAACCGGTCAGGTTGACGCGGCTCTGGGCCCAGGCGAACACCCACGGGATCGCGCGCAAGGACGAGAGATCGCGGGCCTTGGTGCGGTGTGCCGGCCGAGACCCGATCGCCAGCTGACCGATCTCGTCGTAGGGCGTCGCCAACATGAAGAACTCAGCGAACCCCTCGGCGTCGAGCAGTTCCCGGAAGCGTTGCTCGCTGGCGGTTGCCATCCGGTCGGCGACCGCAGCGAACCGGTCCTCCTGCGCCCAGGCGCGCGCCTCGGCATGCGACGTCGAGGTCGCCAGCACCGCGTTGATGGTGCGCTCCAGGTGCCGCCGGCCGGTGTTGACGGACCGGTACCGCGCGAAGATGACCTCGCCCTGCTCGGTGACCTTGAAGCGGCCATCGACCGATCCCCCGCCCTGGCCGCGGATCGCCCGGTTGAGGGGACCGCCGCCGCGGCCCATCGATCCGCCGCGACCGTGGAAGAACGTGAGCTGGATGTCCCGCTCCCTCGCCCAGCGCGCCAGCCGGCCCTGCAGCTGGTGCAGAGCGACGTGGGCAGCCAGCAGACCGGCATCCTTGGCGGAATCCGAGTAGCCGATCATCACCTCGAGCTCACGCCCGGCTGCCTCCAGTCGCTCCCGCTCACCGGGTGCCGCCAGCAGCTCCTCCAGCACCGAGGGTGCCCGCTGCAGATCCGCCCTCGTCTCGAACAGCGGCACGACACGCAGACGCAACGCGGCGTAGCGCTCGGCGGAGAGGGCGGCCCGGGCCAGAGCGCGCACCGCCAGGATGTCGGCCGCGGTCGTGGTGAAGGAGATGATGTAGCGGTAGCAGGCCTCGGGGCCGTAGGCCTGCTGGAGCTCGGACATGGCCCGGATCGTCTCGAGCGCCTCACGGGCCTCCTCGGTGCTCGGCTCGGTGCCCTCGGGCCAGCCGGCCTGCACGATCCGGGCCAGCGCCTCGACGTCCCCGGCCAGGCCAGGTCGCAGCTCCTCGAGCACCCGCTCGTGGACCGCCGAGTGCTGGCGGACCTCCAGTGAGGCGAGGTGGAACCCGAAGGTCTCAGCCCGCCACCGCAGGTCCTGGATCACCCCGTAGGCCAGCCGCGGGTTGCCTCCCTCGAGCAGGGACCGTTGGATACGGTCCAGCTGGGCGATGAAGGTCGCGGGCCCGTCGTAGCCATCCTGATCGCCGGCACGCGTCGCGGCCAGCCGGTCGGCCGCGAACTCCAGCAGGTGCCGGTACGGCTGCTCGGGGGCGATGCGTTCGAGCTCGGCGGCCGTGCGGGGCCAACGTCGGCGGTCGGCCTCCAGGCTGGTGGCCAGTTCCGAGCTGAGCGGGGCCCCGCTCGCCGGATCCGCCGTGAGACTGAGCGCCACCGCCCGGGTGTGTTCCTCCAGGCGACCGAGCGCCTCGTCGGCGTGGCGACGACCGGTCTCGCGGGTCACGTCCGCGGTCACGAACGGGTTGCCGTCGCGGTCGCCGCCGACCCAGCTGCCGTAACGCATGAACGCGCCGACCAACGGCGCTCGACCGCCGACGAGCGTGGGATCCAGTGCCCGGTCCACCTCGCGGTACACGTCGGCGACCACGTGGAACACCTGGCGCCCGAGCACCGCGATCACCCGCTCGACCTCGTCGACCGGTTGGGGACGGGTCGGACGGAAGGGCGAGGTCCGCCACAGGTTGGTCACCTCCTCGACCAGTCGACGCCGGATGTCCTGGATCAGGGCGTCGTCCACCTCGATCTCGTCGAAGCGCTTCAACTCCGCCGCGACGCGGCTCAGGATGCGCGTCACCGACCTCCGTCGGGCCTCGGTCGGATGTGCGGTGAACACCGGGTGGATGCGCAGGCGTCCGACCAGCCGGCGTGTGTCGTACTTGCCGATAAGCGAGGTCGTCTCGCTGACGCCGGCGACGATGCCCTCGGTGTCGACCTGCCCGGCCCGGTTGTTCATCCGGGTCGTCTTGATGCGCTGGCGGTCCTCGGCGATGTTCAGCAGCAGGCAGTGGGCCGTCAGCGCGTAGGCGATCTTGCGGCAGACCTCCGGATCCAGCGCAGCGACCTCGACCAGGAGCTCGTCGATGCTCTGGTCAGTGAGGGTGCGCTGCCGGATCGCCGCGTCACGCAGCCAGGTGAAGGTGTCGACGAAGTCCTGGCCTTCACACTCGGCGAGGGCGTCCTCGAGGACCCCGTCGAGCAGGTTCACCTCGTACTGGAGTCCGGCGGGCAGCTGCGGACGCAGCGGACGCAGCGGATGCTGGGTCAACACGATGATCCCGTCGTCGGCGAGTCGCCTCGACGCTAGCCACCCGACCTCGACCAATCGACCCCGACCGACCTGGACGGAGGTCCGGACCGGGGCTTGACCTGCCCCCGGCGCGGCAACGCCCCTCAGCCCTCGTCGAGGTCCTCGAGCCCGAGTGCCACCGTGCGTCGACGGTGACCGGTCAGGACCTCGATGGCCAGGCGTTTGACCTGTGACTCGGCGCTGGTGCCCTCGTTGGCAGCGGCGCCGGCGAACAGCACCTTGAGCGCGTCCGTCGACCCCATCGCCTCCTGGTAGCTGGTCAACGCCCGGCCGAGCAGGTCACCGGCGAGACGACGGGCCCGCTCCACCGCCTCGTCATCCACGAGCTGTGCTTTCAGCTGCCCGACGGCGGTGGCCTCCTGTTCCTCGCGACCGCCGATCGCATCGGTGACGAGCTCAGCCGTCGGACGGTCAAGAACCGGTGCGATCGCCTGGGCGAAGTCCGCGGCGATGGGCAGCCCGAGCGCGAAGAAGACGCTGGTCCCGAACCAGTCCCCCAGCGGCGCTCGGTCGAAGTAGGCGTCGAAGTGGGACTTGATGCCGTCCATGAGCGCGGCCGGCGAGGAGGACCGGTCCTCGAGCTCGGCGAGCAGCGCCCGGTAGGCATCGAGCTCGTGGCCCACGACCTCCGCAGCGACCACCGCGGTACCGGCGTCAGGGGCGACCGCGATCAGATGGGCGGCCGCCTCGATCGCGCGCAGCTGCCCGTAGGTCAGGGCCGCGAGGAGCTCCGTGGTCGCTGCCTCCACGTCCTGCGGGGTCGGTACATCAGTGGTGTCAGTCACGATCAGGTCGTCCTCCGTGGCCGCCAGCCGAGCCGCTCCGAGATCTCCCGCGCGGACCGCAGGACGCGCAGGGCGATGGTCTCCGGCTCCGGGAGCCGGGCCGTCGGGGCCACGATACCCACCGCGGCCACCGCCTTGCCCGTGTGATCGAACACGGGTGCGGCCACCCCTGATGC
>CAYXJD010000050.1:0-15611 GCA_964465225.1 uncultured Actinomycetota bacterium
CCGCCGTGCATCCAGGAGGCGGTGGTGGGTGATCGCCAGTGCCCACGATCGCAGGTTGTCCGCGTCGCCCTCGAAGCGGTGCAGGTCACGGACGAGCTCCAGCAGCACCTCGCCCGCGACGTCCTCCGCGTCGGGCAGGCGCTGCGCCCGCAGGTAGCCGAGGATGATCGGCGCCAGCTCGTGGTACAGCCCGACCCACGCGACGTCGTCGCCGCCGCGGGCCGCCGCCAGGCGTGCCTGGAACGCTGCGTCGTCCGGTCGCACCGAGCTCCTCGTGTCCACGGGCACGCGCCGTGGGACTCCCGGGCGCTTCCCGGCCACGGTCCACGTCACCCGAACGTAGCGTCGGCTCCGCGGCGTGGCCTCTGGAGTGTTCGGACGCCGTGCGCTCACGACGTCGGCCGGGCCGCCCGTCCTGACGTCCGCTGGCCCCGACCGCACACGATGCGGGTCCCGCAGCTGCGTCGTGCTCACTAGCATGCTCGGTCGCTGGTCGAGCGGTGACTCGAGGGAGGAACGGCGTGGGGCTGCAACCGCGGCAGGGTCGGGTGACCGTGCCCGAGGACGTGCTGGTCCAGCGTCTGCCCGACGACGAGTCGGTGTTCCTCAACCTCGCCACGGAGCAGTACTACGGCCTGGACCCGACCGGGACCGCCATGTGGGCCGCGCTGACCGAGACCGGCAGCGTTCCCGCTGCGCTCGAGCGGCTGGCCGGCGAGTTCGACGTCGACCGCCAGGTGCTCAGCCGCGACCTGGAGGCGCTCGTGGATCGACTGGTCGGTCGCGGCCTGATCGAGTTCGCCGATGTCCCGGTTCCCACGGATGAGGACGGGACCGGTCCGGCGGGTAAGGACGGGACCGGTCCGGCGGGTGAGGACGGGACGGGTCCGGCGGGTTGAGGGCAGCTCTTCCGAAGCGGTCGTGCCCACCTCGGCCGTCGGGCACTCAGCTCTCGGCGACGTCGGCCTCGATGGCGGCGACCAGTTCCGGGAGCCGATCGAAGCCTGACGGGTAGCTCACGCGGCGCACCGATGCGTGGCGCAGCACCTCGGCGAGCTGCGCCAGGCGGGTGCCGGCCAACCCGAAGCTGTGGACGGCATCGTGCAGGAACGAGTGGCGGACGGTCTCGATCAGGGCCTCACGCGAGGGGATCGCCTCTACGATGACCTCGCCGCCATCCCGGCGGACCGGCAGGTAGATGCGCCGTAGCGGCGCGGGGGTGGTCTGGTGGGTCCCGAACCGGTGACCGACCGCCACACGACGCTTCGTGAACGCCGGATGGACCAGGGGTAGCGGATCGTGAGCACCGAGGAAGTGTGCGACCTGCTCGGGCCACAGCCGCAGCATCGGGTAGCCGGGCTGAGCGAGCACGTCGTCGCCCGTGAGCTCCAGAGCGAGCAGGTCGTCCACGAGCAGAGGATGACCGGCGGCGACCAGCGACGTCGCCGCGGTCGTCTTCCCGCCGCCCTTCGTGCCCAGGAAGGCGACGGCGGAGCCATCGACCACGACGGTCGAGGCGTGGAGGGTCGGCGTCCCACGTCGCTCCAGCCACAGCGCCAGCACCATCCCCAGTAGCTGGACCTCGACGAGCCAGTCGAGCGAGGGGTCGTGGAGGTGGCAGATGATGCGGTCGGGCCAGACGTAGTGGTCGGCGTCGTCGGCGATGCGCACCACGTCGACGCCGTCGAACTGGTGGAAGGAGATGCTGGCTGCCCCGTCGTGCGCCCCGAGCGGGAGGTCCAGCACGCGGGTCGCAGCATCCATCTGGACGTCGATCGGTGCGGTGTCGACGCAGGTGAAGTGCAGGTCGGGTGTCCCCGTGCCGCGTGGCAGCGGCCAGCGGAAGGGGAAGTCCGAGGCGAGCGTGCGGCCGTAGAGCGCGTACCGTGCCAGGGGAGCCTCCGCGGTCGTTCCGGACAGCCGAGGTGACGTCGCCGCAGCGTCAGCGCGTTCGCAGGAGACCTCGTGCGGCGAGGCGCTCCACGAGCCTAGCGACATCGGAACGGACCACCGCCTCAGGGGCGCCGTAGATGGCCGCGACGGCCAGGCTGGCCGGCTCGGCGTCCCCATGGCTGACGAGCTCGCGCCAGCACACGGCAGCCACCCCGGTGAGGCGGATCGCTCGTTCGTCCCGTGGGGTGGCGACGACGACCCCACCGTCGAACTCCGCCCACAGCACGTCGTCGGCCGGACTGTCGGGACCGGCCGGGCCCGTGGTGTTGACCTGCACCAACTCGGGCGCGCCGCCGCCCTCGGTCCGGTTCTTCAGGCACCAGGACGGGGGGACGACGCGCCAGGCGCGTTCCGAGCGCTCGCGCTCGGCGTTCCAGACCGCGGAGTCGGGTTCGTTCCAGGGGAACACGACGTGGTCGGGATCACCGGTCCACAGGTCGTCGGGGGAGCGCTCGCGCCAGCGCTGGTGCCACCCCGCCCCGTGGTCGCCGGCGTGGTCGGTGAGGTCCATCGCTGCCAGACACGCGGTGACCCGCGGGTGCTGTGCCACGATCGCCTGGCGGCAACTCGCCACCGAGGCGAGGTGCACGGCGACGACCTCCTGGTCCGGGTTGGCCTCGAGCCACCGTCCGAGCCGGGATCCCGACAACACGCAATCGTCAACCAGCAGCAGCCGACCACCGGCGGAGGGCTGCACCCCGACGCGCTCGGAGGGCAGCCCCAGCGCGTAGGCGAGGAGCCCGGCGACGAGCAGTCCGCCACGCGGGATGCCGACGATGCTCGAGGCGGCCAGTTCCTCGTCCCCGAGGTGGGCGCGGATCTTGTCGGCGAGGACCACACAGGCGCGCTCGGCCTCGGCGTACCCGATGGGACGGAGGCGCTCGAGGAGTGTGTCGGTGTGCCAACCGAGCGCATCGACGACCGGTCGGTCCGCGTCCGCCACCTCACCGAACACCGCCACCATCGGTTCCGGGTGGGGCCGGACGGTGAGGACGGCGCGGTCACGCAGCCGCGCCCAGACGGGACTGGTCGCGAGCGCGTGCGCGAAGCTGACGGCCCGCGTGCCGGGATCCTCGCCGTACAACCCCGGCTGTCGGGCCAGCAGCCGGTCGTCGATCCGGCGGAGCAGGGCGACTGGCTCCGTGCTCATGGGACCCTCGTTGGCAACTCTGGCGGGTTGGGAAGCGTGCGCCAGGAGGTCACGCAGCGTGGCAGGGCTGTGGAGAGGGCCCAGCTACCGGCGAAGGTTGACAGCGACCGGTAGCAACGACCGGTGTCAGCGACCGGTAGCAGCGATCGCCCAGAAAGTGACGAGGCACCCCCCTCGGGGGTGCCTCGTCACGCGAACGGTGTTCGGGCTACCCGCCCTGTGAGGCGACGCTGCCGGACTTGGCGTCGTCACCTGGGTTGGTGAGCCCGGTCTCGGTGAGGTCGGCGACCGTGCCGAACTCCTCGAACTCGGGTGCGGAGTAGTTCTTTTCCATCGGGATCCCCTTCGTCAGCCGTGCTGGTTGCTCGGCGGGCCTCCCCTGTGGGTCGTCCGCACCAGCGACTCTCAGCGTACGGCCGTGCGAGACGGCGCGTCAACGACCTCGGCCCGTCATCACCAGCGAGCCGCTGCGGTTCGTCACCCTCCGTAGAGACGGACCCACCACTCAGTCACCAAGGTGGGCCAGAAGGCCGCAGGCACCGCAGCTCCGTGCAGGCAGCGCTCGAACTGTGCGTGCACCTGCCGCTCGTCCACCCATCCCATGCGCGCGGTTTCCATCCCATCGAGCAGGTGACGCACGGTGGGCACGCCTTCCTGCAGCAGCCCACGCTCGTAGAGCGGTCGTGGAACGACCTTGCTCGCGTCACGCAGCGCAGCCGGCGGCAGGATGCCCCGCATCGCGGCACGCATGAGCGGTTTGCTGTTGTCCCCCGGTGGGGTGATGGCTGCCTGGGGGACCGCCATGGCGAACTCCGTGAGACGCCGGTCGCTGAAGGGATCGGCGAACGCCAGACCCTGCTGCGCGTAGCTCCGCTCCGACCAGGCCATGCCGCGTAGGTGCAGCTGGGCGAGCGCCCAGTCGTGCCGCAACGCACGCGAGGGTCCGAACCCGGCGGGCGCGACGGGTCCAGCACCGGCCAGCTCCGTCAGCCCGTGTCGGGCTGCGAACGCAGGCTCGACCCACGGTGGGAGCGGTCCGACGCTGCCGGTGCCGCCAGCCCGAGGTCGTCGGGCCACTCGTCCGGCTCGCGCACGCAGACGGGCGGCCGCCGGGGTGAGCAGGTGCGTCCAGGCCAGATCCCCCAGGGCCTGGCCGGTCACGGCGCCGTGCTCGGTGAGCTCGGTCCGCAGCTCCCGCCAGCGCCGCTGCTTCGCGAGCGGTAGGTAACGGAAGCCGGTCCAGCCGACCATCAGGTCGCCGCGATCGCCACCCAGGACGACCCGTGCCCCTGCCCGGCGCAACCTGGTCAGTCCGGCGTCGATCATCGGCTGGAAGGCCCCGACGAACGGCTCGTCCCGGGGTGGACCGTGCGCCGGGAAGTCACGGAGTGGCCAGAGGTCGTCGGCGACCACCTCGCTGTGCTGGAGCCCGTACGGCGTCGTGATCGCCCGGGCCACGCCGCGCTCGTCGCACTCGTCGAGCTCGTCGAAGACCCAGGTGCAGGCATGGATGCCAGGCGCCGACGCTGCTCCCCGTTCCAGCAACCACCCAGCCGTGGCGGCGACGCTGCCGGAGTCCACGCCCCCGGAGAGCAGCACGCCGGCGGTCCGGTCCGTGCGTAGCCGCGCGGCCACGGCCTCGGTGAACAGTTCGCGCAGGTGCTCGGCGTAGTCGCCCGGCTGCCGGTGCCAGATGCGATGCTCGGGATCAGGCGCCCAGAACGGGCGGACCCTCAGACCGTCGCGGTCGAGCTCCAGCACGTGGCCCGGAGCCAGCACCTCCACCTCCTCGTAGGCGCTCCAGTTCGGGCGTCCGAGGTGGCCGATCAGGTCGGCGGCCACGTGCGCCTCGTCGAGCCGGGCAGGGACGCCAGGTCCGGCGAGCACCTGCTTGACCTCGGTCGCGACGACGGTCCGCTTCGGCGTGTGGTGGTAGGCCAGCATCCGCATGGCCATGGGGTCGCGTGCCGCCACCAGCCTGCGGGCCCGGTCGTCCCAGATGACGATGGCGAAGTCCCCGAGCAGGCGGGCGGCGACGTCGGTACCCCAGCGTCGGTACGCGGCGGCGATCAGCTGGGCATCCGTGCAGTCGGGCTGGACGTCGCGCAGCCCGGAGAGCAGCTCCTGACGGTTGTCGAGTCGCGCATCGGCCACGACGGTGAGCTCACCGTCGACGACCGGGGCCGCGGCCTCGTCGCCCGTGGTCCGCAGCAGCTGCTGTGCCAGGCCGGCGCCGTCACCGAACCAGCTGCCGGTGCCGTCGACGCCACGGTACGGCGCTGCCCTCAGCATCGGTGCGAGCGTGTCGGGGTCGACGGCGCCGCCATCGAAGGTGACGATCGCGCAGACGCCGCTCACGTCCACCACCGCCGCAACCACAGCTCGGTCGTGAGCACCCACCAGTAGTCGTGGGGGACCCGGCCCGTGCGCCGGTACCGGTCGTGGGCCGCGCGAACCGCCTCAGCGTCCAGCCAACCGTGCTCTGCGGCGACGGGCTCGGTCAGCAGCGTGTCGATGGTCGCGCTCGCCCGATCCCGCAGCCCCCGGTCGTAGAGCTGCGAGGGGATCGTCTTCGCCGCGCCCACGCGAGCGGCCTCGGGCACGATCCCGGCCAGCGCTCGCCGTGCGAGTCGTTTGCGCTCGCCTCGCCGCTGGACCTGCCAGGCGGGCAGGGCGAGGAGCAACTCCGCCAACCGACGGTCGGCGTAGGGGTCGGCGGCGACCATGCCGGCACGCGCCAGCGTCCGCTCCGCGTGGACGGCCAACCTGGCCGATTGCGGCGAGGTGACGCGCGCGAAGCGTGTGCTGCGCCCGAGCCCGCCGAAGTCGGGAAGGGTCCGGGAGGCCGCGATCACCTCGTCCAGACCGGTGCGCTGTCGGAGGCGCTCGGGCACCCAGGGTGCCACCGTTGGAGGTCCGCCACCGTGCCGCCACGACGAGCGCCGTCGCGCGAGCGTGGGCCAGCGGTGCAGCAGCTCAGCACCAGCCCGACGTGTCGCAGCCTCGAGCGTCCCGGTGGCCGTCGCCTTGCCGGCCGTCCCCTTGCCGACCAGCCGAAGGTCCTGCCACGCCGCCCGTACACGCCCGGACCGCAGCAGCCCGAGCTCGTCGAAGGCCCAGTCCCCGGTGAGCTCGTCGCCCCGGGCACCGGTCAGGAAGAGCCCGACGCCGTCCGAGCGAGCCTGCGCGTGGGTACGGTCCGTCAACGCCTGGTAGGGCCATCGGAAGGGATCGTCTCGGTCCGGTGCCACCCGCTCAGCGTCGCTGAGTGGCCAGCAATCGTCGCCGAGCACGGTGTGCCCATCGATCGGGAACGCGGCGACGACCAGGTCGCTGATCGAGCGTTCGTCGGCTCCTTCGACCTCGTCGAACCGCCACGCGTAGGCGTGCAGCGCCGGTGTGGCCGTTCGCCCGTGCTGCTGCAGCCAACCCGCCACCGAGGCGAGGTTGACCGAGTCGAGTCCACCCGACAGCGAGATACCGGCCGGAGCGGTCGTCTCGAGCTCGAGCCGGTCCCGCACCGCGACGGTCAGCCGTTCCCGGTAGGCGTCGGCCGCTGCGTCGTCGGTGAGCTGCAGGCGGTCGCCGGGCTCGGGTCGCCAGTGCCGCCAGCTGCGGGCACCGTCGACGTCGACCATCATCGCGTGCCCGGCGGGCAGCTGGTCGATCCCGGCGTAGAGGGTGCGGTCCGCCGGCAGATAGGGACCGGCGAGGTTGGCGGCGATACTCAGCTCGTCGATGGCGACCGGCACCCCGGGAACGACGAGCAGCTGCTTGAGCTCGGTCGCGAACAGCACCCGTCGGCGGGGCTCCAGCCGGAGGTACAGAGCGCGCATCCCCATCGCGTCGCGCGCCAGGAACAGCTGCCGGCGACGCTGGTCCCAGATCGCGACGGCGTAGTCGCCGTACAGATGCTCCGTGCAGGCCAGCCCCCAGCAGCGGTAGGCCCCGAGCAGGAGCGCGGCGTCATCAGCATCGTCGGTGACCTCGAACCCCCGTGCGAGGAGCTGCTGCCGGAGAACGGACCGCCCGTCGAGCCGGACGTCGGCGACGCAGACCAGGCCGCCGCGCTGCACCGGCTGTGCGTCCGCCATCCCGGGCGACTGGTGTCCGAGGGCGGCCCCGTCGGCGTGCCAGACGCCGGGCTCGGCTCCGCGGTGGGGCGTTTCCCGCGCCATGGCCGACAGGTGTCCCAGGTCCACCGGCCCTGCGTCGAGGTGGATGACCCCCACGATGCCGTGGATGCTCATGGCCCCTCCCTCCCCACCGACGCGACGCCGGTCCCGGCAGCCCTGACCTGCGGCTGCGGACCTCTCGTTGCCCGGTCGGGAACGGTGCGGGGTCCGCGCGGCACCGCGGAGTCTAGAACGACGCCGCTGGCGGCGGTCGCACGGCCCGGCGTCCGGATCGGCCGGTGGTCCCAGATCGGTCGCTAGGCTGCCGGCGGACGGATACGGCACGACGTCATCGCCGCCATCACCCGATGACGTCACCCGATGACGTCACCCGATGACGCCGGGGAACGGGACGTCTCAGCGGCAGCGCGGTTCGCCCGAGTGGGCAGCCGGTCCAGGGAGTGGAGATGGTCGACCCGCAGCCGCCTTCCGGGCGACGTCGGGCGACGATCGACGAGATCCTTCGCCCGGGCGAGGCCCAGCAGCGCGATCTGCGTCGGCTCCCGACCCTGATCCGCCAGGCGTTCCGGTTGGTGTGGCAGGCAGCTCGACGTGGCCTGCTCGTCGCTGCCGGGCTCCAGGTACTGGCGGCGCTGAGCCTCGCCGGTCAGCTGCTCGTCATGCGGCGGCTCCTCGACGCCGTCGGTGACGACACCGACCAGCTCCCCGACCTGGTCACGATCCTCCCGGAGCTCGTGGCGTTCGGGGTCCTGCTGCTCGTGGTGGCGGTCGCCACCCTGGCCCAGGCCGAGCAGCAGCGCACGCTCGGCCTGCAGGTCCAGAAGTTCACGACCGCCCAGGTGATCGACGTCGCCACCCACGTCGACCTGATCGACTTCGACAGGCCCGGGTTCTACGACCGCCTGCAGCGTGCCAGTGTGAACGCCGGGATCCGGCCGATGCAGATCGCCAGCGGCGTCATCGGCTTCATCGGTAGCACCACGGCCGTCGGCGCGGTCGGTGCAGCGTTGGTGGTCATCGAGCCGGTCGTCGCCGTCCTCATCCTCCTCGGGCTCGGCCCGACGCTGTACCTCAACCGGCTCTCCACCCGTGCCCTGCACGCCCACACCGTGCGGCAGACCCCCAACGACCGGCGTCGCGCCTACCTGTACAACGTCCTGACTCGCAAGGAGGAGGCGCAGGAGGTCCGAGCCTTCGACAGCGGCAGCTACCTGCGTGGCAAGCACGACGAGCTGTTCGACGCCAAGCTCGCCGATCTGCGGGCGACGGTGCGGCAGCGGCTGCGGTACGGGACGATCGGGGCGGTCATCGCGGCCGTCATCACGATCGGCACGCTGCTGCTGCTGGTCGCCTTCGTCCGCAGCGGCCGGCTCTCGGTCAGCGATGCCGTGGTCGCGGTCGGCGCCGTCGTGATCGTCTCGGGGCGGGTCAGGGCGTTGTCCGCCAGCACGAGCGCGCTGTACGAGGGGGCGCTGTTCCTCAGCGACTTCACCGACTTCGTGGCGGTGGAGCAGGCTCGTGCGGGAGCGCAACGCCCCTGGCCCCGCCCGCCGGCACCGTTCGAGCGGCTCGAACTCGAACAGGTCGCCTTCACCTACCCGAGCCGCACCGAGCCGAGCCTCGTCGACGTCTCGCTCACGCTCCGCCGCGGCGAGGTGATCGCCCTGGTCGGGGAGAACGGCTCGGGTAAGACCACCTTGACCAAGCTGCTGGCTGGGCTCTACCGCCCCTCACAGGGGATGATCCGGTGGGACGGCGAGGACCTGTCGGGCCACGACCTCGCGCCGCTGCGCGAGCACACGACCATCATCTTCCAGGACTTCGCCCGTTACTTCCTCACCGCGGAGGAGAACGTCGCGATCAGTCGTATCGAGGAGGCCGATGACCGTGAGGCGGTCAGACGAGCCGCCGCGCTGGCCGGTGCGGACGCCTTCCTGAGCGCGTTGCCGGGCGGCTACGACTCGCTGCTCGGTCCCTCCTTCGTTGGCGGCAGCGACCTGTCGCTCGGCCAGTGGCAGCGGGTGGCGTTGGCCCGGGCCTACTTCCGTGACGCACCGATGCTGATCCTCGACGAACCGACCGCCTCGCTCGATCCGCGCGGCGAGTACGAGATCTTCCAGCAGGTCCGCCGGCTCGCCGAGGGACACACCGTGGTGCTGGTCTCCCACCGGTTCTCGAGCGTGCGCGCGGCTGACCGCATCCTCGTGCTCGAGGGCGGTCGGATCGTGGAGGAGGGCGCACACGAGGAGCTGCTGGCGCGCGGTGGCCTGTACGCCGAGCTGTTCGAGATCCAGGCCCAGGGCTACCGCGGCAGCACCGCCGGCTGACCTGCCGTCCGACCTCGTGCTCGACCACGGATCCGGGCCGGGTCTGTCCGAGCTTCAGGCGCAGCGCTGCCGCCGCAGCCCCGCCAGCTGACGCACTCAGCCGCTCGGGATCTCCTGCTGCTCCGCGACGACCGGCGCACCGGCCGGACCCGGCAGCCCCTCGGCCCGCCCCGCACGTCGTACCTCGCCGAGATCGCCGCGCCGGAGCACCTGCGGGTCGTCGCCGCCGAGGTGCAGGTCCGCGGCCAGCCCGCACCACCACAGCTGCTCGGCCCCGGTCACCAGGCCCTTCCCGCCACGGCCCTTGACCGGGTACTCGGCCAACGGGGTGCGCTTGCCCGTGCCGTCCGCGCCGATCGTGACCACCTCGCCGTCGTCAGCACCACCGGGCACGACGCTCAACGCCACCACCGCCGCACCGGGGGGCACCTGCATGCCGGCGACGCCGGCCGCCGAGCGACCCATCGGACGCACGTCCGCCGCGGCGAAGCGGGTGACCAGTCCGTGGTCGTGGGCCAGCAGCAGGTGATCCTCGTCACGGCACAGCGCCACGGCGACGATCCGGTCGGCGTCCTTGACCCCGGCGGCCTGCAGCGAGCGCTGCCGTGCGTCGGTGAACTCCGCTGCGGCGGTGCGTTTGACCTGGCCGCCGGCACTGGCCGTCACCACCGTCCATCCCTCAGGCTGGCGAGGCAGCACGATGGCACCCGCGACCGCACTGTCCGGGCCCCCGCCGAGGATCCCGCCGAGGTGGGTGCCCCGGTGGCTCGGCTTGGCGATCGGCAGGTCACCGACCCCGACACGGTGTCCGAGCCCGGTCTCCTCGACGAGCAGCAGCGTGTCGTCGGTCGTGCCGCGCAGCACCGCGACCAGCGGGTCGTGCCCGTGTTTGTGCACGGGTGTGGTCCGACGCCGTGCCAGCGGCTTCGCGTACCCGCCGCGGGTCACCTGGACGGTGACGTCCTGGGCCTCGAAGCCGGCCTGGGAGCCACCGGTGAGCACGTCGGCGGCCTCGATGCCGTCGGCGACGATCCGGGAGCGGCGCGGGGTGGCATGGACCCGCTTGATCTCCGCGAGCTCCTCGGTGAGCACACGGTCGAGCACGGCCGGATCGCCGAGGATCTCCTCGAGCCCGGCGATCGTGTCCAGCAGCTGCTGGTACTCGTCCTCGAGCTCCGCGCGCTCCAGCGCGGCCAGGCGCCGCAGCTGCATGTCCAACACCGCCTGCGCCTGGATCTCGCTCAGCTCGAAGCGGT
This sequence comes from uncultured Actinomycetota bacterium, assembly GCA_964465225.1. Classification (GTDB taxonomy): domain Bacteria; phylum Actinomycetota; class Nitriliruptoria; order Nitriliruptorales; family Nitriliruptoraceae; genus T1Sed10-7. The sequence goes on from CAYXJD010000050.1 coordinate 10,823, forward strand.
CCATCAGGCCCTGCTTGGCGGCCGAGGCGGACTCCGAGGCGCGGATCAGGGCGATCACCTCGTCGAGGTGGTCGAGGGCGGTCAGCAGCCCCTCGACGACGTGGGCACGCGCGCGGGCCTTGGCCAGGCGGTGCTCGGTGCGGCGGGTGAGCACCTGCCGCTGGTGGGCGAGGTAGTGGACGAGCGCGTCACGCAGCCCGATCGTGCGCGGCCCCCCGTCGACGAGGGCGACCATGTTGACGTTGAGGTTGGTGCGCAGATCGGTGAGGCGGTAGAGCCGCTCCAGCACCGCCGCGGGTTCCTCGCCGCGCTTGAGCTCGATCACGATCCGCATGCCGTCGCGGGACGACTCGTCGCGCAGGTCGCGGACCGATTCCACCTTGCGGGTGGCGACCAGGTCGGCGATCCGCTCCAGCAGGGCGGACTTGTTGACCTGGTAGGGGATCTCGGTGACGACGATGCGCGGCAGGTTGCCGCTGCGGGTCTCGGTCGAGGCCACGGCCTCCACCGTGATGGCGCCGCGTCCGGAGGCATAGGCCTGCGTGATGCCGTCGCCGGCGATGATGCGCGCACCCGTGGGCAGATCCGGGGCCGGGACGAAGCGCTGCAACGCCGCGAGGTCGGCGTCGGGGTGGCGGAGCAGGTGCAGGCAGGCGTCGATCACCTCGCCGAGGTTGTGGGGTGGGATGTTGGTGGCCATGCCGACGGCGATCCCGGAGGCGCCGTTGACCAGCAGGTTCGGGAAGCGAGCGGGCAACACGACCGGTTCGGTGTCGTAGCCGTCGTAGTTCTCCACCTCGTCGACGGTGTCCTCGGCGATGCCCGCCAGCAGCTCCATCGCCAGGGGCGAGAGGCGCGCCTCCGTGTAGCGCATCGCCGCCGGAGGGTCGCCGTCGACGGAACCGAAGTTGCCGTGTCCGTCGACCAGCGGCTCGCGCGTGGCGAAGTCCTGCGCCATGCGCACCAGCGCGTCGTAGATCGAGCTGTCGCCGTGCGGGTGGTAGGTCTTCATGACCTCACCGACCGCGGAGGCGCACTTGCGGTACGGCTTGTCGGGATGCAGGCCCGACTCCCACATCGAGTAGAGGATGCGGCGTTGGACGGGTTTGAGGCCGTCGCGGACGTCGGGGAGTGCCCGGCCGACGATCACCGACATCGAGTAGTCGAGGAACGCCTGCTCCATCCGGGACTCGAGGGAGACGTCCCGGACCTCACCGGACAACAGGGACTCTTGGCTGGCCATCGTGCGGACTCGCTCCGGGTCGCCGATCAGGGTCGAGGTGCCTGGCCGCCAACGGTAGAGCAGGGCAGTGACGGCACCACGCAGGCGGACCCGGAGGGCTCGAGGTCCCCGGAGGGCTCAGCGGCCGTAGCGGTCCTCGAGACGCTCGATGTCCTGCTCGTCGAAGCGGCCGAAGGCGATCTCGAGGAACCGGCCACCCTGGTCGCCGCCGGAGACCCGGTGCACGGCCCCGCGGGGCACGAAGAACTCGTCACCCGTGCTGGCCTCGGTCGTGGTCCCGTCCACCTCGATCAGCAGCCCGTCGTCGAGCACGACCCACAGCTCGTCGCGGTGCTCGTGGCGCTGGAGGCTGAGCGACTCACCGGCGGTCACGGCGATGATCTTGACCGTCGACGGCTCGTTCAGCGTGTACTGGCGGAAGTCGCCCCAGGGGCGCTGGTCGACGACCACGTCGGGACGGGGATCCGCCCGTCGGTCACTGCTGGTGGTTGCCATCGCACGTCCCCATCGGTTCGTCTCGTGCGGTATCGGCCCCGGGTCCCGGCCGGTTGAGGTTCAGATGTCGACGTTCTCGGCGAAGTGGGCGTTGGAGACGATCCACTCGCGCCGGGGATCGGTCTGGTTGCCCATCAGCAGCACGAACAGCTCGTCGGCGCGGGCGGCGTCCTCGATGTTGACCCGGAGCAGGGTGCGCCGCTGGGGGTCCATCGTGGTGACCCACAGCTGTTCAGCGTCCATCTCTCCGAGCCCCTTGAAGCGCTGTACCTCGAGGTTCGTCGTGCGCTTGAACTCGCGCTTGATGAGCTGGTCGCGCTCGGCGTCGCTCATGGCGTAGGCGACCTTGCTGCCCTTGCGCAGCTGGTAGAGCGGCGGCTGGGCGAGGTAGAGGTGGCCCTTCTCGATCAGCTTCGGGGTGAGCCGGTAGAAGAAGGTGAGCAGCAGCGTGGTGATGTGGCCGCCGTCGACATCCGCGTCGGCCATCAGCACGATCTTGTCGTAGCGCAGCCGGTCGTGGTCGTAGGCGTCGCCGACGCCGGTGCCGATGGCCTTGACCAGTGCCTGGATCTCCGCGTTCTCGAGCACCCGGGTCAGCTGCGCCTTCTCCACGTTGAGCACCTTGCCGCGCAGCGGCAGGATCGCCTGGGTGTGCCGGTCGCGGGCCGCCTTGGAGGAGCCGCCGGCCGAGTCGCCCTCGACGACGTAGAGCTCGGTCTCGGACGGGTCACGGGAGGTGCAGTCGGCGAGCTTGCCGGGCAAGCCGGCGGAGTTGCTGTCCAGCAGCCCCTTGCGTCGGGTGAGCTCGCGGGCGGCCTTGGCGGCCTGGCGGGCGTTGGCGGCGATCGCCGCCCGCTTGACGATCTGGCGCCCCTTGGCCTTGTTCTTGGCGAGCCAGGTGGCGAAGGCATCGGCCACGACCTGCTCCACGTACCCGCGGGCGATCGTTGAGCCGAGCCGACCCTTGGTCTGGCCCTCGAACTGCGGATCCGGCAGCTTGATCGAGACGACGGCGACCAGGCCCTCCCGCACGTCGTCACCGGTGAGGTTGGGGTCCTTCTTCAGCAGTGCCCCCGAGTCACGACCGAACCGGTTCAGCGTGGTGGTCAGGGCCCGTCGGAACCCCTCCTCGTGGGTGCCCCCGTCGGCGGTGCGGACGATGTTGACGTAGGAGCGCAGCCGGTCGTCGTGGAACCCGTCGCTCCAGGTCATCGCGATGTCGAGGGCGACCTTGCGGCCCTCCCACTCGCGCTCGTCGCTGATCGCGATCGGGGTGACCAGCGCCTCGCGGCCGTGCAGCAGCTCCCGGACGAAGTCGGCGAGGCCGTGGGTGAACCGGAAGGTCTCCGACCGACCCGAGCGGTCGTCGGTGAGCGTGATCTCCAGGCCGGGGTTGAGCAGCGCGGTCTCGCGCAGCCGCTGGGCCACGGTGTCGTAGGACAGCTCGACGGTCTCGAAGATGTCCTCGTCCGGCCAGAAGCGCACCAGCGTGCCGGAGCCCTTGGCCTTGCCGGCCTTGGCGAGCGGCTCGGTGCGGGGGCCACGGGCGAAGCTGATCGTGTGCCGGTGCCCGCCGCGGATGACCTCCACCTCGGTGCGGCTGGACAGGGCGTTGACGACGCTGACGCCGACGCCGTGCAGCCCGCCGGAGACGGCGTAGGTCTGCTGGTCGAACTTGCCCCCGGCGTGCAGGGTGGTCAGCGCGAGCTCGACGGCCGGGAGCTTCTCCGTGGGGTGGGGGTCGACGGGGATGCCGCGGCCGTCGTCGACCACCTCGCAGCCGCCATCGGCCAGCAGACGCACGCCGATCCGCTTCGCGTGGCCGGCGAGGTGCTCGTCGACGGCGTTGTCGACGACCTCCCAGACCAGGTGGTGCAGGCCGCGGGCGTCGGTGGACCCGATGTACATCGCGGGACGCTTACGCACGCCCTCGAGGCCCTTGAGGACGCTGATGTGCTTGGCGGAGTACTCGGTCACGGAACTCCCGTGGGGCGTGGCGTACGGCAGGGGTGCGGGGCACCGCCGGGTCGAGCCGCAACGGTACGCCAGGGGCGCGACAGGTCCGAGCACCCGTGCGCGTCGTCCGATGTGCCCCGCCGGTGCGCACGCGCGGTGGCGTCTGCTCGCACGTGGCCGCCGGCAACACACGACGCCCGGCCGCGAACGGCCGGGCGTCGGAGGTCCTGCGCGGTGCGGTCCTGGCTAGACGGCCGAGCCGCGGCGGCGCGAGAGGATCAGCAGCAGCACTCCGGCACCGAGCATCAGGGCGGCGATCAGGGAGAACAGCGTGGCGCTGACACCGGTCTCGGCGAGCGCAGCGTCACTGGTCTCCGCCGAGGTGTTGAGGACCTCGACGCTGGCCTCATCGACCTCGACCTCTTCCTCGACCCCCGATTCGCCGCCCTCCTCCGGCTTCTCCTCGACCTCGGACTCGACGTCGCTGCAGGCCGGGTCCGTCGGGTCGTCGTAGCAGTCCACCTCCACGTCGTCGGCGACCTCGGCCTCTTGGGCGAAGGCGTTCGCCGGTGCGATCAGCAGCAGCGCCACCGTGGCGATCGTGAGTCGGTTCCGCATCGTTGTTCCTGTCCCGTGGATCACTGTCGGGAGATGAAGGTCGGGAGATGAAGTTTGGGCGATGACTGTGGAGCGCGCGCCTGGCCGTCCGTGGCGTCGAACGCTAGCCGACCCTCATCCTAACGTGGGCGAAGTGCGACAGCGAGGGACGTGCGCCCGGAGCCAACCGGGACCTAGGTCACGTATGGTGGTGTGCTGGCCGCTGCGCGTCACTAGCTGGACGGTCGGGCGAAGCGCAGGGGGAGCCGGAGGTCCTCGCCGCGCACCTGGCCCTCCCACAGGACGGTGTCACCCTCGATGCGGACGCCGGGTGGGGGGTCGACGAGCTCCGCCCCGGCGGGGATGGCCACCCTGATCGTGAGCTCGGTCGGTCGGATCACCGTCTGGCCCTGGAACAGCAGGTCGTAGGCGATCAGGTTCTCGTCGGTCACCGACCAGGCGTCGGTCGTGCGCCAGGCGTACTCGCGCTGCAGCGAG
>CAYXJD010000051.1:0-15575 GCA_964465225.1 uncultured Actinomycetota bacterium
TGGTCGTCCTCGATCACCAGCAGGTCGGGGTGGGCGGCCAGACGCCGCCGCAGCTCCTCCGCCCTGGGGCGCGACAGCGCGGCACCGGTCGGGTTCTGCGCACGGGGGACGTGCAGCAGCGCGGCGAGGCCCGCGTTGAGCGCAGCGTCGAGGGCCTCAGGGACCAGCCCCTGGTCATCGACCGCGATACCCACCGGTTCCAGCCCCAGCGCGCGGACCAGATCGAGCGAGCCCGGGTAGCCCGGGTCCTCGACCCCGACGCGGTCACCGAGACGGAGGTGGACCTCCAGCACCCGCTCGATGCCATCGAGTCCACCGCTGACGACGAGCAGGTGGTCGGCGTGGAGCCCATCCTCCTCGATGGCCCGTCGGGCCAGGTCGACCAGGGAGGGCAGCAGCACGTCGTCGGTGTAGCGGTACTGCGCCGTGGGCAGCGAGCGCACCCCGTGCTCCAGCGTCGGCAGCAGGCGCCCATCGGGGTTGCCGGTCGCCAGGTCGACCGCTCCGTCGGGAACCGTCGGTGCCAACCGGAAACGCAGCTCCGGGCGGTGCGCGACCACCGTGCGGGCACGGTCCTCGGTGACGAGGACCCCGCGGCGCCGGAGCTCGCGGTAGGCCTTGGCGACGGTGGTGGGCGACAGGTCGAGGTCTCGGGCGAGTCCACGCACCGAGGGGAGGGTCTCGCCCGGGCGCAGCGCGCCCGCCAGGACGCCATCCTCGATCCGATGGACCAGTTCGTCGGCATCGGCCGCCATGATGGCGTACATTCGCGTCCTGTAACACGGCAGTAGTTCATCTGTAGTGTAACAGATTTCCCTTCCCGCCTGTTCCGCTGCCGAGGTACGACGTGTCGGCTCCCGCCCTCTCCCTGACCGCGTCCCTGCAGCGCCTCCCGCTCGTCGGCCCCCGGATCGGCGACGTCGTCGTCAACCGGGGTCTCGCACTGGTCGCTGTCGCGCTGACCATCGTCTACGTCGTCTGGGGCTCGACCTACCTCGCGATCGCCGTGGTCGTGGCCGAGTTCCCACCGATGCTCGCGATGGCCGTCCGGTTCCTGTTGGCCGGTGGCCTGCTCCTGGCCGTCTCCGTGCGCCGTGGCGACCGCGCCGGCGACCCCGTGCGGCTGCGCCACCTCGTCCAGGGGGTGGTCACCGGCGGGCTGCTGCTGGTTGGTGGCACGGGGTTCATCGCGCTGGCCCAGACGCGCATCTCCTCCGGACTCGCCGCACTGCTCGCCGCGACCGTGCCGTTGTTCCTCGCCCTGTTCGGACGCGGGGTGTTCGGGGAGCGTCTGTCCGCGCGGGCATGGCTCGGGCTGCTGGTCGGGCTGGCCGGGATCGGGGTGCTGGTCGACCCCGGTGGCGGCCAACTGGGCGCGATCCTGCTCGCGTTGGTGGGCGCGGCAGCCTGGGCCAGTGGTTCCCTGCGCAGCCGCCACGCGACCGGCCCACGTCGTCCGTTGGTGGCGGCCAGCCTGGAGATGCTGGGCGCCGCGGTGGTCTTCGCCGGCTTCGGACTGCTCCGCGGCGAGGCCGTCGGCATGTCGCTCACCGGCGTCAGTGGGCAGGCCTGGTTCGCCTTCGGCTACCTCACCGTGGCCGGCTCCCTGGTGGCCTACACCGCCTACAGCTGGTTGCTGCGCAACGCGACCACCTCACTGGTCGGGACCTACGCCTACGTCAACCCGCTCGTGGCCGTGGGACTGGGGTGGCTGGTCCTCGGCGAGGAGGTGAGCGCTCGCACCGCGTTGGCGGGCGCGCTCGTCCTCGGTTCCGTCGTGCTGCTGATCACCGGACGTCCCGGCGAGCCGGTGCCCGCGTCGCCGACCTCGGGGGCCGACGTGTTCGCCGGCACCGGTCGGTGGCACCGCATCCGACGGGGGCTCGGCTCCCTGCCGCGGGCGGCGCGGCTCTACCGCGACCCCGGTGCCCTGCCGTACCGCTCAACGGGCTACGACCCGCTGGACGCGCTGGAGGAGCCCGAGGAGCGCGCCTTCGCGGCTGACGAGCTCAGGGGCTGAGACCGGGTACGTCGCTCGATCCGCGTCGCAGCGCGACCGGGGGCCCGAGCAGCTCGCGGAGCACGATGCCCCGTCGCACGTCCTGTCGTGAGCCGAGCGGTGAGCTGAGCGGCCGCCGGACCGGGCTCCGTGCACGTCGGTCCGCCGCTTCGTCGCTGGGGGAGGGCCTCCGTGGGCGGTCCGGAGGAGCGGGTTCGCCCGCGCGGTCCTCACTCATCGTCGGCGATCGATCGGCGCATGCGGGTGTCGGCCTGGACGTTGTCGAGCCGGTAGCTGTCCATGACGCCGAGGTTGCCGTTGCGCAGGGCCTCGGCCAGGGCTCGTGGCACCTCCGCCTCCGCCTCGACGACCGAGGCTCGCATCTCCTGTTCGTGGGCCACCGCCATCGCACGGCGCTCCTCGGCCTTGGCCTGCGCGATGTTCTTGTCCGCCTCGGCCTGGTCGGTCTGCAGCTCCGCTCCGATGTTGCGGCCGATGTCGACGTCGGCGATGTCGATCGACAGGATCTCGAAGGCGGTCCCCGCGTCCAGGCCACGCTCGAGGACCCGACGTGAGATGTCGTCGGGGTTCTCGAGCACGTCCTTGTGGCTGTCCGCCGACCCGATGGAGGACACCGAACCCTCACCGACCCGGGCGATGATCGTCTCCTCACCGGCACCACCGACCAGCCGTTCGATGTTGGCCCGGACGGTGACGCGGGCGACGGCGATCACCTGGATGCCGTCCTTGGCGACCGCGGCGATCCGTGGGGTCTCGATCACCTTCGGGTTCACGCTCACCTGGACGGCCTCGAGCACGTCACGGCCAGCCAGGTCGATGGCGGTGGCGCGCTTCCAGGGCAGCTCGATGTTCGCGCGGTCCGCGGAGATCAGGGCCGCGACCACGGATTCGACCCGCCCTCCGGCGAGGTAGTGGGCCTCCATCTGCCCGACGTCGAGGTCGATGCTGGCCTTCGTCGCGCTGATGAGCGGCCGGACGATGTCCGCCGGCGGGACCTTCCGCAGGCGCATCCCGATCAAGGTGCCGAGCCCGATGCGGACCCCGGAGAAGATGGCGGTGATCCACAGCCCGACGGGGACGAAGTAGAGGAACAGGCTGATCACCGCGACGACGGCGGCCAGCACGATCACGATGATGAGGGCACTGGCTTCCACGGAGGACTCCGGGTCGGGGATCTCGACCGTAGCCGTCGCATGGCGGGTGACGACACCGGATCGGACCGATCAGTCGTCGCTGACCGCCCGCTGCACGACGCGCCGGTAGCCCTCGTCGCTGATCACCGTCAGTGGGTCACCGGCGGCCAGCCAGTCGCCGTCGCTGATCACGTCGACGCGGTGCCCATCGATCCGGGCCACGCCAGCGGGTCGCAGATCCGAGAGGGCGACGCCCCGTCGTCCGACCAGCGCGCCTCGGGGCAGCGCTTCGGGACGACCGTGCGGCGGGGCATCGGGGGCGGGCTCGGTGTCCGGCGCCAGCACCTCGGCGCTGCCGAACCACCGCAACCAGCCGCCCGTGACGGCGCGCGAGCCGCCCTGCATCCGCTGGGCGCCGGACCTGAACCCCTCGTGGCCGCTGCGTCGTGCCAGCAGCACGATGAGGGTGATGATCACGACGCTGACGAGCAGGAAGGTCAGGGTGACACGACCTGCCACGGCCAGCAGCTGCGACACCGGGACCAGGTCCAGGTCGCGGTTGACCATGGCGAGCACCCCGCCGCCGAGCAGCGAGAGCACGCCGAGGACCCCGGCAACGCCCACCCCGGGCACCACGAACACCTCGAGCAGGAGCAGCACCACCCCCACCGCGATCAGCAGGATGTCCTCCCAGCCCGACAGGCCGGCCAGCAGGTGGCCGTAGAAGAACGCGCCGAGCAGGACCACGCCGATCGCCGCACCGATCCCGACGCCACCGCTGAGCAGGTCACCGACCAGGAGCCAGACCCCGACGCTGAGCAGCAACGGCGCCAGGAGCGAGCTCGTCAGCAGACGGACGAGGCGCTCGGCAAGGCTCGGTGCGACCTCGACGATCCGGCGGTCGCCGAGGCCAAGGTCGGCCAGCAGCTCGTCCCGGCTGCCGACCACCGAGTCGGCGTAGCCGACCTCGAGCATCTGGCGGTCGTCGAGCGTGAGCAGCTGTTCCTCGTCGACGAGCCCGTCGACCTCGACCGCCGGATCGACCATGGCCTCGGCCACCAACGGGTCGCGATCGCGCTCCTGGGCGGTCGCGCGGAAGATCGACCGCACGGCCGAGACCACCTTCGCGTCGGCGGTGGCCCCGGTGGCGGCGTCGACCGGGGTGGCAGCGCCCATGATGCCCCCGGGCACGACGTGGATCTCCTCGGAGGCCAGGGCGATCAACGCTCCGGCGGACAGCGCGGTGGTGTCGATGAAGGCGATGGTGCGCACGGGGCTGGCGAGCAGGCTCTGCCGCATCTCGAGCACGGCGTCCAGTCGACCACCCGGGGTGTCGATCTCCAGCAGCACCGCAGCGGCGCCGTCGGCCTCCGCGTCGGCGAGGACGCGGTCCAGGAACGGAGCGATCCCGAGGTCGATCTCCCCCTGGATCGGGGCGACCACCACCTCGGCTGCGTCCTGGGCCTGGCCGTGGCCGACCGCCGCGAGCAGCGCACCGAGGCTCAGCGCGAGCAGCGCGAGGACCCGGCGACGGGCCTGCCAGCCAGCCGAGGTTGTGCTGGCTCGTGCTGCCGTGCTGCCCACCGTGTGCATGCCGTCACATCCCGTCCTGGCACCGGACCGCGCCGGCTCCTCTGGAGGGTACGACGCACCGCCCTGAGACGTCGGGAGCGGCACTACTAGGGTCGACGCGTCGGTGGCGTGGCAGGAGGAGAGGCGTGACAGCGGAGCCGGTCCTGCGTCTCGACGGGGTCACCCGCCGGTTCGGCGACGTGGTCGCCCTCGACGAGCTCACCCTGCACGTGCCCGCCGGTCAGGTCGTCGGGCTCCTCGGGCACAACGGAGCCGGCAAGACCACGGCGGTACGTCTGCTGGCGGGGCTGCTGGCGCCCGACGCTGGTGCCGTGCGGGTCGACACCCTGGATCCCGTCGTCGACGGCGCCGCGGTCCGGCAGCGTCTGGGTGTCCTGCCGGCCCGGCCCATCGTCGACGATCGGCTCACCGGCGCCCAGAACCTCTCGTTCGCCGCAGCCGTCTTCGGCCTGGAACCAGAGGTGGCACGCGAGCGAGCCGGCGAGCTGCTGGCCAGCTTCGGTCTGGATGCTCGGGCCGATGAGCGGGTCGGCGGCTACTCCACGGGTATGCGGCAACGACTCTCCCTCGTTCGCGTCCTGCTCACAGATCCGCAGGTCCTGCTGCTGGACGAACCGACGGCGGCGCTGGACCCGATCGCAGCCCGTCAGGTCCTCAGGACCCTGGCCACGCTGGCGGCGCGCGCGGATCGGACGGTGGTGGTGTGCACGCACGACCTGGCCGAGGCCGAAACCCTGTGTGACCGCGTCGTGGTGCTCGCCAACGGTCGTTCGATCGCGGAGGGCAGCCCGGCCGAGCTGGCGGCCGCCCACCGGCCCGGGGAGCTCCGTTTCGACGTCGGTGCCGACGCGGCGCCGAGCGCCGTGGCCGTGCTCTCGCACCTGGTGCCCGTCGAGCCGCGGATCCTGGCTGGCGGGCGGGTGAGCGTCACCGGGGTCGCGCACGAGGCGGTGCCCGACCTCGTGCGGCACCTGGTGGCGGCCGACATCCCGGTCCACGAGGCCGTGCGCTCACGGCCGAGCCTGCAGGAGGTCTACCTGGCCCTTCACGGCGAGGTGCCCCTCGAGGAGGAACGCCCGTGAGATGGTCCCGCGTGCGAGCGGTGGTCCGGCGCGATCTGACCGTCGCGCTCGGGTCGAAAGCCGTCGTCCTGCCGGCGATCCTGGTGCCACTCCTGCTGCTCGTGGTGCTGCCGGCAGCGGTGGGTCTGGCGCCCCGCTACGTCGATGCCGAGGCGCTGGGCGACGTCGAGCAGCTCCTGCTGCTCCTGCCGGCCGAGGTGCTGGACACGCTGCCGGAGGATCCGGCACTGCTCGGGGCGGTGGTCACCCTGACCTACCTGCTGAGCCCGTTGATCCTCCTGGTCCCGGTGATGCTGTCCGCGGTGCTCGCGGCTGACGGCATCGCCGGGGAGCACGAGCGTCGGACGCTCGAGGGGCTGCTGCTCACGCCGCTGAGCGATCGCGAGCTGGCCACGGCCAAGCTGCTGGCCGCCTGGGTCCCGGCGGTGCTGATCGGGCTGGTCGGGGCCGCGCTGTACGCCACGGTCACCAACCTCACGCTGGGCCGACAGCTCGGCGCCTGGCTGCTGCCGACGACCGAGTTCGCCCTGCTGGCCCTGTGGGCCGGGCCGACCTTCGCCGCTGCGGCCCTCGGCGCCGTCTCGCTGGTGTCCGTCCGCTCGCGCACGACGCAGGAGGCCTTCCAGCTCGGAGGAGTCGTCGTGCTGCCGATCGTGGCGATGGTGGTGGGTCAGGCCGCGGGCGTGCTGTTGCTCTCGCCCTGGGCACTGGTCGGTGCCGGGACCGTCGCCGCGGTCCTGGCCGCTCTGCTCCTGGTGGCTGCCACCCGCTCGCTGTCGCGACCACGTCTGGGGCCGCGCCTCGGCTGACACCGCTCGAGGACGCCCGGGTGCTCGCCCTCGAGGTGCTCGTCGCCGGGCCGGGGATCGACCTGCGTCCGCCCCTGACCGCTCCACTCGAGGCAGAGCAGGGCGGGTGGGCAGGGTCCGGGTGGACAGGGTCCGTCGAGAGCGAACGGTGAGCCCCTACCGTGACGCCACCAGGCGCCAACGCGCGCCGAGGTGCGTGGAAGGCGACACGGCATGGCAGAGCCAGGGTGGTACGAGGATCCGCACCGTGGCGGCGGGCGACGGTGGTGGGACGGCCAGCGCTGGAGCGAACACGTCATCCCGCCACCCCCGACGTCACCTCCTGGGGTGGTCCCGCCACCCCCCGGGGGGCCGCCGGCCGGGACCTCGCAGGGCGGCCCGGCGGGTCCGGCCTTCGTGCCGGCGCCGGGCGATCTCACGCCGGCCATGCGGCCCACTGCGACCACGCCGAGCGCCCCTGGCAGGCCCACGCCGAGCGCCGCCGGCAGGTCCCGGCCGGCCACGTCCGGCGCCGCGGGCGGGCGGTCGTCGAGGCTGCTACCGGTGCTGCTCGGGCTGTTGGCGCTGGTCGCCATCGGCGGGGTCGTTGCGTTCCTGCTATGGGGCGATGACGACGCCGCCGAGCCTCCGCCGGTGACCGGCACGGTCACCGCTGGTGAGGAGCGCTCCTTCACCGTGGCAGATGACGGCGAGTGGGAGCTGGTCGTCGAGGTCCCGGCTGGGCTGCTGGTCATCGACGCCCGGGGCGTCGACGGCTTCGATCCCGTGGTGACGCTGGTCGGCGACGACGGACGGGAGCTCGCCCGCAACGACGACCGCTCGTCGCAGCAACAGGAGCGCTACGGCGGAGGGACCTTCGACGCGCTGATCGCGCAGGAGGTGCCGGCCGCCGGCAGGTACCGGATCGTCGTCACCGGGTTCGCCGGGCAGGGCGGCGCGGGACAGGTCAGCTTCCCCGTCGTCGGCGGCTGAGCCAGCGGAACGGCACCGGCATCTATCACCGCGGCGCGAGCGCGAGCTGCCGGGACAGCGCCACCAGGTTGCCGCCGGCATCCCAGATCTCCCCGTCCTCCTCGAGATAGCCGTGCGTGATGGCGCGGGTGCGGAAGGAGACAGCGAGGTAGCCCGGCACGGGTCGGCCGCGGACCTGCACGGTCAGCTCGATCGTGGGCACCCAGGAGGTGCTGCCCAGGGTGTTGAACACCGCCGGAGCCAGAGCGTCGGCCACCACCAGGAGCCCCAGCGAGTCCATCGCATCGCCCTCCACGGCGTCCGCGAACCGGAGGTAGCCCCCCATCTCCCCGCGGCCGGTGGGCTGGCCGACGGCCCATGCCGCGTGTTCGGGAGGTTGTCGGTGGTCGAAGCGCTGCTGGATCGGGAAGCTCGGTAGCTGCTGGCTCGCAGCACGCTCGGCGGCGGCGCTGGTCACGTCGAGGCAATCCGCGATCGGTGGCAGGCGCGGTGGCGTCAGCTCCACGCGGTCGGGGCCGTCGGCACCTGCGAGATCCGTGAAGGTGCCGAGCAGCCGGGTCACCTGCCGATCGGCCTGCCAGAGCGTGGCGGCCACCGTGCTGCGCTGCGGGCTCGACCGCACCAGCTCCAGCTCCACCTCCACCTCGCCGGGGTCCGGTGGAGCCAGGAAGTAGGCGGTCAGCGAGACGGGGTCGGGATGGGGGAGCCCGGTGCGCATGGCCCGAGCGGCCAGCGCCATCACGTAGCCGCCGTTCGGTGCCTTCCCGTCCACGACGGACCAACCCGGATCGATCCGTCCGCGGTAACGGTTTGGACCGAGGGCTTCGACCGCGGTGTCGCGTGTGAACCGGTCCGTCCTAGTCACCCCTGCTGCTCCGATGGCCTGATCCCGACGGTGCGATCCCGATGGTCCGATCCCGATGGTCGGCCGGGTGAGGCCGGGAGCCTAGTGCCGCCGGTCAGCCGGCCCGCCTCGTGTCGCCGGTCAGCCGGCGGGTCCCGGCTGCCGCCGGGAGATCAACTCCGTGAGGTCCTCGCCCTGGCCGGTCAACACGACCAGTTCGTCACCGGCCCGCACCTGGGTGTCACCGGTCGGGACCACGACCTCCCCGGCGCGACGGATGCTCGTCAGGACGGTCTTCGCGGGCCAGTGCACGTCGCGGACGAGGGCGTCGGCCAGGGGTGAGTCCGGGGCGACGACCACCTCGACGAAGCGGACGCCGCTGAGATCGCGCAGCTGGCCGGCCTGCGCCCGTTGCTGGGACCCGAGGCTGCGGGTGATGCCGCGCTGGTAGGCACGGACCACGTCGGCACGGCGGAAGACGCCGACGACCCGCCGATCGATCGGATCGAGCACCGGGACGCGACCGACGTCCAGGCTGGCCATGCGGCGCACGGCTCGGAAGACCGGGTCGGTGGGGCTGACGGTGACGACGCGACGGGTGCAGATCTCACCAGCCGTGTCCCCCGGGCGTTCGAGGTCCGACGTCGCGACGACGCCGACCAGGCGCTCGTGCTCATCCACGACGAGGTAGCCGTGATGGCCACCCGTGGCGAACAGGCGGCGAAGCTCATCGATGCCGGTGTCCGGCGTGATGGTGATGTCGGTGGCGGTCATGACCTCCTCGACCCTGACCAGCTGGAGGACGTCGAGGTCGTCGGGTTGGCCGTAGATGACCCCTCGTTCACGCAGGTGCCACAGGTACACCGACTCCCAGCCGAGCATCTCGGTGGTGAACATCGCGATGCTGACCGCCAGCATCAACGGCAGCACGAGGTCGTAGCTGCCGGTCAGCTCGAACACGATGATGATGGCGGTCAACGGTGCTCGCACCGTGGCGGCGAAGACCGCCGCCATCCCGACCAGGGCGAAGCCGCCCGGGTCGGCGGTCTCGGTGGTGATCAGCTGGGTCGCGGCGATCCCGAAGGCGCCACCGAGCGCGGCGCCGGTGAACAGGGTGGGCGCGAAGATCCCGACCGCTGAGCCGGAGCCGACCGACAGCGAGGTCGCGAGTAGCTTCGCCAGCACCAGCAGCATGAGCAGCCCTGCGGCGCTCCACTCGAGACCGAAACCTCCGTCCAACATCGCCTGGATCGGTTCGCGGGCCCCGTCGATGCCGGGAAGTGCTGCTCCTTCGCCGAGGACCTCGGGGAACACCAGTGCGATCAGGCCGACGCCCAGGCCACCGACGGCCGCGCTCAGCGGGACCCCGACACGGCTGCTCACCCGTGAGAAGAGCTCCCGCGAGGCGGTACCGACCGTTCGGAACCCCCAGGCGACCAGCACGGCAGTCAGACCGAGGGCCGCGTACAGCAGCAGCTCGACCGGCTCCCCGAGTCCGAGTCCCGGTCGGGCCTGGAACAGCGGGAGGTCCTCCCCGACGAGCTGACGGGCTGTGACGGCACTGACCACGGAGGCGACGACCACGGCCTGCAACGAGCCGGACCGGCGGATGCCGCCGAGCAGCAACTCGATGGCGAACAGCATGCCGCCGATCGGGGCGTTGAAGGTGGCGCCGATCCCGGCGGCGGCACCCGCGGCGACCATCGAACGGGTGCGCTCCTCGTCCAGTGGCAGGAGCCGTGCGACCGCGGAGCCGATGGCTCCGCCGATCAACACGATCGGGCCCTCGCGTCCCCCCGAGGCACCCGTACCGAGCGCCAGACCGGTGGCCAGGGTGCCGGCCAGCGGGACACGGCCGCGCAGGTAGCCGCCACGCACGGCCAGCGACTCCATCGTGGTCACGACCCCGCCACCCTTGGCCTCCGGCACGATCCGGCTGACCAGCATGCCGACAGCCAGAGCGCCGAGCGTGGGCACGACCACGAGCTGCCAGGCGGGTACCCGGGTCGACCACACCAGGAGCTGCACGAGTTCCAGCACGCTGATCAGTACCCAGACCATGGTGCCGGTGAGCACGCCCGTGATGCCGGCCAGGGTCAGCATGATCGGCTCGATCGCACCAGGGTGCCGCAGCCGTCGGCGGACGACGCCGAGCAGGTCGTTGAGTCGCTGAGCCATGCCGCGCAGGGTGCGCGTCGCCCGACGGAGGACGGGCCGGACCTCGAGGTCGTCTGGGGCGGTCACGTCTGCAGCGCCAGCAGCTGCTCCAGATCGCCATGGACCTCCAGGCCCGCGTGACGTCCGGTGCCTTCCAGGACCGTGCGGGTGCGGTGGTCCTCCAGGCGCACCTCGATCTGCGCCCGCATCGTCTCACCGACGCGGCTCTCCATCCGCTCCCGGGTCGGCCCGAGCAGCAGCCCGGCAGCGGCACGGTGGGCATGGATCGTGAGGCGTCGGTGCCGGTCGACCACGGTCCACTCGACACGGTCGTCGGTCAACCGCAACGCCTCGGTGCGAGCGCCGGTGTAGGTGGCGAAACGGTGCAGGGTGCCCGCGTGGTGCAGCCCGACGAGGAAGCCGGGGAACGCCGAGCGCAGCCAGGGCACGATCGCGATGGAGGCGACCAGGCTGGTGCCGACGGTGGCGAAGTGGTTGCTCTGCAGCCACACGTAGCCGGCGGGGAAGGCCGCGCCCCAGTCCTTCTCGAGGTAGCCACGTCCGCCGTCCAGATCGATGCTTGCGCCGTCGATCCTGAGGTGACCGTCGAGGTGGTGGTCGAAGCTGAGCACCCCGTGGTTGCACTCCATCCGCGGGATCAACGCGTAGGGCCCCATCACACCGGGTGACCATGCTCGCACGGGCCAGGGTGTCAGGGGCCCGAGCGCCACCTCCGCGGTCACCCGTCGGTGTTCGTCGTCGATGTCCAGGTGCAGGCCGGCCAGGCTGAACCGGTTGTCCCCGATGCGGACCTCGAAGCGGTCCTTGGCGGCGCTGAAGGCCGCGGTGGGGTAGCGGTGGTAGCTGGCCGCTCCGGTCGTGCCATCCAGCACCTGGACGAAGGCGTGACGCTGTGCCGGGTCGTCGCTGAGGAAGATGCCGGGGATGACCGCGTACCTCGCGGTCCCGCTGGCGTCGACGAGCTTGAAGTACCAGCCCTCGAAGAAGGGGGGTCGCCGGCGGCGTCCGTGGTAGCGCTCCGGGTGCAGCAGCTCGACCACGGGGTCTCCTCCGGCTTCGGCGCCCGTCGAGCACGGGCCGTGCCGGACGGCGCCGGGGCTACCCTATCCGGGCTCCGGCCCGCGTAGGCCGGCCCGGCACCACCGCCCCCCACCGCCAGTGGCGGGGTCCGTCGTCGAGCAACGAGTCCACCGTGAGCGACCATCCGTCCGCCCCGAGCGTCACCGTCGAGCTCAAGACGATCGTCGAGCTGTGCAAGATGCGCGGCATCATCTTCCCGACCGCGGAGATCTACGGCGGGGTGCGCGCCACGTGGGACTACGGCCCGCTCGGGGTGGAGCTGAAGGAGAACGTCAAGCGCCAGTGGTGGCGAGCCATGGTGCAGCTGCGCGACGAGATCGTGGGGATGGAACAGGCGATCCTCGGCCCCACCGAGGTGTGGCAGGCCTCCGGTCACCTCGCCAACTTCTCCGACCCGTTGGTGGAGTGCGCGAAGTGCCACCAGCGTTTCCGTGAGGACCACCTGCGCGAGGAGCAGCTCGGCGCCGAGGACGCCGAGGGCGATCTGATCTGCCCGACCTGCAAGGCCGACACCCTGGGCGATCCGCGCAGCTTCAACCTGATGTTCCAGACGAACATGGGGCCGGTCGAGACCGCGGGTTCCACGGTCTGGCTACGGCCCGAGACCGCACAGGGCATGTTCGTGGACTTCTCGACGATCCAGCGAACGACCCGCAGGAAACCACCCTTCGGCATCGCCCAGATGGGCAAGTCGTTCCGCAACGAGATCACCCCGGGCAACTTCGTCTTCCGCACGCGCGAGTTCGAGCAGATGGAGATGGAGTACTTCGTCGAGCCCGGCACCGACGAACAGTGGCACCAGTACTGGATCGACGAGCGACTGCGCTGGTACACCGACCTCGGTATCCGACCCGAGAACCTGCGCATCCGTGAGCACGGCGCAGGTGAGCTGTCGCACTACGCCAAGCGCACCGTCGACATCGACTACTACTTCCCGGACGTGTCGATGGGATGGTCGGAGCTCGAGGGCCTGGCCAACCGCACCGACTTCGACCTCAAGGCCCACCAGGAGGCCAGTGGCCAGGACCTCACCTACTACGACCAGCCGAACGATCGCCGTTACCACCCCTACGTGATCGAGCCGGCCGCCGGCGCCACCCGGGCCACGCTCGCCTTCCTCTTCGACGCCTACCGCGTGGAGTCGGCACCCGATGCCAAGGGCGAGCTCCAGGAGCGGGTCGTGCTCAAGCTCGACAAGCGGCTCGCGCCCTACAAGGTCGCGGTGCTCCCGCTGTCGAAGAAGGACTCCCTGACCCCGACCGCGCGCGAGGTGTTCGATCTGGTCAAGGGCCGGTGGATGAGCGAGTACGACGAGACGCAGTCGATCGGGCGTCGTTACCGCCGCCAGGACGAGATCGGGACGCCCTACTGCGTCACCGTCGACTTCGACACCCTCGAGGATCGCGCGGTGACCGTGCGTGACCGGGACACGATGGCCCAGGAGCGGGTGGCGATCGACCGCTTGGACGCCTACCTGAGCGAGCGGCTCCCGGGCTGCTGAGCTGAGGCACGCCGACCCGGGAGCCGGCCCGGGGCAGGGGCGGGGACCTACCCTGCGACCTCCGATCCAAAGGCCGAACATCCGCCGTCTCGCCGCGGTGCTCGCGGTCGTCGTGGCCGCGATCCAGCTCCTGCTGTTCCTGATCACCGAGCAGCAGGCGCGCCTCGCGTTCTCGCTCATCGGCTCGGACGTCGAGCTCACGGCACTGCGCTGGGCATGGGCGGTGCTCGCGCCGCTGCCCTGGCTGGCCGGGGCCGTGCTGCTGCGCGCGCGTCGCCCGCGGCTGGGGACCGCGGTCCTGCTCGCCGCCGCGCCGCTCCTGCTGACGGCCAGTCTGCCCACGCTTCCCGATGTGGTGGCCGGGGGCTGGTGGCGCGACGCCACCGCCTTCGAGGTCCTGGCCGTCGTCGGACCGCCGCTGGTGTCGGTGCTGGCGGTCGCGGTGGCGCTCCTGGCCTGGTGGTCGCGACCCCGGGACGGCTGGCGCCGGGCCGTGCCGGGTCCCAGCGGCGGCTACGTCACGGTGGCGGTGCTGGCCTGGCTCCCGAGCGCGCTCCAGACCCTGGAGCTGTCCCCTCCAGGGGCCATGCGCTCCTTCGCGCGCACGGAGCTGTCCCGGCTCGACGGGATCGAGGCCGTCGCCAGCCTGACGGGAGCGGTCGTGGCAGCGGCGTTGCTGTTCGTCGCTCCACGGCTGCGCCAGGACATCGGCGGCGCGATCCTGCTGGTCTTCGCGGTGCCCCAGCTCACCAGCGCCATCGGGGACCTCGCTCAGGTGCGCGAGACCGAGTTCCTGATCGTGACCCCACCGGCGGTGCTCGGCATGGTGGGGGTGGTCGGTGTGCTCGTGGTGGCGGTCCGGTGGCTGGTGGCGAGCCCACCCGCGCCGCCACCGGGGTGACCATCGCCTCTGCCGGGGTTCCCAGACCCGCCGTACGGTCGGGATCCCGGTACGTGCGGGAGGGGTCGATGGGACACGCGAGCAGCGACGTCGTGGCCGACACCGGTGTCTACCGCGACCTCCAGCAACGCTTGGACCGGCAGCCCACCGGTGCGCCGGACACCCCGGCCTTCCGCGCGATCCTGCGGTTGCTGTTCACCGAGGAGGAGGCGGAGCTCGCCGCCCACCTGCCCTCGATCGTGGCGGTGGAGCGGTTGGCCGAGCGGCTGGAGCGTGACCCGGTCGAGCTGGACGTGATGCTGTCGGACATGGCGCGGCGGGGCCTGGTGTTCGATCTCGAGCATCGCGGGCAGCGCTGGGTGGCGCTCGCGCCCGTGGTGATCGGCTTCTTCGAGTTCACCTTCATGCGCGTGCGCGAGGACGCCCCGATCGAGGAGCTGGCCCGCCTGTTCGACGAGTACCTGTTCAGCGATGACGACCACCGCTTCGCCCACAGCGTGTTCGCGGGCAGCGTCCAGGTGGGCCGCACGATGGTGCGTGAGGAGGCGCTGCCCGAGCGGCCGCCCACCGAGGTGCTCGCCTGGGAGCGGGCGACCGCCGTGGTGTCCGAGGCGACCACCGTGGCGGTGTCGGACTGCCCCTGCCGTACCCACGCCGGGCTGCTCGGTCGCGCCTGCGATGCTCCGGTGCGCACCTGCCTGAGCTTCGGTGCAGCCGCCGAGGCGCTGGTCCGCGCGGACCTCGCCGAGGCGATCAGCAACGCCGAGGGACTGCAGGTCCTGACCGAGGCCAAGGCAGCGGGCCTGGCCCAGACGGGGGACAACGTCCAGGAGCAGCTCACCTACCTGTGCAACTGCTGTGGGTGCTGTTGCGGGATGATGCAGGCGATCCGCCGGGCCGGGTTGCACGACGCCATCGTGCCCTCGAACTGGGTCGCCAGCATCGATGCCGAGCGGTGCCGGGGCTGCCGCGACGGGTGCGTGACCGCCTGCCCAGCTGAGGCGATCGAGCGGTGCGACAGCCACGGGCAGGGGCGACGCACGTACTGGGCGGTGCTCGACCCGGACCGCTGCCTGGGCTGCGGGGTGTGCATCGACCAGTGCCGCTTCGACGCCCTCGAACTGGTCCCGCGCGAGCAGCGCTCCTCCACGCCGCAGACCACCCTCGACCGGATGATCGCCATGGCCCTGGAGCGCGGCAAGCTCGGCGATCTCCTGCTGGACACGCTGGACGGCGCTGGTCCCGTGGAACCCATCGCCCGCCCCAGTGCCGCCGCGATGGCTGCATTGTCGAAGTTCACCGCCTTGTCGACAGTACTGGAGGCCGGGGAATTCGATGAGGGGGGGTTGTATGTACGAATGCGCGATCAGCAGGATCGCGACCTGCTGGTGACTTGGACGATCGAAGGCGAGACGACGCTTCCGGACCACATCGTGCCGGAAGAGGCGTACGACATCTTCGG
>CAYXJD010000052.1:0-15572 GCA_964465225.1 uncultured Actinomycetota bacterium
CGCCGTGCCCAGCGCGTCGGATCCGATGCGGAACACCACGGCGTTGCCCGTACGCAGCACGCCGCACGCGTCGGCGAAGACGTTGGGGCGTCCCTCGAACACGAACGCCACGACCCCGAGCCGGTCGCTCACCTGCTCCAGGGTCCATCCGGGGTGGTCATGTCGGGTGAGGACGGCGCCGCGGGCGCTACCCGTCGCCGCCCACGCGCGCAGCCCCTCCACCATGCCTGCGCGCATCCGCCCGTCGAGCTCGAGCCGTGTGGTCGAGCGCCCGCGTTCGCGCGCGGCGGCGACGTCGTCGGCGTTCGCGGCTGCGATCGGTGCGAACACCTCGTCGTCGGCGAGGCGGTCCGCGAAGGCGGTGTAGAAGGCATCGAGCCGAGCATCGTCGACCTCACCGAGCCCGGCGAAGGCCGCGACGGCCGCATCGACCGCGACAGCGGCGGCCCGGCGGTCAGCCGCGGGCACGTGGAGCAGCGCTCCGTCCTCCGGGACGCTGAGCAACGCATCACCGGGGGCGAAGGCAGCCGCCAGGTCCTGGGACACGGACACGAAGCGGTCGGCGCCCACCAGGATCGGCATGCCAGGGGTGAGTCGGGTCAGTGGCGAGGGCTCCATGTGGTGCACGCTACGAGACCCGTCGCTGCGACGCCACATGGCAGGGAACCGGAGCCTGAACGGTCAGCTCACGCCCCGTCGCGTGAACGCACGACGGTGGGCGTTCGTCGCGCATGGCACCCCTCACCGCAGCGGCGGCGTACGGCATGCTGTGCGGGAACTGGGTGACGACTCGGCGCCTTCGGCGCGAACCGTCCAGAGCGGGGTGCGGCGGCGAACGACCCCCGACACGACCCTCGCCCGATGCGTGGCCGTTCAGCGCAGATCCGAACGGCGACCCCTTGAGCACCACGTCCGACCAGCACACGAACGGACCCGCCCCGATGGTTGACGACCGCGCCGTACTCCGCATCGGGGAGGTGTCGCGTCGTACCGGCGTGGCGGTCCCGACGCTGCGCGCGTGGGAACGACGGTACGGGCTGCTGAGTCCCGCTCGAACCGAAGGTGGACACCGCCTGTACAGCGAGGCGGACATCGGTCACGTCCGCGGCATGCAACGGCTCCTCGATGAGGGATGGTCCGCCGCGGCCGCTGCGCGTGAGGTGCTGCGCGAGCCGGCCAGCGTCACCCCGCTACGGCCCGTGCCCGGGAGCGGTCCGGTCTCCAGCGACCTCGTGTCACGGCTCGAAGCGGCGATCGACAGCTTCGACGGGACGAGTGCCGATGCCGCCATGGATGACGCCTTCGCCCGTTTCCACATCCCGCGCGCGCTCGACGAGGTCGTGCTCCCGCTGCTGCGACGGGTCGGGGAGGGCTGGCAGGACGATCCCCGCGTCATCGCCCGTGAGCACTTCGCCACCAACACGCTGCGACCGCGACTCCAACGGCTGCTGCGCGTGCCGGTGCGGCCTGACGCGCACAGCTGTGTCGCCGCCGCGCCCGAGGCAGAGGATCACGACCTCGGCTTGTTGGCCGCAGCGGTGGTGGCCGCCGACGCCGGCTGGCGCGTCCACTACCTCGGCGCCCGGATGCCGACCATGGCCATGGAACGCAGCGTCGCCGACCTCGACCCCGACCTGGTGTTGGTCGGATCGATGTTCCGTTCGCACGCGGAGGAGTTCCTGGCCGACGAGGCGCGGTTCGGACGCGCCTCGGTGGTGCTCGGCGGTCCCGGGTTCCTCCCGAGCGACGCCGTCCGGCTGCCCGGAGCCACGGTCCACCAGGGGCCGATCCGCGAGCTGTCCAGCACCCTGCAGCGGGCGCTGTCCACGCGCGGCGACGTGGACGGAACCAGGATCCTGTGACGTACGCCGGCGCGCGGCCGGACGGGCCGCCGCGTGCCGTGCCCGGCCCCACGCGAGCTCAGCGGCCGGCGCACCGCCGCCAGCACCTGGCTCGTGTCACCTTCAACGTGTGATGCGGAAGCGGATGCGCACGTGGGTGTGGTACTCGCTGATCTCCTCGCCCTCCACGACCGCGGAGGTCTCGAGCACATCGAAGCCCTCGACACTGCGCAGCGTCTTCGTCGCCTCCTCGAGCGCCTTGTGCGCCGCATCCCGCCAGGACTCGGTCGACACGCCGACGAGGTCGATGGTCTTGATCACACCCACTACTCACCCTCCAGCCGTTCGATGAGCGTAGGCGCATCCCGCGACCGTGTGCGAGGGGCTGCGTCCCCCGTCGGCAACCTACGACTGCTGCGACCTCAGCGTAGGTAGAGGATGACCGACATCCCGACGATCATGCCGAGGCCGGCCAGGATCGCGCTGGGCATGCCGTAGCGACTGCCCTTGACGTGGGCGATCAGCCCCGAGGCCATCCCGAGCGGCCCGAAGAGCGGAGCGAGTCCCGTCACGGCCGCTGCCACTGCGCACACCACACCGACGACGGCCAGCAGCGTGGCGAAGCGCTCCGAGGTCTCGATCGGAGCGAACGGATCATGCTCGTCGGCCCGACCCACCAGAGCTCCTCCTGATCACGGTCATCGCATGGTGATGGTGCGGCATCGGCACGTCGGCACCCCGTGTCGAAGGCACGGCGGCCCGAAGACACCGCGGCCGTCCGGCGCTGCCCCGGCGAGGTGGCGGCGACGTCGCGTCCGAGCCGGGAGCGTAGCCACGGCCGCGCTACCGTGGCCGCGCGCAGGGACGGCCACGAGGAGGCACGGCGTGGGCAAGCTCAGCATGACCGCACCGCAGCGCGATGCGTTCCTGGCCGAGGAACGGGTCCTGCGGCTGGCCACCCTCGACGAGGACGGCTGGCCCGCAGTGGTGCCGGTGTGGTTCGTCTGGCACGACGGCGCGTTCTGGGTGTGGAACCTCACCCGAGCCAAGCGCACGGCGCGCATGGAGGCCGGGACCCGTGCCGCCTTCGTCGTCGACGGCGGGGAGCAGTACGTGGAGCTCCGCGGCATCTCCGGCCGGCTCGCGTACGCCTTCGTCCCCGACGATGAGGTCCCGCTCGAGGTCCGGCGTGGGTTCTCCGTGAAGTACTTCGGCACCGACCATCCACTGGAGCCCGCCGACCATCACCGCTGGCTCCGGCTCGAGCCACGCAGCATGGCCAGCTGGGACTTCCGGAAACAGTACGGCCAGGCGGCGGACAGCGAGGTCTGATCCGGACGCGCCCAGCGGCTCGACGATCGGGCCGGTTGACGATCGGGTCCCGCAGCGCGCCGTTCAGGCGGTCAGCACCCGCAACGCCGATCTCGCGGCGTGGTAGCCGGCCATCCCGTGCACCCCACCGCCCGGCGGCGTCGAGGACGAGCACAGGTACACCCCCGGCACCCCCGTGTGGTACGGATCGGTCGACAGCCGCGGACGCGCCAGCAGCTGGCTCGGCAGGTTCGCGCCGCCGCCGATGTCGCCGCCGTGCAGGTTGGGGTTCCCCGCTTCGAAGTCCGCCGGGGTCGTGACGTGCCGCGCCAGGATCGCAGCACCGAAGCCGGGAGCGAAGCGCTCGATCTGCGCCTCGATCAGGGGTGCGACCTCCTCGTCCGTTCCGTGCGGAACGTGGGCGTACGCCCACAGCGGCGTCACGCCGTCCACCTCGCGGGAAGGGTCGGCGACGTGGGGTTGGGCCACCAGCGTGAACGGGCGCTCGGGAAGGCCCCCGGCGACCACCGCCGCTTCCGTGGCGACCAGTTCATCGAAGCTGCCGCCGAGGTGGAGGGTGCCCGCGCGGCGCGCGTTCGGGGCGGTCCAGGGCACCGCGCCGCGGACGGCGAAGTCGACCTTGTAGGCAGCCGGGCCGTACCGCCACCGCTCGGCGCGACGTCGGCCGCGGACCGGCAGGTGGTCCCCCAGGATGTGGGCGAGACCCGTCGGCGTGGTGTCGAACAGCGCCACGCGGGCGCGGGGGAGCTCTCGGAACGCACGCACGTGGTGTCCCGTCACCACCTCGCCGCCGAGGTCCTCCAGCAGCGCGACCATCGCCCGCCACACTGCCTCGGCTCCGCCCTGGGCGACCGGCCAGCCGTGACGGTGCCCGGCGGCGCCCAGCAGGACCCCGACCGCCCCGGTGATCGGCAGGTCGAGGCGGTTGATGGCGTGGGCGGCCATGCCGCCGAACAGGGCGGCGCCGCGCTCGGTCGGGAACCGAGCCGCGGTGGCGGTCGCTGGCAGCAGAGCCGGCAGTCCCGCTCGAGCGGTCGCGAAGGGGTGGCGGGGGATGCGTACGATCGGGCCCAGCACGTCGTCGGCCAGCGCCTCGAAGCGCCGGGCCGCCGCCCCGATCAGGCGGTCCCACACCGGCCCGTCGGCCCCGAGTTCGGCCACCGTGCGGGCGAGATCGCGGTAGGCCACGACGGCGGTGCCGTCATCCAGTGGGTGCGCGCAGTCGACCTCCGGATGACGCCACGTGAGCCCGTACTCGGTCAGGGGGAGCGTGCGGAGGAACGGCGAGGCCGCCGCGAAGGGCAGGACCGCGGCACAGTGGTCGTGGCGCAGACCCGCGATCTGTGGGTCGTCGTAGGTGCGCAGCCCGCCGCCGGGCTCATCAGCTGCCTCGATGACGACGACCTTGAAGCCCTCACGCGCAAGGGCGATCGCTGCCGCGAGTCCGTTCGGACCGGATCCGACGATCACGGCGTCGGGTTCGCTCAAACGGGTGCGGACCACGTAGCGCTCCTCACGGCTGCTCCGCCCCGACGGTACCGCCGGTCCACGGGATGACCGGACCGGACGCGGCAGCATCGGATGGGGCCGGATCCGCGAGGCGGAGCCGGACGAACGCCCACGGTCCGATCCCACCCACCCAGGCGCCGATCAACCCGTAGCGCACGGCCCGCAGGGTCAACTCGACGGGGCCCTCACCGCTGGGGAACACCGCGGACAGACCGAGGTAGAGGACCGCGACGCCCACCAGGCCGACCAGCACCCGCACGAGACGCCGGCCCGGTGCTCCGCGGTGATCGAAGCCACCGTGCGCCTGCAACCAGGCGAGCCCGATCCCGAAGCCCGACAGCGTTGCGGCCGGGGTGACCACGCTGCTCGCGCCGGTCATCTCCGAGAGGTCCTCGACGCCGGGCCAGGGGAACTCGACACCGATCAGCCGTCCTGCGAGCAACACCGCCGGAGCCACCCACACCAGGCCGGTCACCAGCGAGGCGAGCATCCGCTCCACGGTGCCGACGCGCTGCCACCAGCGCACGACCCGCGGCTCGAGCAGCAGGAACGCCCCCACCAGCGCCGCCCCGACGAGCGCGCCGACGACCACGTCCTCGAGGAAGTGGACGCCGAGGTGGATGCGCGACCAGGCGATGGCGGCGATCAGCGCGAGGAGGAGGAGCCGCACCAGCCAGCCGCGCACGTGCGCGGCGAGCAACCCCCAGAAGGCCGTCGCGTTCTGCGCGTGCCCGGAGGGCAGGCCGAAGCTTGTCTCGCTCACGGCCCCGACCTCGGGCCGCAGGAACAAGGGCCGGGGGGTGGTGAAGGCGAGCTTGAGCACTCCGTTGAGACTGGCGCTGAGCAGCAGGATCACCCCCAGCCGGACGCCGACGTGCCGGCTGATCGCCCAGTAGGTCACCGGCAGGAGCAGGAGGTAGAACTCCTCGTCACCGAGGAAGGAGAACGCGGCGAACACCGGCGTCAGCCAGCCGGCGCGCTCCTGGAGCTGCTCCGCGCGTTCCAGCTGGGGTTCGTAGCGCCCCCGGTCCGGGCCCCGCACGACGCCGTCACGCTCGGCGGCGCGTGCTGCGACGACCTCCACGGCCCGGTCCGGGAAGTCGGTCAGCAGCGCGTGGGCACCGGCATCCAGGAGACGGTGCATCTGGTCGGGCTCGTTGACCGTCCAGACCTGGACGTCGATGCCCAGGCGCTCGGCTGCCCGTGTGAAACGCGGGGTCACGACCAGGCGGCCGTCGAAGCGCTCCGGCACCTGGAACACCTCGCCGGGCGGCTCCCACCACGGATGTAGGCCGACGAGCTGCCGGACGTAGAAGCCGTAGGTCTCCGACTCCGGCATGTTGGTCGGCACCAGCGGCGCCTGAGCGCGGACCGGCGCGAGGTAGTCCTCGCTGAAGGAGGCCACCACGACGCTGCCGTCGTCCCTGTCGTACGCCGCCAGCAGGTCGAGCACCGGCTGGATGATGGCCGTGCCGGCGTCCGTCTTCAGCTCGACCACCAGCGGCGTCTCGGGGAAGCGCTCGAGCACCTCACGCAGCGATGCGTGCCGGATCCCACGGCCGGCGAACCGGGTGCCACCATCCTCGTCCTGCCAGCTCGCACCGGCATCGAGCGCCTGCAGGTCGGCCAGGGTCAGCTCCCGCACCGGGCCCGCCCCGTCGGTGGTCCGATCCACCGTGGCATCGTGGATCGTCGCCACCTCGCCGTCGGCGGTCAGCTGCAGGTCCATCTCGAGGGTGTCGGCACCGAGCTCGAGCGCCGTGTCGAACGCGGCCATGGTGTTGGCGGGAGCGTGGCCCTGAGCGCCGCCGTGGGCGATGATCGACACCTCACGATCGGCGATCGCCGGGAGCCCCTCGATCGGGTCCTGCTGTGACCAGCCGGCGGCCACGAGCATCAACAGCAGTGCGCACACGGCGATGAGGCGGCGACGGCTGCGGCGGGTCCCGGACCTCCTGGCGGGCCTGCCCGTGCCATCGGCCACCTGATGTCCTCCCGCCGCCGGTGACGCTTGAACGTAGCCGCACCCGACCGTGCCGGCCGGCTCACCGGGCCGGCACACAGTGAGGTGCAGCTCGCAGCGCAGCAACGTGCCACACTGGGGCATCGGACGCCGACAGGCGACGAACACGACCCAGGAGGCAACGCCGTGAGGGCGAACACGATGCACCCCGTCCGCTCGCTGGCTGCGCTCGGCGCCGGTGCACTGCTACTGGCTGGCTGCTCCAGCGAGAGTGTGGTGGAGCGTGGCCTGTCGCAGGTCGAGGGGATCGAGGACGTCGAGATCGACAGCGACGACGGTTCCGTGACGATCGAGGGCCAGGACGGCGAGTCCTTCGACCTCGACATCGACGAGGACGAGGGCACCGGCACGATCACCACCGACGAGGGCACCATCACCACCGGGGAGAGCAGCGAGGTCCCGGAGGAGATCGCCGCGGTGTTCACACCCCCTGCCGGCTTCCAGCCGCAAGCGGCCAGTGAGGTGACCGAGGCCGACAGCCGAGCGTTCACGGTGCAGGGGGCCATCAGCGGTGACTGGGGGGAGCTGATGGACGAGATCGAGGCGTCGGTCGCCGACGGCCCCTGGGACGAGGTGCAGCGCCAGGACATGGCCGAGGGCGTGATGGGTGGTGTGACCGGGATCCAGGAGGGTGATCCGGGCTCCACGCTGACCATCAGCCTCCTCATGGACGAGAGCAGCCCGGAGGGCGTGCTCACGATCGCGCTCATGCTCCCCGCCGAGTGAGCGGGCCCGTCGAGTCGCGGGTCACGCCCGCTGTGTCACAGCCGGCTGGACAGGGCTGAGTGCGGCCCGCACCGGGCGCACGGCAGCGACCATCCGCTGCTCCCTGCCATCCGCTTGTGCGGGAGCCCGGGCCACGACCGCCCACGGGACGGTGTGGCCGGCCCGTGGGCGGGGTGAGACACCTGGGGATCAGGCGGGCGCGGCGTGAGCGGCCGCTACCTCGGCCTCGGCCTCGGCCTCGGCGACCGTCTCGAAGCGGAAGGCGCCGTCATCGGCCACGTCGACGCGCACCGTGCGGCCCGGTGCCACCTCGCCGGCCAGGAGCGCCCGGGCGAGCTGGTCCTCCAGGGAAGCGCGGATCACCCGTTTGAGCGGACGGGCGCCGTACAGCGGGTCGAAGCCGAGCTCGGCCAACCGATCGAGCGTCGCATCCGTCACCTCGAGGTGGACGTCCTGGGTGTCGAGTCGCGCCCGGAGCCGCGCCAGCTGGATGTCGACGATCTCGCGCAGCTGCTCCTTCGCCAGCCGGTCGAAGATCACCACCTCGTCGATGCGGTTGAGGAACTCCGGCCGGAAGTGGGCGCGGACGTCGGTCATCACCCGATCTCGTAGCTCCTCCGACGACAGGCCGGCATCGAGGATGTGGGTGGACCCGAGGTTGGAGGTCATGATGATCACGGTGTTGCGCAGATCGACGGTGCGGCCGTGGCCGTCGGTCAGCCGGCCGTCGTCGAGCACCTGCAACAGCACGTTGAACACGTCCGGGTGGGCCTTCTCCACCTCGTCCAGCAGGAGCACCTGGTAGGGGCGACGACGGACCGCTTCGGTGAGCTGGCCGCCCTCGTCGTAGCCGACGTAGCCGGGAGGGGCACCGATCAGGCGGGCGACGGTGTGCTTCTCCTGGTACTCGCCCATGTCGATGCGCAGCATGGCCCGCTCGTCATCGAACAGGAACTCGGCGAGCGCGCGGGCCAGTTCGGTCTTGCCGACGCCGGTGGGGCCCAGGAACAGGAAGGAGCCCATCGGCCGGTCCGGGTCGGCGATCCCGGAGCGGGACCGACGCACCGCGTTGGCGACGGCGTCCACGGCCTGGTCCTGGCCGACCACCCGGGCGTGGAGCTGCTCCTCGAGGTGGAGCAGCTTGGCCGTCTCCGACTCGATCAGCTTGGTGACCGGGATGCCGGTCCAGCGCGCGATCACCTCGGCGATCTCGATCTCGGTGACCTTCTCGTCCAGCAGGCTCTGGCCGTCGGCACGGAAGGCCTCGATGCGCTCCTGGGCACCGGCGACCAGCCGCTCGAGCTCAGGCATCCGTCCGTAGCGCAGCTGCGAGGCACGTTCGTAGTCGCCGTCGCGTTCGGCTACGGCCGCCTGCTCCCGGACCCGCTCCAGTTCCTCCTTCGCCGAGGTGAGCTCACCGATGGCGCCCTTCTCGGCCTGCCAGCGCTGGTCCATCTCCGCCTCTCGCTCGCGAAGCTCGGCCAGTTCCGCATCCAGGTCGGTGAGACGTTCCACGGAGGCCGGCGAGTCGGCCTTGGCCAGCGACACACGTTCGATCTCGAGCTGCTGGATCCGGCGGGTCACCTCGTCGATCTCCGGCGGCATCGACTCGTTGGCGATGCGGATCCGGGCCATCGACTCGTCGAGGAGATCGATGGCCTTGTCGGGCAGGAACCGGTCGGTCAGGTAGCGGTCCGACAGGCTCGCGGCGGCCACCAACGCGTCGTCGGTGATCTCGACGCCGTGGTGGACCTCGTAGCGCTCCCGCAGGCCACGCAGGATGCCGACGGTGTCGCCGACGCTCGGCTCGGCGACGTGCACCGGCTGGAAACGACGCTCAAGCGCAGCGTCCTTCTCGATGTTGCGGTACTCGGCCAGGGTGGTGGCGCCGATCATGCGCAGTTGCCCCCGCGCGAGCATGGGCTTGAGCATGTTCGCGGCGTCCATGGCCCCCTCGGCCCCGCCGGCACCGACGACGGTGTGGAGTTCGTCGATGAAGGTGATGATCTGACCCTCCGAGGCCTCGATCTCCTTCAACACGGCCTTGAGACGTTCCTCGAACTCGCCCCGGTACTTCGCCCCGGCCACCATGGCCGACAGGTCCAGCTCGACCAGCTTCTTGTCCTCGAGGAGCGTCGGGACATCCCCCTCGACGATGCGGCGCGCCAGACCTTCGACGATGGCCGTCTTGCCGACCCCTGGCTCCCCGATCAGGACCGGGTTGTTCTTGGTCCGCCGGACCAGGACCTGGATCACCCGGCGGATCTCCTCGTCCCGGCCGATGACGGGGTCGAGCTTGCCGTCCTCGGCGAGGGCGGTGAGATCCCGGGCGTACTTCTCGAGCGCCTCGTAGGTCGACTCCGGGTCCTGGGAGGTGACGCGCTGGGACCCGCGGACCTGCTGCAAGGCCCCCAGGATCGCATCCCGGTCGATGCCCAGCTCGACCAGGATCGCGGCGGTGCGGTCGCTGTTGCCGGCCAGGGCGAGCAGGAGGTGCTCGGTCGAGACGTAGTCGTCACCGAGCTGGGAAGCCTCCTCGACCGAGGCCTCCAACGCGCGCGACAGCGGTCGACCGATCGACGGCTGGCCGGTCGCGCCGTAGGCCGCCGCGGTGGCATCGAGCAGTTCGGTCGTGCGGTTGCGCAGGGTGGTGGGGGTCACCTCGAGCCTGGACAGCAACGGCAGCACCACTCCGTCGGTCTGCTCGAGCAGCGCGGCGAGCAGGTGGGCGGTGCCGACCTCGGTGTGCTTGCGCTCGGTGGCGATCGCCACGGCACGGCGCAGGGCCTCCTGCGACTTGTGCGTGAGCTGGTCCATCTCCACGGTGTTCCTCCTCGGATCCTCGCCTCCCGGCCGGACGCTGGCCGAAGTGATGCCCGGCGGTCCGATGGGTACGTGGCACCACCATCGGGATGGCGTCACGGTGAACGACGGGCGTTCGGGGTGTGATCGGCGGTGTCACCGGGCGCTTCAGCGAACAGCCACTGGCCGGGTGCCGCTGCTTGCGACGGTACGGAGGTGCGATAGCAGTGTCATGGCGCAGATGATGTGTCGGCGCAGGATCCTTCAGTCGCTACGACTCAAGGATCACGGCCGACGTCACCGCAGCAGCCAGGTCAGGGACGGGATACGGGGCAGCGAACCGGCCACCCGCGGCCGGCCGACGTCACCGCAGCAGCCACGTAGGCCGAATGGGGCAGCGAACCGGCCAAGCTCGGCCGGACCGTGCCACCACAGCAGCCGTCGGATCAGGCGTCCGCGGTGCGCATCTCCGGTGGGGGGACCGGGCGTGCACGCTGGATCGTGCTGTTGCCCCGTTGTCCCGTCCTGCGGCCTCGCGGGTGGAGTTCGACGTTCGTCGTGGGTGCCTTGACGATCTCGAACCGATCCTCGCGGGGGCGCTCCTCGATCCGCTCCGCCAGTACCCGGACCATCTCCTCCAACTCGCCGATCCGCTGCCGGGCGCCCTCGAGCTTCTCACCGAGGTCGAGCACGACCCGGACACCGGCGAGGTTGAGTCCCTCGTCCTGGGTGAGCGTGCGGATGAACCGCAGCCGCTCCACGTCCCGTCGGGAGTACCGACGGGTCCCGCCTTCCGTACGGGCCGGGGTGAGCAGCCCCTCTCGCTCGTAAGCGCGCAGGGTCTGGGGGTGCAGGCCAGCCAGTTCGGCAGCGACCGAGATGACGTAGACCGGCGTCTCGCCGTCCTCCGGCACCTCGTAGGGTTGCAGATCGGGGCCTTCGTCCCGGCGGGCACCGGCGCGCGACGACCACGACCAGCCGTGCTGCCCGCTGTGGGGCTCGAGATAGTGCTGCTCGCTCGTCACCGGTGCCTCCTTCCTCTGGGGCTCGCGGCCAGCCGCTGTCGAACGCGGTCGTCCGCGATCTCGGTCCTCGGCAGGGCCTGTGCGTGGGCGCGTCAACCGGCGGCCTGACCGAACAGCGTGGCCTCCCGCTCGCTCACGTCCTCGATCTCGGCGAGCTGCTCGAAGAGCCGGCGCTCCTCACGGCTGAGCTTGCTCGGGACCTGCAACCTCGTGCTGACCAGCAGGTCGCCGTTCCCGCCCCGCGTCTTGGGTGCGCCCTCCCCCCGGATACGGAAGGTGCGACCGTGGCCGGTGCCCGCAGGGATCCGGATGGTGCGCGTGCTGTCGTGCGGCGTGGGCACGGTGACCTTGGTCCCCAGCGCGGCCTCGCTCAGGGTGATCGGCACCTCGAGGGTCACGTCGTCGCCCTTGCGTCCGAACAGCGGGTGAGGTTCGACGTGGACCGTGACCAGGACGTCACCGGCGGGACCGCCCGCGGTACCCGGCCCACCACGGCCGCTGGCACGGATCACCGCACCATCGCGCACGCCGGCGGGGATCTTGACGGTCAGCTGCCGGGGCTTGACGACGCGCCCCTCGCCCGAGCAGGTCGGGCACGGATCGTCGATCAGCTGACCGCGACCGCCACAACGAGCACAGGGCTGCGCGAACGAGAAGGGGCCCTGGTCGACCGTCACCTGCCCACGTCCGCCGCAGACATCACAGCGGCGTGGCGAGGTCCCGGGCGCAGCGCCCGAGCCGCCACACGTGTCGCACGGTCCGTCACCGGTGATCCGCAGGGTGGTCCGCACGCCGGCCAAGGCATCCTCGAAGGTGAGGTGCACGTCCGCGTGCAGGTCGGGACCCCGGGTCGGGCGCCGCGCACGGCTGCCGGCCATGGGACCGAAGCCGCCGCCATCACCACCGGTGCTCGTGAACAGGTGGCCGAGGAGATCGCCGAGGTCCGCCTCGCTGGCACCGGTGAAGCCGCCGGGGAAACCGCCCGCTCCGCGTGCGCCACCACCGCCACCGCCACCGCCACCGAAGCCGGCGGCACCGAGCCGACGGATCTCGTCGTACTCCCGACGCTTCTGCTCGTCACTGAGGACGCTGTGCGCCTCACCGATGTCCTTGAAGCGTTGTTCAGCTTCCGGGTCATCGGGGTTCGCATCGGGATGGTTGACCCGTGCCAGCTTGCGGTAGGCACGCTTGATCTCGTCCTGGGTCGCGTCCTTGCTCAGCCCCAGGACCTTGTAGTAGTCCTTCTCCAACCATTCACGCTGTGGCGCCATCGGCGGTCACCTCCCCTCTGCGTCTGCCGTCGTCTCCTCGGTCTAGCCCTCGACCGCGACCATCGCGGCCCGCAGGACACGGTCGTCCAGCCGGTAGCCGGGCCGCAGCACGTTCACCACGCGGGGTTCGCCGTCGATGCCGTCTCCAGGTTGCTGCTGTACGGCTTCGTGCACCTCGGGATCGAAGGACACGTCGACCTCGTCGATCCGTTGGAGGCCGAGGTGGCGCAGCGCGTCCACGAGCTTGGACGCCACCAGTCGCACCCCGGTGTGCAGGTCCTGGTCCGGGGAGCGCTCCGCAGCAGCCAGGGTCCGATCCAGGTCGTCCAGGACCTCCAGCAGCGCACCGGCAACCTCGGCCTTGCCCGCTGCGCGTTGGACGGCACCGTCGCGCATCACACGGCGCCGATAGTTCTCGAACTCGGCATGGCTGCGTCGCAGGTCATCGAGGTACTCGTCGCGTTTGGCCTCGGCTTCCAGCAGTTCCACGAGGAGCTCGGCCTTGGACCGCGGATCGCTGGCCGCCAGCGCTTCGATGTCCATCGCGCCAGCGTCGGGTGCCCTCCCACCGGCGGCGTCGCCCGTGTCGGCGAGCTCGCGCGGCACGTCGCCCGCAGGTAGGTCGTGGTCCGTGCCGGCGGCGTGATCGGCCATCGGGGCACGGGCCTGCTCGCCGTCGGCGGGGACCGGACCGTCAGCGGACCCGGACGGAACCGTGACCTCGTCGTCGTGACGGTCGAGTGGGTCGCGGGAGGAGTCGTTCACGGAGTGTCCCTCGTCGATGATCGCGTCGATGCTGGCGTCGATGCTGGTGTGCAGGTGCGCGTGGGGTGCGGGAGACGGGAGGGGATACGGGAGCGGGACGGCCACGGGGCCGTCCCGCATCCGCGGTGCGGGGTGTCGCTCAGCCGGCCGTGATCTGGATCCGGCGCGGCTTGGCTTCCTCGGCCTTCGGGACGGTGACCGTCAGCAGTCCGTCGCGGTACGCGGCGGAGACGCGGTCGGGGTCGACCCGGTCGGGCAGACGTACCGCGCGGTGGAACCGACCGAAGTGACGTTCGATCCGACGGAAGCCCTCCGCGTCACGCTCGTCGTAGAACCCGCGCTCGCCGGCGATGGTGAGCACGTTCTCCTCGAGCGAGACGTCGACGTCCTCTGCGTCGACGCCGGGCAGCTCCACGTGCAGGGTGAAGCTGTCCTCGGTCTCCTCGACATCGAGGGCTGGGCTGAACGCTCCTGCCGGGCTCGCCGCGGTCCGCTCACCGAACGCCTGGCGGAACGCACGTTCCACCTCGTCCTGGAGCGACGAGACGTCGCGGAAGGGGTGGTAGCCGGTGATCTGTGTCATCGTGATCCTCCTCTCGGATGATGGGTAGTGGGTGCTAGGTGGTGGGTGCTAGGTAGTGGGTGCTAGGTAGTGGGTGCTAGGTGGTGGGTGCTAGGTGGTGGGTGCTAGGACGGGTGCAGCGGGGTCGTGGTCGAGCGTGGTGCGTCAGCCGGCCTGCTGTTCCTCGTCGCCCTCGTCGACGATCTCAGCGTCGACCACCTCCTCCTCGCTGCCGGTGACGTCCTCTGCCGTGCCGGCGGCGGTCTCGCCCTCAGCGGTCTGAGAGGCGGCGTAGATCGCCTGGGCGAGCTCCTGGCTCTTCGCACCGACCGCTTCCATCTTGGCCTTGATCGCGTCGGCGTCGTCACCTTCGAGCGCCTGCTTCAGCTCGGTGACGGCCTCCTCGATCTGGGCCCGGGTGGCCTCGTCGACCTTCTCGCCGTGCTCCTTCAGGGTCTTGTCGGTGGTGTAGACCAGCGTGTCGGCCTGGTTGCGCAGCTCGATCTGCTCGCGACGCTTGCGGTCCTCCTCGGCGTGCGCCTCGGCGTCGGAGATCATCTGCTCGATGTCGTCCTTGGGTAGCGCCGAGCCACCGGTGATCGTCATCGACTGCTCCTTGCCGGTGCCCAGATCCTTGGCGGACACGTGCACGATGCCGTTGGCGTCGATGTCGAAGGTGACCTCGATCTGCGGCATGCCACGCGGCGCCGGGGGGATGTCGGTCAGCATGAACTTGCCGAGCGTCTTGTTGTCGCTGACGAGTTCGCGCTCCCCCTGCAGGACGTGGATCTCCACCGACGGCTGGTTGTCGTCAGCCGTGGTGAACACCTCGGAACGCTTGGTCGGGATCGTGGTGTTGCGCTCGATCAGTTTGTGGGTGATCCCGCCCTTGGTCTCGATGCCCAGCGACAGCGGGGTCACGTCGAGCAGCAGCACGTCCTTCACGTCGCCCTTGAGCACGCCGGCCTGCAGGGCCGCGCCGATCGCGACGACCTCGTCCGGGTTGACGCCCTTGTGCGGCTCCTTGCCTCCGGTGAGCTCCTTGACGAGCTCCTGGACGGCCGGGATGCGGGTGGAGCCACCGACCAGGATCACGTGATCGATGTCGCTGGCGGACGGCGTGCCGGCATCCTTGAGCGCACGCTGGAACGGGCCCTTGAGCTTGTTCAGCAGGTCGCTGGTCAACTCGTTGAACTTCGAGCGGGACAGGGTCTGTTCGAAGTGCAGCGGGCCCGCATCGGTGGCGGTCAGGAAGGGCAGGTTGATCGAGGTCTCCTGGGAGGAGGACAGTTCGATCTTGGCCTTCTCCGCGGCCTCCTTGAGGCGCTGGATCGCCATCTTGTCCTTCGACAGGTCCACGCCCTGCTCGTTCTTGAACGTGGTCAGCATCCAGTCGATCAGGACCTGGTCCCAGTCGTCACCCCCGAGCCGGGAGTCGCCGGCGGTCGACTTGACATCGAAGACACCCTCGGCGATCTCGAGCACCGACACGTCGAAGGTGCCGCCACCGAGGTCGAAGACGAGGACCGTCTGCTCGGCTTCCTTCTCCAGCCCGTACGCCAGCGCGGCGGCGGTCGGCTCGGCGACCAGGCGCAGCACCTCGAGACCTGCGATCTCGCCCGCCTCCTTGGTGGCCTGCCGCTGGGCGTCGTCGAAGTAGGCGGGCACGGTGATGACCGCCTGGGTCACCTCGTCGCCGAGGTAGGCCTCGGCGTC
>CAYXJD010000053.1:0-9890 GCA_964465225.1 uncultured Actinomycetota bacterium
CGATGGCGTTCATGATGAGCATCGTGGCGCTGTCGCTGCCGGCCATGATCCTGCTGAAGCGTGTCATGAAGCTGCCGTTGCTCGCGATCTACGCCACCACCGTCACCTTCGGGATCATCGGGATCGGCTTCATCTTCGATCTGATCGCCTGACCCTCGGCAACGCACGTTCCGACCGTACGACCACGACGACCCGAAGGGGAGAACCCCATGGACATCAAGGTGCTCGGCCCCGGTTGCAACAACTGCGTCACGCTCGAGAACCGGACGCGTGAGGCGCTCATCGACCTCGGCAAGGACGCGACGATCGAGAAGGTCACCGACACCGCAGAGATCATGGGCTACGGGATCATGTCGACGCCCGGCCTGGTGGTCGACGGCCGGGTCGTCGTCAGCGGCCGCGTGCCGTCGGTGAAACAGCTGACGGGCATGCTGTCCGGCTGACGTCCACGTCCGCTGCGGTAGCAGCCGTTCGGCGGAGAGCTGAGCAGCAGCCCCTCGCCGCCGCCTCCCCCCGGCACCGGCGTCACGACGTCCGATCGGTGAGCGCCGAGGTAGCGTTGGAGCGGAGGAGGTCGTGATGTCCGAGGAAGAGGTGCAGCGTCCCGCGGGCCAACCCGCGGCAGCCGACGCGGCCTTTGACGACCGTGCAGCCGACGACGCGGCCTCCGACGATCGGGCGGCGGCCGACGATGGCCCGATCTCGCTCGATCCGCTCGACGACATCCCGGATGGTGAGCTCCCGCTCGAGGACCTGACCGCCGAGCGTCCGCTCGAAGCCATGACGCCGATGCGTCGGCCCACGGCGCTGCTCGGCACCCTGGTCACCGGTGGTGTGATGGGCGCGGCCGAGGTCGTCCCCGGCTTCTCCGGTGGGACCGTGGCGCTGGTCGCCGGGATCTACGAGCGGTTGATCGCCAACATCCGGCAGGGGGCGCGCACGCTGTCACTGCTGGTCCGGGCTCGGCCCCGCGATGCGTGGCATGCCCTCAAGCTGATCGACTGGCTGTTCGTGGCCGTGCTCGGTGTCGGGATGCTCGGGGTGCTGTTCACGGTGGTGGGTCCGCTCAGGGATCTGCTCGAGACCCGTCCGGTCGAGATGTCGGCGGTGTTCCTCGGTCTGGTGCTCGGCGCTGCCGTCGTCGCCGGCCGGCGCCTGCGGGAGGGCCGTGGCTGGCACGTGCTGGTGGTGCTGGCCGCCGCCGTGGTCAGCTTCATCGGCCTCGGCTACTCGCCCGGCACGATCGAGGACCCGAACCTGCTGCTGATCATCGCGGGGGGTGCGGTCGCGATCACCGCGTGGATCCTGCCGGGGGTGTCCGGCTCGTTCCTGCTGCTGGTCCTCGGGCTGTACCCGACGATCATCGGCGCGGCGGCCGACCGGGATCTGGGCATCCTGATCCTGTTCGCCATCGGGGCCGTGCTCGGTCTGGCGGCGTTCTCGACCTTCCTGAACTGGTTGCTCGCCCGCGCTCACGACGTGGTCCTCGCAGCGCTGATCGGGCTGATGGTGGGCAGCGTCCGCGTGCTGTGGCCCTGGCCGTCCGAGGCTGGTGTCGGCGGCTCGGCGGAGCTCGGCGCACCGGTGGGCAGCGAGGCGTTCCTCGCGCTGGCGCTCGCGTTGGTGGCGTTCTCCCTGCTGTACATGGGCGGGTTGTCCGCAAGCGCTGTGCAGCGCTGGCGAGCTCGCTGGATCGAGCGACGGGAGCTCCGTCGTGCGCAGCGTGCTGTCGGCGGTCGAGCTGTCGGGCCACCTGAGGCGCAGCCCCACGAGCCGCGGCCCGACGAGGTGCGGCCCGACGAGGTGCGGCCCGACGAGGTGCGACCCGACGAGGTGCGGCCCGACGAGCCGCAGGGCTAACTCCCCGGTAGGCGACCGCCCTCGATCGCCGATCGCCACGCGGACATGGCGGCGTGACAACCCTCCACGGTCGGCACCAGCGCCAGTCGCAGCCATCCGGCGCCCCCGGGACCGAAGGCCCGGCCGGGCGAGGCGACGATCCGCTCGCTCAGCAGCGCCTCGGCGTACGCCGCATCGTCCCCACCCGGCGCGCGGAACCAGACGTAGAAGGTCGCCTGGGAGCCGGACACCTCGATCCCGACATCGGCGAGGTGGCCGAGCACCACCTCGCGCTTGGCGCGGAAGATCTCCCTGCGTGCGTCGACGTGGGCCTGGTCGCCCCACGCGGCGATCGCCGCTGCCTGCACGAAGTCGGGTGAGGCGGTCCCGATGTGGGGACGCAACACCTTCAGACGGGTGATCAGCTCCGGGTCGCCGACGATCGCGCCCGAGCGGTAGCCGGTCATCCCGGAGCGCTTCGACAGGGAGACGACGGCCAGCACCCCCGTGAGGTCACCATCGCAGGCCTCGAGCAGCGATGGCGCGGGTTCGTCGAACCAGACCTCCTGGTAGCACTCGTCGGACACCAGGAGCAGGTCATGCTCGCGGGCCACCGCGACCTGCTCCCGGTACCAGTCGAGGTCCGCGGTCGCCCCGGTCGGGTTGTGCGGGTGGTTGACCCAGGCGATGCAGGCGCGCTGCAGCCGCTCCGGGGGCAGGTCGGCCAGTGACAGCCGCCAGCCACCATCGGCGGTGAGCGTGACCGGGTCGGAGACGCCGCCGGCGAACACCGCGCCGCTGGCGTAGGTCGGGTACCCGGGCTCGCCCCACAGCACGCGCCGGCGGGGTCCGCGGGGGTCCAGCACCGCCAACGGGAGGTGGAAGATCGCCTCCTTGCTGCCGGCGCTCGGCACCACCTCGGTGTCGGGGTCGACCGTGACGCCGTGCCGTCGGGCGAACCAGGCGGCCACGGCGGCCCTGAGCGCTGGCTGGCCCGCGGCGGTGGGGTAGCGACTGACCGGGCCCACCGCCTCCACCAGCGCGCGGCGGATGTGCTCGGGTGTCGGCTCGTCCGGGTCGCCGATCGCGAAGTCGTACAGCGGGACGCCATCGGCCCGGAGCCGGTTCGCGAGCTCCTGGAGCCCGGCGAGCCGGTTGCCGCCGAGCTCAGCCAGTGCGGGGTTCGAGGTGACCATGGCCGCGCAGCCTACGGCCACCGGCGGGGTGGAAGGCATCGGGCCGCCGGACCCCGGGTCGGCCGAACCCGGGACCGGCCGAACCCCCCGTGCCGGCCGGCACCACCGCTAGGCTCGAGCGCGATGGACGAGCACACGCGGACGATCCTGGTGCGCTGCACCGGCCGAGACCGCCCGGGGATCACCGCCGGGCTGCTCGGCGTGCTCGATGCCGCCGGCGCCGAGCTGTACGACATGGAGCAGGTGGTCGTCCGCGGCCGCCTCACCCTCGATCTGTCGATCGGGCTGGGCGGCTCCGACGACGTGCTCAAGGAGCTGCTCTTCCACGGCTGGGAGCACGACCTCCAGCTGGACTTCGAGGTGGTCGGGACGGTGGAGTCGACGGCGCCGTCACCGAGGTCCGTGGTGACCGTGATCGGGCAGCCGTTGACCCCCGGTGCGCTCGGCGCGGTCACCGGAGCGATCGCGATCGGCGGCGGCAACATCGACCGGATCATCCGCCTGGCGAGCCAGCCGGTCACCGCGTTCGAGTTCACGGTGCTGGACGGTGACCTCGACCGGATGCGCACCGCGTTGGTCGCGGCGTCGCGGGAACACCGGATCGACGTGTCGTTGCAGCGCCAGAACCTCGAGCGGCGAGCCAAGCGCCTGGTGGTCCTGGACGTGGACTCGACCCTGATCCAGGACGAGGTGATCGAGCTGCTGGCCGCTCGTGCCGGGTGTCAGCGAGAGGTCGCCGACATCACCGCCCGGGCCATGGCCGGGGAGCTCGACTTCGAGGCGTCGCTGAGAGAACGTGTCGGCCGGCTGGTCGGCACCCCTGCCAGCGTGCTGGAGGAGGTGGGCGACGCGGTCCGGCTCACCCCGGGCGCCCGGACCTTCGTCCGCACGCTCAAGCGCCTCGGCTACACGGTCGCGATCGTCTCCGGTGGGTTCACGGCCATCACCGACCGTCTCGCCGAGGAGCTCGGCATCGACCATGCGGTGGCCAACCACCTCGAGGTCGTCGACGGTGTGATCACCGGCCTGCTCGTCGGCGAGGTGGTCGACCGTGCCGGCAAGGCGGACGTGCTGCGTCGCATCGCCGCTGCCGAGCACGTGCCGCTGGAACAGACCGTGGCGGTGGGTGACGGCGCGAACGACCTGGACATGCTGGCCACCGCGGGGCTCGGGATCGCCTTCAACGCCAAGCCGGTGGTGCGGGAGCAGGCGGACACCGCCGTCAGTGTTCCCTACCTCGATGCCGTGCTGTTCCTGCTGGGCATCCGCAGAGACGAGGTCGAGGCGGCCGACGCGGCCGACCCGAGCTTCGTGCCCCACACCCCCGGTGATCGGATCGCACCCGATCCGGTGGCCGCGCCGGAGCCATCCTCCGGCCACGCGGTGCCGGGCTCCGGCTGGGCGGTGCCGGGCTCCGGCCAGGCGGCGGCATCCCCCGGCGGCGGGGTACAGGGTTCCGGTCAGGCGGTCAGCCGGAAGCTGCCGGGTCTCGCAGACTGACCCGCTCGAGCACGTCCGTACGTCGAGTCACGCGCATCCCGGCACGTCGGTAGAGGGCGACCGCGCCCTCCAGGGTCACGTCGTCGACCTCCAGTGCGACGCCGGTCAGCCCGCGCGTCCGGAAGGCGGCGAAGGCGGTGCGCAACAGCGCCATCGCGATGCCGTGTCGGCGCCAGGCGGGCAGGATGCCGAGGTCGCGGACCCATCCGTCCTCGGCGGCCAGCTCGGTGCCAGCGCGGCAGACGGCGATCCCGACCACCTCGCGTGGGTGCTGCTCGGCGAGCAGGACCAGGCCGGGATCGTCCGCGGGAGCACGGTCGGCGAGGTAGTCGTCGCGGGCGATCGGCAGGTGGGTCGGCACGTCCGCGAAGGCGGCCTGGTGCGTGCGCCACAGGACCTCGTCGTCGGCACCCGGGACGAAGGTGCGCACGCTGATACCCGGTGGCCATCGCGGGGCGGGGGGCGGCGCGTGCAGGTCGAGGCGCAACTCGAGCAGGTGTCGCACCGGGGTGAAGCCGCGCCGGGCGAACCACGCCCGCGCGCCGGGGTCGCCATCGAGCAGGGCCGTGCGGATCCGGACCACCCGGGGCGCGGTCGGGCGCTCAGAGCTGGTGGGTCGGTTGCCGGCCCGCTCCGCGAGCTCGAGGAGCCAGCTCGCCAGCCCCTGTCCGGTCGCGCGCGGGTGGATCTGGCCCTCGAGGTGGACGGTCGCCTCGCCCGCGTCCGTCTCGAGGTCGACCGAGGCGCTGGCGTAGGCGAGCAGGTCGGGGTCCTCGCCCTCGCCGACCACGACGACGGCCTCACGGGGGTCGTCGAGCATCAGCCAGCGGATCCGCAGGTCCTCGCGCCGCACGGGGTTGGCGTGGCCCCGGGCGCCGGCTGCGGCGTCGTACAGGGCGACCACCCCATCGAGGTCTTCTGGGGTTGCCGCGCGCGCATGTGCGCCGGGCACCGGCGGTCCGGGAGGGTCGGCGGCGAGGTCGGCGAGCACCCGGCGAGCTTAGGCCGACTACCCTCGGCCGCTGCGCGCAGGTCCCGTTCACGCCCTCGGAGGTCCCCTGTGGCCCGTGTCACCGTCCACCATCTGACCCTCCCCAAGCGGCTGCCACTGATCGAGGAGGACGGCCTCAGGACCCGTGCCGACCTCTCTGGCTTGTACGGCCCCCCAGGATCCTTCGACCGCGCGGCACCCGGCACCTACGCCCACGGCAAGCGCGTGTCGGGCTGGGTCTCGCTCGATCACGCAAGGTCACGGATCGAGGAACTCGGTGGCGGGCACGTCAGCTACTCGGTCGAACCGGCCCGGGTGCTGGCCAACCGTGCCAGCCTGCGTGACGGCGACCCGGCCGCCTACTGGGAAGCGGCCCGGCCCCTGGCGTCCTGGCAGGCCGACGGCCCCCTGCCCGAGGACCTCGAGGTCCACCAGAACGTCCCCGTGCGCGCCAAGCGGCTGCAGCTCCACGCTCCCATCGTCACCGACGACCAGCTCGGGGAGTACGCCGAGGTGGTGACAGCGATCGCGGATGCGGACCGGCTGTCCGCGAAGGCGTTGATGCACCTGGCGATCATCGCCAGCGACGGCGACTTCGACTCGACCGACTTCACTGCGGCCTGTGCGCTGGCCTGGCGGGACGAGCCCGACCCCGACCGCCTGATCCGGGAGCTGGTCGAGATGGACCCGGACAAGGTGGTCAGCGCGGTGCTGGCCGAGCACACCGCGACCGCTCCGGAGCTCACGGCGCGGCTGCGGGAGGTGCTCGCCGAGACCCGTCGCTGGGCCGACGAGCAGGGGATGGAGCACGGCCAGGGACTGTTCGCGCGCACGGCAGCGGTCCTCGACGAGCTGCCGGACCACGCCGCCTGAGGCTCACGGCTGCTGCTGTCGGCGGGACGCCGACGGTCAGAGGCTGACGATGTTGAGGTGGCTGACCCTCGGATGGTCCTGCTCGCCCTCGAGCTCGAAGCGCACGCGCTGACCGATGCGCAGTTCCCGCAGGCCGGAGGCGACGAAGGCCTCCCGATCGAAGCGCAGTTCACGCAACCCGTCGTCGAGCAGCGTGCCCTCACTGGTGCGGGCGTCGAACGCCTTGATCGTGCCCTGCGGCATCGTTGCTCCTCGCGGCCTAGCGTCGGGGGCAGCAGGATAGCCGTGCGATGCTTGGAACCCGCTGTCAGGAGTACTCATGTCCAGCGCGACCCCTCCCGATCCCGACCGGCCGACCGGTGCCGCAGGCGGTGCGTCGGAGGAGGGACCCGGATCCCGGTCCAGCGATGCGACGCCGTCGGACCCTCGCCCGTCTGCGTCGGAAGCCACCAGCGGGTCGGCTCCAGAGGACGCGGTCCGGTCCGATCGAGAGGGCGCGTCCGAGGGGGATGCCGCCGAGGCCCCCACGCCTGCGGTCGAGGTCGAACCGTCGACCCCCTTCACCCAGCAGCTCGGCCGTATCACCATCGTCGTGCTCGCCGTGCTGTTCGTGGTCTTCGCCATCGCCAACAGCCAGCCGGTGGACTTCTCCTGGGTGTTCGGCGAGACGATCGCCCGTGACGGAGCGGGCGGCGAGGTCGTCGGTGGCGTCCCGCTGATCCTGCTGCTGGTCGGCGCGTTCATCGCTGGAGCGTTGATCACCTTCCTCACCGAGCTCTACGTCGGCCGCGGTCGACGGGCCCGACAGGCGGCCAAGGAACGCGCCCGTCAGGAAGGCACCAAGGGCCGCAAGGCTCGCAAGGACCGGTCCTAGCCCGCAGGCTGACGCCTCCGCTGACCGAGCAGGGCCGGCAGGATCGCGGCCGTGCGGACGCCGAGTTCGACGTGGTGCAGCGCCGCGAGATCGGTGAAGGTGTCCACGTCGTGGTGGATCCCGTCGCGATCGACGTGGGCGGAACGCGCTCCAGCAGCCAGAGCCAGCGCCCGGTGAGCGACCGCGGAACCCGGGCCGAAGGCCGTCCCGATCACGGCTGCGGGTCGCCGTACCAGCGCGCCCGTGCCGCCGGCTGCCGTGGGGGCGATGACCACCTCGGCGTCGGGTTCGAGGACGGCTCGCACGTCGCACGCACGCAGCCGCGGGAGGTCGGCGGCCACCACGACCACATCGCGGTGGCTGCCCACCCGCTGGGTGGCGGCGGCCAGGGCATCGTCGAGTCTTCGACAGCCCGGTGGGTCGACCAGCACCGGGAGCCCCAGTTCGTCCCCGGCCGTCGCGGCCCGGCGGCCGCCGGCGACCACGATGACCTC
Organism: uncultured Actinomycetota bacterium; assembly: GCA_964465225.1. Classification (GTDB taxonomy): domain Bacteria; phylum Actinomycetota; class Nitriliruptoria; order Nitriliruptorales; family Nitriliruptoraceae; genus T1Sed10-7. The sequence continues at coordinate 7,768 of CAYXJD010000053.1, forward strand.
GTCGAGTCCCGCTGCGCCCAGCGCCGCCGTGACGTCGGCGAGCATCGCGATCGCCAGCGCGGCCCGTTGCTCCGGGTCGAGGACCGTGGCGAGGCGGGACTTGCCGGCGCCGGGTGTGCGCAGCGGCACGAGAGCGACGGTGGGGGCCATGCGCGGCAGGCTAGCGACCGACCGGAGTAGGGTCCCCAGCCAGGATGGGTCGGGAGGACGTACGTGGGTCAGGTCGCGGTGATGGGTTCGGGTTCGTGGGGCACGGCCTTCGCGGCCATGTCGACGGATGCCGGTGAGAGCGTGCGGCTGTGGGCGCGCCGTGGGGAGGTGGCAGCGGAGATCAACGAACAGCACACCAACATCGGCTACCTCAAAGAGGTCACCCTGCCCGAGGGACTCAGCGCGACCGCGGACCCGGCCGGCGCGCTGTCGGGCGCCGAGGTGGTCGTGCTGGCGGTGCCCTCGGTGGGCATCGGCGAGCAACTCCGCGCCTGGGGCGCGCACATCCCTGCCGAAGCGACCCTGGTGAGCCTGATCAAGGGCGTCGATGTCGACAGCCTCCGGTTCGGGAGCCAGCTGATCTCCGACGCGCTCGACTGCGATCCCCGGCGGGTGGTGGTGGTCAGTGGCCCGAACCTGGCGCGGGAGTGCGCTGCCGGGCTCCCGGCTGCCAGCGTGGCGGCGAGCCCCGAGCCGTGGCGCGCCGAACGGGTCCAGGCCGCGGTGATGGCGCCGTACTTCCGCGTCTACACCAACGAGGACAAGGTCGGGGTCGAGGTCGCCGGCGCCGTCAAGAACGTCATCGCCATCGCGGCCGGCATGGCGCACGGCCTGGGCTACGGCGACAACACCAAGGCCGCTGTCCTGACCCGGGGACTGGCCGAGATGACCCGGCTCGGGGTCGCGCTCGGGGGCAACGCGCTGACCTTCAGCGGGTTGGCCGGTGTCGGTGACCTCGCGGCGACCTGCACCTCGCCGCAGTCACGCAACCGCACCGTCGGGGAACGGCTCGGGCGTGGCGAGCAGCTCTCGGGCATCATCGACTCGATGAACATGGTGGCCGAGGGGGTGAAGTCCTCCCGCGCGCTGCTCGGGCTCGCAGAGCGCGCGGGCGTGGAGATGCCCATCACCCAGGGTGTGGTCGCGGTCTGCCACGCCGGCCACGATCCGCAGGAGCTGGTCGGGCTCCTGATGTCCCGCGAGGCGAAACCGGAGATCTACGGCCTGTGACAGCGGTGCGGCTGGCTGGAGGAGCATCTCAGTGAGCGGTCCGGGGCTCGTGCTGGTCCTCGACGGACCCAGGATGGTGGGGCGCACGACGACGTTGCGCGCGCTGCAACGTGCCTGGCCTCAGGTCCGCTCCGGCCCGTTGCTGGAGGCGGGGCTGGATGCCGTCCTGCAGGCCTTCGGCCCGACGGCTGCGCGCTGGGCCGAGCTCGTCCTCCCGGGCACGCCGGTGCCCGGAACCGAGCACCCACGCGTCACCTGGGGACCGTTGGGGCGCGAACTGGTGGCGGGGATGCATCGTGTCGCCGCTACCTGGGCCCGCAGCGGCATGGACGTGGCCGTGGACCACTCACTGTTCGACCACGCGACCGTCGTCGACCTCCATGCGGCGCTGGAAGGGCTCGAGGTGGTCCACGTCGGACTGGTCTGCGATCCCGACGTGCTCGAGGACCGTGAACGGGAGGCGGGGTCGCCTACCCGCGGGCTGGCGGTCGCGCAGCTCCGGGCCCACCGTGCCGAGGTGCGACCGGACCTGGTCCTCGACACCACCGAGGCCACCACGGAGGAGTTGCTCGAGGTGATCCTCGACGTGGTCGCCAGTCGGTCCGGCACCTGAACCGGTGAAGCCCGGCGGGATCCGGCGCGGTGCGGCCCCACCCGGCCCGTTCCGGCGACGTCCGGCCCGGCCGGGTCCGGGGTCCGGTCCGGTCCAGCCACGTCCGGCCTGGTCCGGCCACGCCCGGCCTGGTCCGGCCACGTCCGGCCCGGTGCGGGGTGCGTCTTCGGCCGCGGGTGGCCGGCTGGCGTCCCCGCTCCGCCTTGCTAGGGCGTTCGGGGCGCGCTGTCGGCCACGGCTGGCCGATCACCGTCCCCGCTCCGGTTGGCGGCCGCGGGTGGCCGGCTGG
>CAYXJD010000053.1:9990-15349 GCA_964465225.1 uncultured Actinomycetota bacterium
GTCCCCGCTCCGGTGACGCAGGCCTCCGCGCCGCGAGGCGCCGGCCGACCGTCAGCCGACGTCGATCCCCAGCGCCTCGACGATCTTGCCGGTCTGCTCCATCACGCCCTTCGTGAGCTCCCGGGCGTCGGGGCCGACCTCCTCGATGGTGGACCAGGCGTCGGCGATCTCCTCCGGTGTGGGCACGGCGTCGAAGGTGGCGCCGGCGCCCTCCAGGAGTGCGACCCGGGCCACGTACCCACCTCCGACCGAGAAGATGCGGCCGGTGTCGGTGCACGACTCGCTGGCGAGGTAGGCGACGACCGGGGAGACGTACTCGGGCTCGAGCCGGTCCAGCATCTCTGCCGGCATGAGATCCTCGGTCATCCGGGATTTGGCCACCGGCGCGATGGCGTTGGCGGTGATCCCGTACTTGGCGCCCTCGATGGCCAGCGTCCGGGTGAGCCCGACCATGCCGAGCTTCGCGGCCGAGTAGTTGGACTGCCCGAAGTTCCCGTACAGCCCCGAGCCGGAGGTGGTGGAGATCACCCGGCCATAGCCCTGCTCGCGCATGGGGCCCCAGGCCGCCCGGGTGACGTGGAACCCGCCCAACAGGTGGACCTGCACCACCGGAAGCAGCTGCTCCTCGGTCAGCTTCGCGAAGGAGGCATCCCGCAGGATCCCGGCGTTGTTGACCACGATGTCGATGCGACCGAACGTGTCGAGCGCGGTCTGCACGATCGCCTGACCGCCCTCCCAGGTTTGGACGCCGTCGTGGTTGGCGACGGCCTCGCCGCCGGCGGCCTCGATCTCCGCTACGACCTGGTCGGCCATCGAGGCATCGGTCCCCGTGCCGTCACGGGCGCCGCCGAGGTCGTTGACGACGACCTTCGCGCCCCGATCGGCCAGCAGCAGGGCGTGACTACGCCCCAGTCCACCGCCCGCGCCTGTGACGATCGCGACCCGCCCATCGAACTCGATCCCTGCCACCTCGGTGTCCTTCCGTGTCTCGCGTGTACGTCGCCCGTGTGTGTCGCTGTCGGAACTCGCTTCGAACTCGCTCTGGACCCCGTGAACCCGGTCTGTCCCGGTCGATGCCGGTCTGCCCCGGCCCGTGGAGGTCTGTCTGCCTCACTCGCCGACTCGAGCCGGGACCCTACCGATGGCGGGGCTGTGAACGGCATCGTGCGGTGCAACGCGGCCCGGCGTCCAGGTGCGGTGGCTGGCCGCTGCACCCGCCCGGACCCGTCGTCAGCTCCGGATCACCCGGACGCGCCGACCGCCGCATCCGGTCAGGAGCCGCCATGATGACACTCGCCCACGCCCGCTGGTTCACCACCTCGGAGCCTGCGTACGACTGGTCCTTCGCGCTGGAGACCCTGTCGTTGGTCATGATCGTGTCCGCGATCGTCATCGCGGTGGCGTGGCGTGTGGTGGCGCCCTACCTACCCCGGCCGGAGCTCGGCTTCCTGTCGTTCCTGGGACGACTCGGTCCGTGGATCCCGCGGTTGCTGGCCATCCACGCGGGCGTGTCGCTGTTGTCGCTGGCGGCGCGACTGGAGTTCCTGGTCCCCACGCTGGCCCTGCCCGACACCTGGTACGGCATCGGGCTGGGCATCCTCGAGGGCGTCGTGGGGGTCTGGTTGATCGCCGGCTGGCGGGTGCGCGCTGCGGCTTGGCTCCTGGTGATCGCGGGACCGCTCGGCATGCTCGCCTACGGCGTCCTCCCGATCCTCGAACGCGCCGACATCCTGGCGGTGGGGCTCTTCCTGGCCCTGCTCCCGCCGGATGACCGCCAGGTCGGCGGCCGTATCACCGTGGACCCGGAGCAGGTGCGCATCGCGCTGTTCGGGCTGCGGCTCCTGACCGGTCTGGCCTTGATCATCCTCGCGTTCACGGAGAAACTCGCTCGCCCGGAGCTGTCTCTGGAGTTCCTGGACCGCTACCCCGCCTTCAACGTGCTGCAGGTCATCGGGGGCACGGTCGGCTTCGAGGTCAGCGACCTCGTGTTCCTCCAGGTCGCGGCGGGCGTGGAGATCCTGTTCGGCCTGCTACTGATCTCGGGCGCTCTCCCACAGTTGGTGGTCATCGCCGCCGGCATCCCGTTCAACGCGACCCTGTTCTTCCTGGGGTCCACGGAACTGATCGGTCATCTGCCGATCTACGGCACGATGTTGGCCGTGCTCGTGTACGGCAGCCGGGCTGACACCGCGCCGGTGTGTTCCTGGCTGCCGCGGTCGGACGGCAGCATGCGCACGATGCCCGCTCGTGGATCCACCTCGACGTCGGCGCCGTCATCAGGCGCAGACGAGCGCGTGTAGCTGGGCGCTGGTCTGGGTGGTGCCGTGGCCCACGGGCGGTCCCGCCGGTTTGGGTGCGTTCTGCCCCGGTTGCCGGGGTGTTGTGCACCCGATCGGCGGTCGAGGCAGGGGCGTGACCGGACCCTGCCCCGCCTCCATCCACCGCAGCGCAGGGCGCAGCTAGGCTCCGCGCGACCCGTTCCACCTCGCTGCCCGCAGGGTGCCGCTCACCTGTAGCCCGCCGGGGTGGACGTTGCCGAGCCCGGAGCTGCTGTGGAACCGTCACTGCCCCGGCCTCAGGGTGGCTTCAGCACCCGGGCGGTCGCCGGTGCGGCTCAGCTGCCCGCGGTCAGCCAGCATCCCACCTCGGCCCCGATCTGGCTCACCTCGACGTGGGCTGCCGACCGGTCCGACGATCTGGGAGAGCTGCTGACCGACCAGCGTGACGGGTACGTCTACGGGCGCTACGACAACCCGACGGCGACCACGCTGCACGGCGTCGTCGCTTCCCTGCACGAGGCGCCGGCGGCCTGGTCGCTCGCATCCGGCACCGCCGCGTTGCACGCCACCCTGGAGGTGCTGCGCGGCGAGGGCCGGGTGCTCGCCACCTCGATGGTCTACGGCGGCACGTGGGCGCTGCTGCGACGTCTGGAGCGGGATGCCGGTTGGGGTGTCGACCACGCCCGCCTGGCCACGGTCGAGGAGCTCGATGCCGCCCTCACCGACGCGCACACCGTCGTGCACGTGGAGACGGTCGCGAACCCCTCGACGGTGGTCACGGACCTGCCAGCGGTGGCGGCGCGGTGTCGCGAGCGCGGGGTAGCGCTCGTGGTCGACAACACCTTCGCTTCGCCGTACCTGTGCCGCCCGCTGGAGTATGGGGCGACGGCGGTGGTCGAGTCCGCGACGAAGTTCCTGGGTGGCCACGGCGACGTGGTCGCTGGAGTGGTCGCCGGCGAGCGCTCACTGATCGAGGCGGTCCGCGTCCATACCTACGAGCTGGGCGCGTCGCTCGGGGCGTTCGAGGCGTGGCTGGTGCTGCGCGGCATCCAGACCCTGGCCCTGCGGGTGGGCGCCGCCAGCCGCAACGCCGCGGCCTGCGCCGAGGTCCTGGCTGCCGCCCCAGACATCGAGGTGGTGCGCTACCCGGGCCTGGCCGACCACCCGCAGCGGCTGTTGGCACGTGAGTTGTTCGGTGGTCGTGGTGCCGGCGCCCAGCTGTCCTTCGACCTACCGTCGCGCGCCGCTGCGACCGCCTTCGCCGACGCGTGCCAGGTGTTCGCGCGGGCCTCGTCGCTCGGCGGAACCCACTCGCTGGTCCTGCATCCGGCCTCCACCAGCCACCGGCAGCTGGACGCGGCGTCCCTGGCGGCAGCGGGGCTCGGGGTGGGCACGGTGCGTCTGTCGACCGGCATCGAGGACGAGCGCGACCTGGTCACCGATCTGCAACGAGGCCTGGAGGCCGCCCGAGCAGTGACAAGTGACGAGCAGTGACAAGGGACGAGCAGTGAGAAGGGACGAGCAGTGACAAGGGAGAAGACGTGACCCGCTTACTGGTGCTGTTCGGGGGACGGTCGGCAGAGCACGAGGTGTCATGCCTGTCGGCCACCTCGGTGTTGGAGGTCATCGACCGTGACCGTTACGAGGTCATCACGGTCGGCATCACCAAGGACGGGCGGTGGACCTTGACCGATGGAGTGCTGCCGGCAGCTGGTCGCCGAGAGCTGCCGTCGGTCGATGCGAACGGGCCCACCGTGGCACTGGTGGGCACGCGTAGCGGGCCGCAACTGGTGCGCCTCGGGGACGACGGTGGTCGCCTGGCGTCTCTCGGCACGATCGACGTGGCGTTCCCCGTCCTGCACGGACCGTGGGGAGAGGACGGGACCGTCCAGGGCATGCTCGCCACCGTCGGCGTGCCGTATGTCGGTGCGGATGTCACGGCGTCATCCATCGGGATCGACAAGGGCGCGATGAAGGCGGCCTTCGCGGCTGCCGGCCTGCCGCAGCTGGGCTACCTCACGGTGCACCAGGCCCGGTGGAAGAGCGAGGCCGACGCTGTCCTGACCGATCTGCTCGATCGCCTCCCGCTGCCCTGGTTCACCAAACCGGCCCGGCAGGGCTCGTCGATCGGAATCTCCAAGGTGAGCTCCATCAGCGAGCTGGACGCCGCCATGGCAGAAGCCTTCGCCTACGACGATGTCACCGTGGTCGAGCAGGGTCTGACGGGTGCCCGTGAGCTCGAGGTCGGTGTGCTCGGCGACGCCGACATGGCGGTGACCCGGCCGGGCGAGATCCTGCCGAGCCACGACTTCTACGACTTCGAAGCCAAGTACCTCGACACCTCCGAGCTGCGGGTACCGGCCCAGGTCCCCGACGAGGTGGCGCAGCGGTGCATGGCTCTGGCCCGCCGGGCGTTCCGGGCCATCGGCTGCCGTGGGCTGGCGCGCGTCGATCTGTTCCTCGACGTCAACGGCGAACTGGTCGTCAACGAGATCAACACGATCCCCGGTTTCACACCCACGTCGATGTTCCCGATGCTGTGGGCGGCCGAGGGTGTGAGCTACCCCGATCTGGTCGACCGCTTGCTGGTGTCCGCTCGGGCCTGACACCGAGTGTTCCTCCGAGCGCACGCCGTGCACACGGGGGCGCGCACCGGGGTGACGCTTCGGTGCACCTCGCTACAGTTCGTTCGACACGGTTCGAGCTACGGGGGTTCCGATGTGTCGGCGCTGGTGGTGGGTGCCGTCGGCGGTCGCGGCGGCGGCACTGCTGCTTGCAGGCTGCACTGGAACTGATGGGTCTGCAGCCGATGGCGGCATCCAAGCCATCGAGGTGGAGGACGACGGGTCCGAGCCAGCATCGGAGGCTGATCCAGAGCCGGCGACCGATGCGGAGCCGGAGCCAGAGGATGGGGCTGAGGCGGAGTCCGATCCTGAGCCGAAGCCGGGAGCAGAGCCCGAGTCGCGGACCGAGCAGTCTTCGTCGGCCGACCCCGACCAGGACGATCCGTTCGCCTTCGAGGACCCTTCGGAGATCGATGCCGAGTACGTCGATCGGGTCATGGCGGAGTTGTTGGCCGT
>CAYXJD010000054.1:0-15135 GCA_964465225.1 uncultured Actinomycetota bacterium
CACCTGCCTGACGACCCTGTCACAGCTACTCGCCCCCTCCATCCCCTTCCTGGCCGAGCGACTGTGGCAGGATCTGGTCGTCGCCCCGGCCGGCGCAGCGGGCCGCCCGCCCGCGCACACCTCGGTGCACCTGAGCGACTTCCCCGTGGCCGAGCGCGACTGGCGCGACGACGACCTGCGTACCGCGATGGCCACGGCCCGCCGGGTGGTGGAGCTCGGCCGTCAGGCCCGCAACGACAGCGGCGTGAAGGTGCGCCAGCCCCTGGCCCGGGCGCTGGTCAGCGTGCCCGCCGGTGAGCGCGCGGGCCTGGCGCCGTTGACCGACGACATCGCCGAGGAGCTGAACGTGCACCGCATCGAGCTCGCCGACGGCACCGGGGACCTGATCGAGCGCAGCTGCAAGCCGAACTTCCGCTCGCTCGGACCGGCCTTCCAGCAGCGTGCGCCCGAGGTCGCCGCCGCGATCGGCGCGCTCGAGGGTGACGCTGCCGCAGGGTTCGCGGCCAGGTTGGCCGAGGGCCCGACGCCGCTGCAGGTGGGGGACGACACGGTCACGATCACCCCGGACATGGTGGAGGTGATCGAACGCCCGCGCACCGGCTGGGCCGTGGCGAGGGAGGTGACGTCCTCCTTCGCGCTGGACACCGCCCTGACCCGCGAGCTCGAGGTCGAGGGTGCTGCCCGGGAGCTGGTGCGGGCCATCAACGATCTGCGCAAGGCGGCCGGGCTGGAGCTCTCGGACCGGATCGAGCTGGTGCTCTCGGTCACCCCGGCCGCGCTCGACGAGGAACTCGCCGCCGGTGGGCACTACACGGCGATCGCGCGTGACGTGCTGGCCACCGAGCTCCACCGGGCACCGGTCGCCGACGGCACCTCCATCGACCTCGGGACGCTGGGCACGGCGCTGGTCGCGATCCGCTCGTGATCCGTCGCGCCTGGACGCTACTGGTGACCTCGACCGCCGTCGCGGGGGTCGTGGGGCTCGCACGCCAGCGCTGGGAGGCCCGGGAGGTCGCGCGCGGTGCGCTGCCCCGCGCCTCGGCGGCGGCCGAGCTCACCCCACGGACCGCACAGCCGGCCTGGGCCGAACGTTTGGCCGGGTGGGTTCCGACCCGCCCTCGTACCCAGTTCGGGCGTGCGGCGGCCGCGACGTGGTCCGCACCCCTGACCACGGTCGGGATGCTGCTGGCGCTGCTGGGCGGCCGACGACCACGCTGGGACGAGGAGCTCGGCTGCTTCGTGGCACGTGGTGCCGGTGGTCCGTCACGGATCGCGCTCGGCGCGGTCGGCGCCTCGGCCAACACCGTCGGGTTGGTCGTACTGAGCCCCGGCACGACACCCGATCCGACGCTGCTTGCCCACGAGGCGGTCCATGCACGGCAGGCCGAGCGCCTCGGCCCGTTGGTGCTGCCGCTGTACGTGTGGCTATCGGCGCGGTACGGCTACCGCGACAACCCGCTGGAGCGAGCGGCGCGGCACGGTGCCCGCTCGGCCGGCACCCGAAGCTCGGGCTGATCCTCCTCGGTGGCCATGCCAGCCGGTGTTCGTGCGCCGAGCTCGGCGTCATCGCCACCCGGGTCGGGGCTCACTGGTCACCGCTGGGCGGCACCGTCCGGTCGCTGTCCGCATCTGCGGAGTCGTTCCCGAGCCCCGTGTCGTCCCCGAGCCCCGTGTCGTCGCCGAGCCCCGTGTCGTCCCCGAGCCCCGTGTCGTCGCCGGCCCGGTCCTCGGGCCCGGCCCCGTCCTCGGGCCCGGCCCCGTCCTCGGGCGACGCCGGGAGGTCGCGGTCGACGTCGTCCTGTAGCCGCCAGAGGTCCGCCACCTCCTCCTCCTCGAGGCTCGCCGTGGGTCCTTCGTCGGACACCGGGCCCTCGGCCGGACCGGGACCGCCGAGCTCCTGTCCGGTGTCCCGGCCCATGTCCTCGCCGGTCCCGTGCCCCGCCTCTACACCGATCCCGGGGCCCGTGTCCAGCTCCGCACCCTGGCCGGTCCACTGGCCCTCGTCCGGGTCCCGCTGGTCAGCACCGTGGTCCCGGATCAGCGGTGTGGGGGGCGGCGGCAGGTCGGCCGGCAGCGCGGCGTAGGGGTCGGGCAGCGCTTTCAGGACCGCGAGCTGCTCCTCGAGGGCGCCCTGCAGTTGCCGCCGGTGGTCCTCGTCCACCCGCTGGAGCTCTGTGATGCGCTGTCGCTGCTCGGCGGCCGCACGCTCGGCGCTCTCGAGGAGTTCCCGGGCCTGCGTCTCGGCCCGGAGCTTCGTGGCAGCGGCCTCACGCGACGCCTGGTCGCGGAGTTCCTCGAGCTCCGTCGCGACCTCCTCGCGGAGCTGAGCCACCTCCTCCTGAGCCTCCGCCAGCGCCCGGTCGGAGGCCTCCTGGACCGTGATGAAGGCCCGTTTGAGCGCCGATTCGCTCTCGTGGGCCTCGGTGAGCTGCGCCTCGAGCGCTGCGACCTGTGCGCGCAACGCCTCCTGCTCCGTGGCCGCCTCCTCGATCTGGTCCGCCAGGGCGTCCAGGAAGCCGTCGACCTCGTCACGGTCGTAGCCGCGGGTCTTGGGCCGGAACTCGTACGCGACGATGTCCTCGGGGCTGTAGGGCATCGTGGGCCTTTCGTGTCAGCGTCGGATCAGAACGGCAGAGCACCCGCGAGCGGCCGCAGGAAGAGGGAGATCCCGAAGAACAGCACCAGGATCGACAGGTCGAGCGCGACCCCACCGAGCCGCAGCGGCGGGATGACGCGCCTGAGGGGGGCCAGCACCGGGTCGACGAGTCGCCGGACCCCCAACTGGAACGGCACCAGCGGCTCCGGCAGCCGGGGCACCCAGGAGAGGATGACGTAGGCGATCAGCACGATGCGGTAGGCATCGAGCAGCAGCACCAACACGGCGGCGACCGGCCGGGAGCCGGTCACCGCTGTCTGCGCCAGGATCACGTCTCGCTCCCCGACGGCAGGCGGTAACCCAGCCCCGTCAGCCGTCGACGCTCCTCGGCGGTGACCCGGGCACCCTCAGGCACCAGCAGGAAGGCGCGGGCACCGACCTTGGTCAACTCGCCCCGCAACGCGTAGGTCAGCCCCGCCACGAAATCCACCACGCGGCGCGGCGTCCCCCCGGTCGCACCCGACAGGTCGAACAACACCGCCTGGCCGGTGCGGTACCGGGCGCCCACGGCCTCGACGTCGTCGAAGGTGGTGACCTCGACCTGGGCCACCCGGCTGACCGTCCGCACCTCACCGTCGGCGCTGCGCAGCGGCCGCACGTTGTCCTCCACGACCGCGACCGGATCGTGACGAGCGGCGCGGACCGGTGCCGCACGCACGGCCTCGGTGCGCTCCAGGCGCTCCGGGTGCTGAGGGCGGTCAGCGCGCTCCGAGCGCTCAGGGCGCTCCAAGTGCTCGGGGCGCTCCGAGTACTCGGGGCGCTCGGGGCGCCCCGGCGCCCCCGTGACGGCGAGCTCGGGTTCGAGCGTCACCTCGGAGCGCTCGTGGTGTCCGTGACGGCGGCGCTCACCCCGGTCCGGCGCGTGCTGCGCGTAGGGGTCGTCCTCGGGGACGAAGCGCGCAGGTAGCTCGTCGTAGATCTCCTCCGGCTCCTCCCGGAGTCCGAGGTAGACCAGGGTCCGGTTCCACATCTGGCTCACGCTGCGTCCTTTCGCCAGGGCCCCTCACCACGGGGTCCGAAGAGGGCGGTCCCGACCCTGACCATCGTGGCGCCCTCGGCCACCGCGGCCTCCAGATCACCCGACATGCCCATCGACAGGTGTGACACCTCGGGGAACCGCGCCCGCAGCACATCCCGCTGCTCGCGCAGCGCGGCGAACAACGGCCGTGCCGCGGACACGGGGTCCGCCTGCGGCGGCGGCATCGGTGGGATGGTCATCAGTCCCTCGACGGCGAGGTTGGGTCGGGCGCGAGCGTAGGCGACGAGTTCCTCGGTCTCGGTGAGGTGGCACCCGCCCTTCGCCGGATCGTCGCCGACGTTGACCTGGATGAGCAGGCGTTGGACCACACCAGCACGCTCGGCCCGCCGGGACAACTCGTCGACCAGGGACCGCCGGTCGACGCTGTGGAGCAGGACGTGGGTGCCGATCAGGTCACGCACCTTGTTGCGCTGCAGCCGGCCGACCAGGTGCCAGCGGGCACCCGTGACCTCCTCACGCTTGGCGAGGAGCTCCTGGACCCGGTTCTCGGCCAGGTCCTGCACACCGAGGTCGACCGCCAGCCGGCACAGTGCCGGCGGGTGGGTCTTCGTCACGCCCAGCAGGTTGATGTCGGCGGGATGCCGGCCCGCCGCCACGGCCGCTGTGGCGATGCGAGCGCGCGTGGCCGCCAGCCGCTCGCGGAGCTCCTCGGCGGCGATCATGCCGCCACCTCGCCGGCGGGAGCCATCACCACCAGACCGAGCTGCCGGCCACTTGCGGGATCGCGGCGATGGCTGAACCAGGCCGGGTCGCCGTAGGTGCACGGGGTGGGGCCGGCGAGCACCTCGACGTCAGCCGCAGCGAGCTGGTCGCGCACGGCGCGGGGGAGATCGAGCGACGGGGTCCCCCAGGTCGTCCGGGCACCGATGCCCGGCTGCTGCACCTCTGCCGCCGCGCGGAGCTCGGCCGGGACCTCGTAGCAGCAGGCGCCGATGGCCGGACCGAGGACGGCGTGCACCGGGCCGTCCTCGGCGAGTCGCCGCAGCTCGGCGACGACGGCCGGGATCACGCCCGCCAGGACACCGACCCGCCCCGCATGCGCGACACCGATGGCGCCGGGGGCCGCGAGCAGCACCGGGACGCAGTCGGCGGACTGCACGGCCAGCACGCGGTGGGGCAGTGCCGTCACGGCCGCGTCGACCCCGCGCAGTTCACGGCCGGGCGGGACCGACCGGTCGACCACGGCGACCTCGCGGCCGTGGACCTGGTGCAGCAGGTGCCAACGCGTCGCGTCGGTGGCCGTCGCGGTCGCCACCTGTCGGCGCGCGGCGGCCAGGTCACCTGGCCGGTGCGGCCGTCGGTGCGCCAGGTTGCCCTGGCCACCGATCGGCACGGGCACCGCCTCACGGTCGCGTCCGGTGTACCAACCCCGGACACCGGGCCGCAGCGTGTGCGGCTCGATCGGGATCACAGCCGACCGGGTTCAGCGCAGGAAGGACGGAACGTCCAGATCATCGTCATCGTCCTCGATCACGTCGTGGACCAGGTGCGGCGTCGCCTGCACCGGTTCGGGGGTGAAGACCTCGTCCGGCTCGTCCTCCGGCTCCTCCATCGGCACCGTCTCGACCTCCGAGACGGGCTCCGCCGGCCGGACCACGGCACCCGGCTGCTCAACGAGGCCCTCGAACTTGTCGAAACCGGCCGCGATCACGGTGACCTTGACCTCGTCACCGAGGGAGTCGTCGATCACGGCGCCGAAGATGATGTTGGCCTCGGGATGCGCCGCCTGCGTGACGATGTCCGCGGCCTCGTTGACCTCGAACAGGCCGAGGTCGCTGCCGCCGGCCAGCAGCAGCAGCACACCCTGGGCGCCGTCGATCGAGGCCTCGAGCAGTGGCGAGGAGATGGCCAGCCGCGCGGCCTCGGGAGCACGACCCTCTCCCCGGGACTTCCCGATCCCCATCAGTGCGCTGCCGGCATCGTCCATGACCGCACGCACGTCGGCGAAGTCGAGGTTGATGAGTCCTGGCGTGGTGATGAGGTCCGTGATGCCCTGGACCCCCTGGAGCAGCACGTCGTCGGCCAGCCGGAAGGCCTGGACGACCGAGGTGTCACCGTCGGCGATCTGCAGCAACCGGTCGTTGGGGATGACGATGAGCGTGTCGACCTCGTCCTTGAGTTCGGTGATGCCGCTCTCGGCCTGGGTCGAGCGGCGCCGGCCTTCGAAGGCGAAGGGGCGGGTCACCACCCCGATCGTGAGGGCACCGAGCTCCTTGGCGACCTGGGCCACCACGGGGGCAGCACCGGTGCCGGTCCCCCCGCCCTCACCCGCGGTGACGAACACCATGTCAGCGCCCTTGAGGACCTCCTGGAGTTCGTCCCGGTGGTCGTCCGCTGCCTGTCGTCCGACCGCCGGGTCGGCTCCGGCGCCCAGACCGCGCGTCAGGTCGCGGCCGATGTCGAGCTTGACGTCGGCATCCGACATCAACAGCGCCTGCGCGTCCGTGTTGATCGCGACGAACTCCACACCGTGCAGCCCGGCGTCGATCATCCGGTTGACGGCGTTGACACCACCGCCGCCGATGCCGACCACCTTGATGACGGCGAGGTAGTTGGTTGGGGCTGCCGCCACGGGCGCTCCTGATCGTCGGGACCGGACGGGTCGCCCGTCTCGGTGCGGCTGGAAAAAGTTTGAACCTCAGGTAGAGGCTTATAGTTATGTCAACCTCTGGTGGACCGTAGCCCTGACGGCTTCCGGGGGTCAAGCAGGCCACGCCGTCACGGCGCGGTGTGCGCTCAGCGAGGTCACGGTCCGACCACGACGGGAGCCTGCGGCGCGCGGACGTCGATCGAGGCGATGGGGGTATCGCCGACGTCGTCGAGTACGGCACCGAGCGCACGGACCTTCTCGCCGGTGCGCTCCGCCCGTCCGAAGCGCACCTCGATCCCGGACAGCAACTCCAGGGTGAGCTCGTCAGGCCCAGCCGCGCGGTAGGTCACCACCTCCGCACGCAGCGACCCCGAGAGCCCGGTCCAGACCGCGTGGGCGTTGGCGAGCGCGGGGTCGGCGACGACCGGCTCCCCCACGGCCGGAGGTGCGGCCGCGAGCGCGATCACCGCGAGCGAGGAAGGTCGTGGCTCGTCCGGGCCCAGTTCGTCGATCACGATCCCCTCCCGGTCCAGGTAGCGCGTCGTGCCCCGTCCCGAGGCGACCAGGACCGGTTCCCGCTCGGTGACCTCGATGCGCACGCTCAACGGATCGGTGCGCTGCGCGCTTGCCCGCAGGACCAGCGGCAGTGCCTCGATCCGCTCGGTGACCGCCTGCAGTCCCAGACGCAGTGTGGAGGTACCGAGCTCCAGTTCGGCGGCCTCCGTGATCTGCGAGGCCGTCAGGCGCTGCATCCCGACGACCTCGACCTCCTCGAGGCCGACGAGTGGGCTGCGCTCCAGTGCCACCAGGCCCACGAGCAGCACCGCCAACAGCAGGAGTCGGCGGGTGCGGCGCAGGCGACCTCGCCGCCGGTCGTCGCGGACCGCGGCCCGTCGTTCGGCGATGCGCTCGTCGATCACGGCCCCACCACACCCGACTCGGGCCCCACTCGGGTCGTCGGAAGATCCGGGTCGGGGGCGACCGGGCCCAGGCGCCTGACCTCGGGGTGCAGGGTGACCGCAACGTGGTCCTCGACCGCAGCGATCACACGCGCGATCAGGGTGGCCACATCGGTGGCGGTCGCTGCGGGCCGGGTGACGATGAAGTTGGCGTGGCGCTCGGAGACCGCCGCGCCGCCGACCTGCATGCCCTTGCAGCCGGCGGCGTCGATCAACCGCCCGGCGCTGTCCCCGGGTGGGTTCGTGAAGACGGAGCCGCAGTTCGGTTGGCTGAGCGGCTGGTGGGTGCGCCGCCACGTGCGGATCCGGTCGATCTCGGCTCGCACCTGGACGGGATCGCCCGGCGCCAGGCGCAGCGTCGCCGCCACCACGACGGCGTCGTCCGGCAGCTCGGTGGAGCGGTAGGCGAGCCCGAGGGTGCTGGCGGGCCACAACTCCCGAGTGGCGGTCGACAGGCGGAACACCTCGGCGTCGACGAGGTGGGACGCCATGTCCGCACCGTGGGCGCCGGCGTTCATCCGGACCGCTCCCCCGATCGTCCCCGGGACCGAGCAGGCCCACGCGAACCCGTCGTAGCCGGCATCGGCGAGCTGCACCGCCAGGGACGGCAGGGGTTCGGCCGCACCCACGTGGACGAGGGGTCCGTCGGCCGACCACCCCCGGAAGCCCCGCCCCAGCACGATCGCGATACCCGGCCAGCCCGAGTCGGCCACGAGCAGGTTGGAGCCACGACCGATGACCGTCCAGGGCAGCCCGTGACGACGGCAGATCTCGCTGACCGCGGTGAGATCACCGTCCCCCTCGGCCGTGACCAGGATCCGCGCAGGACCCCCGACCCGCAGGGTCGTGTAGCCGGCCAACGGAGCCTGGCCGACGACGCGGCCGACGCACCGCTCGGCGAGCTCGGCCCGGGCGTGATCGCTCACCGCCCGGCCCGCAGCCGTTCGAGCAGCGCCGGCCCGACGCTGGTGACGTCCCCCGCCCCCGTGGTCAGGACGAGATCGCCGTCCCGGACGGTGCCGACCAGTTCGTCGACGGTCTCACGCAGGGTCGGGCGGTAGAGCACGCTGGCACCGGCCTGGGCAGCCGCATCGGCGACCAGCTTGCCGGTGATGCCGGGCACCGGCGTCTCGGTGGAGCCGTAGACGTCGGTGACGATCACGGCGTCCGCCCCGGCCGCTGCACGGCCGAGCTCCGCGCCGAACACCTGGGTGCGCGAGTAGCGGTGTGGCTGTACCACCAGCACGATGCGCTGCGGTCGCTGCTGTCGGGCCGCGGCCAGGGTGGCCCGCAGCTCGGTCGGGTGGTGGGCGTAGTCGTCCACCACCTCGACACCGTCCACCCTCCCGAGCCGTTGGAACCGACGGACGGCACCGGCGAAGCCGGCCAGCCCCGCCGCCCCCGCGGCGACGTCGGCGCCGAGCAGGTGGCAGACCCCCAAGGCGGCGGCGGCGTTGCGCAGGTTGTGGGCCCCGGGGACCCCCAGGGTGAACCGAGCGGCCACGGTGCCGCCGATCCGTAGCTGCGCCCCACCGGCGTCGGTGTCGGTGAGGATCCTCACCTCCGCGCGCGGGTCCTCGCCGTAGGTGACCACGGGCGCATCGACGTGCTCCGCCAACCACGCCGTCCCGGGGTCGTCCAGGCAGAGGAGGGCGGGAGCACCGGGGGCACGGCGCTCGAGGAACCCGATGAACGCCTGGCGGACAGCGTCGAGATCCTCGAACTCGTCGGGGTGGTCGTGCTCGAGGTTGGTCACCACGGCGAGGTCGGGGCGGTAGACCAGGAAGGACCGATCGGACTCGTCGGCCTCGGCTACGAAGGTGGGATCGGTGCCGGCGTGGGCGTTGGTCCCGCTCTCGTTGAGCGACCCCCCGATCGCGAAGCTCGGGTCGCTACCCGCGGCCTGGAGCGCGATCACGGTCATCGAGGTGGTCGTGGTCTTGCCGTGGGTGCCCGCCACCAGCACCGCCCGATCCTCGACCATGAGCTGGGCCAGCAGCTCCGCGCGCCGCAACAGTGTGCGGCCCTGTTCGCCGGCAGCGACGACTTCGGGGTTGTCGCCGGGGACCGCGGAGGAGGTCACGACCACCTCGGCGGTCCCGATGTTGTCGGCCCGGTGACCGACCGCGATGTCGGCCCCGAGCACCCGCAGCTCCTCCAGCGCCCGCCCGTCCCGTAGGTCGGAGCCGGAGACCCGATGCCCGCGGGTCAGCAGGATCCGTGCGAGGCCGGACATCCCGGCGCCACCGATGCCGACGAGGTGGACGTGCCGATCGGGGGGCAGCGCGGGCATCACGTCGACGGTCCCTCCGGGGTGAGCTCGAGCACGAGACGGGCGACGGCAGCGGCGGCATCGGGGCGTCCGAAGGCCCGGGCGCTGAGCGCCATCACATCGTAGGTCCGGCGATCGTCGAGCAAGGGCGCCAGCGTCGCGACCAGCCGGTCACTGGTCAACTCCTCCTCGTCGATCACCGTGGCACCCCCGGCTCGCGCCAGGGCCCCGGCGTTCTCGCGCTGGTGGTCGGCGGTCGCGTAGGGGTAGGGGATCAGCACCGACGGCAGGCCGAGCACCGTGAGCTCCGCGATCGAGGTGGCGCCGGCCCGGCACACCACCACGTCAGCCGCCGCGTAGGCACTGGCCATGTCGTCGATGAACTCCACCAGCTTCACGGGTGGACCCTCGGGGTGGTCGCTGCGGGCCTGCTCCCAGGCGCGGGCCGCGGCGGTGTAGCCGGCACCGCCGGCGGCGTGCAGGAGCTGGATCCTGCGGTCACCCCAGGACCCCTGTGCGGCCACCAGCGCCTGGTTGATGCTGCGGGCACCCTGGCTCCCGCCGAACACCAGCACCGTCCGGCGGTCCGCTTCGAGCCCGAACTCGGCGAGCGCCGCCTGCCGTCGCGCCTCCCGATCCAGGTGCAGCACGTCGGAGCGCACCGGATTCCCGGTGATCACACACCGTTCCTCGCGACGGAAGCGCACCACCGAGCCCGGGAAGGTCACCGCCACCCGGTCGGACCATCGGGCCGCGACCCGGTTGGTCAGCCCCGGGATGCTGTTCTGCTCGTGGATGACCAGAGGGAGCTGCTCCCGAAAGGCCGCCCGGTCCAGCGGGAAGGAGACGTAGCCCCCGAAGGTCACCGCCGCGACGGCACGCCGCTCGTCGATCAGGGCCCGGCAGGCCCGCACCCCGGCCCTGAGCGCTCCGGGGACCCGCAGCAACGCCGGTGAAGGTCGTCTCGGCACCGCCACGGCATCGATCGTCTCGAGCTCGAAGCCGGCCTCGGGGACCAACCGCGCCTCGAGCCGGTCGGCGACCCCGACGAACACGACCTCGACGTCGGCTGCGCGCTCGGTGAGCTCACGCGCCACCGCGAGCGCCGGGAACACGTGTCCCGCGGTCCCGCCACCGGCGATCAGGATCGTGCGGGTCACGGACGGCCTCTCGTGTGCTCGGGGACGGTCGGTGCCCCACCATCGTCGCGGGCGATGGCCACCAGGATGCCGAGCGCGAGCAGGGTCGAGACCAGCGAGGACCCACCGACGGACACCAGCGGCAGCGTGACGCCGGTGATCGGCAGCAGGCCGGTCACGGTGCCGATGTTGACCAGGGCCTGGCCGACGACCCAGACCGTGATGGCCAGGGCCACGGTCCGACCGAAGCCGACCGGCGCCGCGTAGGCCACCTTGAGTCCGACGTACAGCAGGGTCGCGAACAGCAGCACCACGACCAGTGCTCCGATGAGCCCGAGCTCCTCGCCGATCACGGCGAAGATGAAATCGGTGTCGGCGTTGGGGATGAAGTGCCACTTGCCCCGTGACGAGCCCAACCCGACACCGAAGGTGCCACCCGAGCCGAGCGCGTAGCGTGACTGGAGCAGCTGGAACCCCTCGTCGAGCGGGAACCGCTCCGGCCAGAGCCAACCGCGGATCCGTGCCATGCGGTAGGGGGCGACGACGGCCAGCGCGGCCGCAGCCAGACCGCCCAGCACCACCGCGGCCGCGACGATGCGTCCCGGCAGCCCCTCGACCCACAGCACCGCGCCGATGATCATCGCCAACAGGATCGTGGTGCCGAGGTCAGGCTGGACCAGGACCAGGCCCGCCAGCAGGACCAGCAGCGGCAGCGCCGGGATGAGCAGATGCTCCGTGGTGTGTGGCAACCCGTCCCTGGGTCGCTTGCGCTCCAGCACGTCCGCGACCCACAGCAGGGCCGAGAGCTTGGCGAGCTCCGAGGGCTGGAACGACAACGGCCCGATCCCGAGCCACCGCGTCGAGCCGTAGCGGGCCTCGCCCACGCCGGGCACCAGCAGCAGCACCAGACCGAGCAGCGCCAGCACCAGCATCGGCCACGCCAGCCCGCGCCAGATCCGATGGTCGAGCCGGGCGGCGACCCCGAAGGCGACGAGACCGATCACGGCCCAGGCGGCCTGGCGGCGGAACACCGCGAAGGGATCACCGGCCTCCGCCGCCGGGACGAAGGAGGCCGAGAAGCTCATCACGAGGCCCAGCAACAGCAGCAGCAGGGTCAGCACCGTCAGCGCCGTGGCATCCGCCGTCCAACTCCCCGGCCGCCAGCGCGCCTGCAGCCGGCCCCACAGGCCCCGTGGCGTCTTCGATCCGACCAGCCGGAGCTCGGCCGTGCGCTGCGGTGCGTCGTCGATGCTCATCGGCGTGTCCCCTGGCCGGTCGGGCGTGTGGTGGTCGTGGCGACGCGTCGCGCCGCCGCGGTGAAGACCTCACCACGGTGCGCGTAGGAATCGAACTGATCGAAGGAGGCGCATGACGGCGCCAACAACACCGTCTCTCCCGGAGCCGCCAGGGTTGCGGCGAGCTCCACGGCCGCCACCAGGTCGCTCGCCCGATGACAACGGACCCCGGCCGCGTCGCACACGCGCGACAGCTCGTCGGCGGCCGCCCCGATCACCACCGCATCATGGACGTCGGTGAGGGCGCTGGCCAGCGGCCGGAGATCGACCCCCTTGGCCAGCCCTCCGCCGATCCAGACACCGGGGCCGGCCGAGGCCAGGGCGGCCATCGCGGCGTGCACGTTGGTGGCTTTGGAGTCATCGACGTAGCGGACGCCGCGTCCGTCGACGGCCACCACCTCGAAACGGTGCCGTCCGGGCACGGTCGCCGCAGCAGCATCCGCGACGGCAGCCGCCTCCACCCCGTCCAGCAGTGCTGCGGTGGCCGCAGCTGCGACGTTGGCGATGCGGTGCAGGGGCACGGGACCGCTCCCCGGGCCGAGCGCGGCGACCGGCAGCAGCTCCTCGGTCGTGCCATCGATCGTGGCGAGCAGCACGTCGCTCCCGTCGGCGCGCACCCGACCGACACCCGTCTCGACGGCTCTCGTCGTCGAGAAACCCGCGTGACGGCCGGACCCGGCGCGATCGCGCAGCTCACGGACCACCGGATCGTCCTCACCGGCGACCGCCCACTGCTCGCTGGTCTGCGCGGCGAAGATCCGGGCCTTGGCCGCGTGGTAGCTGGCCAGGTCGGCGTGCCAGTCGAGGTGATCGGCGGCGAGGTTCAGCAGCACCGCCACCTCGGGTGCCAGGGCTGAGGTGAAACGCAGCTGGAAGCTGGACAGCTCCGCCACCAGCGTGGCCGATGGAGCGCTGCTGGCAGCCGCGTCGCTGACGGGGAGCCCGATGTTGCCGCAGGCGTGGGCGTCGCGGCCACCGGCCAGGCACATCGCGGTGAGCAGCTCGGTGGTGGAGGTCTTGCCGTTGGTCCCGGTCACGGCCAACAGCCGTCGGGGATGGCGCCGCAGGGCCAGCTCCGGCTCGGACCAGACCGGGGTACCCGCCGCCATGGCCGCCGCGAGCACCGCGGCGTGCTCGGGCACGCCCGGTGAGGGCACGACGAGGTCGAAGGAGCTCCCGAACACCTCCGCCGCCGGGCGACCCACGACCACCTCGGCACCGGTGTCCGTCGCCGGATGCGGGGCCGACGGCGCCGCGACGGCGCTGCGCTCCTCGACGAGCACCACGGCGGCCCCGGCCTCCACCAGCAGACGCGCCGCTGCCCGACCCGAGCTCCCCGCCCCGACCACCAGCGCACGCCGCACCCCGAGGGGACGGACGGCGGCGGGCTCGGAGGCACCCCTCACGGCAGTGGCCCCACGCGACCGATCCACTCGGCGTAGAACACCCCGAGCCCGAGCGCGATGCCGAGCCCGGCGAGGATCCAGAAGCGCACGATGATGGTGGTCTCCTGCCACCCGAGGAGTTCGAAGTGGTGGTGGATCGGCGCCATCCTGAACACCCGCCTGCCCGTGGTGCGGAACACCGCGACCTGGATGATCACCGAGAGCGTCTCGGCAACGAACAGGCCACCGAACAGGACCAGGAGCACCTGGGTGTTGGTCGCCACGGCCATGCTGGCGAGCAGCCCACCGAGCGCGAGCGAGCCCGTGTCCCCCATGAAGATCCGTGCCGGCGGCGCGTTGTGCCACAGGAAGCCGGCGCAGGCGGCGGTCACGGTCGCGGCGATGATCGCGATGTCGAGCGCCTCGGTGGCGCCGAGGGGGTAGTCCCCGGCGTTACGGAACTGCCAGAACCCGACCAGGATGTAGCTGCCGAACACCAGCGCCGCGGAGCCCGCCGCCAGCCCGTCGAGCCCGTCGGTGAGGTTGACCGCGTTCGAGGCGCCGGTCAGCAGCAGGAACATCCACACCACGAAGACCGGCGTCGTGACATCGAAGGCCAGGTCACCGACGATCGAGATGTTGCGCGGTAGCCCGGCGAACTGCGGCCCCAGCGTGGCGAAGCCAACGGCGATGAGCGCCTGTCCCGCGAACTTCGTGGTCTTGTTCAGGCCGAGGTTGCGCCGCATCCTGAGCTTGATGAGATCGTCGGCGAAGCCGACGACGGCCATCCCGACGAAGGTGGAGAGCACCAGCAGACCCGCCAGGCTGATCGACGCCGTCCCGAGGTGCGCCACCCCGTAGCCGATCACCGCTGCCAGCACGATGGCGGTGCCGCCCATCGTCGGGGTCCCGGCCTTCGACTGGTGGCTCTCGGGGCCCTCGTCGCGGATCGGCTGTCCGAAACCTCGCTGTCGGAAGTAGCTGATCACCAGCGGGGTGCCGACCAGGGCGACGATGAGCGCCACCCCTGCACCGATCAGGACCGCGATCACGCTGGTCCCTCCCGACCGGGGTCGGCCGCCGTACCGGTCAGCGCGGCGGCGACGCGTTCCAGGCCGACGACGCGGGAGCCCTTCACGAGGACGACATCGCCCGGACGGACCAGTCGCGCGAGCAGCACCGCGGCCTCGCCGGCGTCGTCCACCTCGGTGACCACGGGCACGCCGGCCGCACGAGCGCCGACGGCCAACGGTGCCACCTCGGCATCGGGGTCCGACGGGTCGCCGACGACGATGAGGTGGTCCACCCCGAGCTCGGCACAGCGTGCTCCCAGCTCCTGATGCGCCGAGGCGGCCCGGGGTCCGAGCTCCGCCATCCGTCCGAGCACGGCGATCCGCCGCCCCCGCCCCTCGATCGCGAGCAGGGTCTCCAGGGCGGCGCCGACGGCGGTCGGGCTGGCGTTGTAGGCATCATCGAGGACGGTCACGCCGGCATGTTCGACGACCGCGGCACGCCAGGGTGAGATCTCCGCGTGGCCGAGCGCGGTGGCTGCGGCGTCCAGATCGACCCCGAGCTCTCCGGCGACCGCCAGCGCGAACAGCGCGTTGACCACGTGGTGGCGTCCGGCCACCGGCAGCGCGAAGGCCACCTCACCCCATGGGGTCACCGCGGTCCCTCGCGCCCGCGCCCGGCGGTCCAGGACCACCCCGCGCGCGTGGACGTCGGCATCGGTGCGGTCGGTCGCGACGGTGACCACCCGCGGTGCCCGGTCGGCCATGGCGGCGACCCGCTCGTCCGCCA
>CAYXJD010000055.1:0-14779 GCA_964465225.1 uncultured Actinomycetota bacterium
TCTCCGGCAACGGAGCGAAGCGTCTCGGTGCAGGTGTCGCCCTGACCTCGGGCACGTCGGTGCCGTACGACGGCTACTTCGGTGACGAGGTGGACACCATCAGCTACCTCGACGCCCTCATGGCCGACTCGGGGAGCGGGTTCGAGAAGCCAGCCGCCGTCATCGTGGAGACCGTCCAGGCCGAAGGCGGGATCAACGCCGCCAGCGCCCAGTGGCTCCGTCGGCTGCGCGAGCTGTGCACGACGCACGACGTCCTGCTCATCGTCGACGACATCCAGGCGGGATGTGGTCGGACCGGGTCGTTCTTCAGCTTCGAGTTCGCGGACATCGAGCCCGACATCATCACCCTGTCGAAGTCGCTGTCCGGGTTCGGTCTGCCGTTCGCGATCACGACCTTCCGGCGGGACCTCGACATCTTCGATCCGGGTGAGCACAACGGCACCTTCCGCGGGAGCAACCCGGCGTTCGTGACCGCCACCGCCGCGCTCTCGCGGTGGGACGACGATCGACTCGAGCGCAGCACCGCGGAGAAGGCCGCCGTCGTGGCCGCGACACTCGACGGCCTCGTCGAGGCCTACCCCGAGCACGCGCTCGAGCGACGTGGACGCGGGCTGCTGCAGGGGGTGGAGTGCGTCGACGGCCTGGCCGTCGAGGTCGCCAAGCACGCGTTCGGCCTCGGCCTGATCGTGGAGACCTCCGGTGTGAACGACGAGGTGCTCAAGCTCCTGCCGGCCCTGACCATCGGCGCGGAGGAGCTCGCGGAAGGGCTCGAGCTGCTCACGAAGTCGTTCGCGGCGGTCGTCGGCGCGCGCTCGCTGGTCTCCGTCGGCTGACCGACACCCCCCATCCGGGCAACATCACACCGACGGAGGTAGGCCCATGATCGTTCGCACCCTCGAAGACCTCACCGACACCGACCGTGACGTCACCACCGAGAACTGGTCCAGCCGCAGGTTCCTGCTCGCCGACGACCATCTCGGCTACTCGCTCAACGACACGGTGCTGCACGCAGGCACGACCACGACGATGTGGTACCGCAACCACCAGGAATCGGTCTACTGCGTCGGCGGGACGGGCACCTTGACCGACCTGGAGTCCGGTGACGTCCACCCGATCAACCCCGGGACGCTGTACGTGCTCGACGGCCACGAGCGGCACGAGCTGTACGCGGAGACCGACCTGCGCATGGTGTGCGTCTTCACCCCCCCTCTGACGGGCCGCGAGGTGCACGACGCCGACGGTGCCTACCCGTTGCTCGACGCCTCGCTCGCCCCAGCGGCCGAGGCACCCCGGCGGTGACGGGGGCGAGCCTCGGCCTTCGGACGCAGCGCTCGACGTCCGGTCAGCCGGCGACGAAGCGGTCCCGCCCTTCCCAGTAGGGCTCGCGGAGGCGGAACTTCTGCAGCTTGCCGGTCGCGGTGCGCGGCAGCTCCGCGCGCAGCTCGATCGAGGTCGGGCACTTGTAGTGGGCGAGTCGTTCGCGGCAGTGGGCGATGAGCTCGCTCTCGGCGACGTCCTCGTGACCGGCCGCCGGAACGACCAGCGCCTTGACCGTTTCGCCCCAGCGTGGGTCGGGTACCCCGATCACCGCGACCTCGGCCACCGCCGGGTGCCGGTGGAGCGCGTCCTCCACCTCGATGGAGGACACGTTCTCGCCGCCGCTGATGATGACGTCCTTCTTGCGGTCGACGATGGTGAGGTAGCCCTCGTGATCGAGCACGCCGCCGTCGCCGGTGTGGAACCACCCACCCTCGAGGACGTCCGCGCTCGCATCGGGCTGCTGCCAGTAGGCCGCGAGCGCGTGGTTGCCGCGGGCGAGTACCTGACCGTCGTCCCCGATCCGCAGTTGCACGCCGAGCGCCGGTGCGCCGGCACGCATCAGCTTGGCCGCGCGGTCCCCGGCGGAGAGGGCGTCCCACTCCTGGCGGGTGCGGTTGAAGGTGAGCAGCGGTGAGGTCTCGGTGAGTCCGTACAGCTGCATGAACTCCCACCCGAGCTCGGTCTCGACCCGCTCGATCGTCGTGCTCGGCGGCGGCGCACCGGCCACCAGGATCCGGACGCGGTCACGTCCGGGGACCTCGTCCCATCGCCTGGCTGCGTCCAGCACCATGGCCACCACCGCCGGAGCGCCCGACAGCAGGGTCACCCCGTGGTCGCGGACACGGCGCAGGATCTCATCACCGTCGACCTTCCGCAGGATCACCTGGGGCACGCCCATCGCTGCGAGCGCGAAGGGCATCCCCCACCCGTTGACGTGGAACAGCGGCAGCGTGTGGAGGTAGACGTCGCGGTCCGACACCCCCGCGTGCCAGCCGAGCGTCGCCGCGTTGAGCCAGAGTGAGCGGTGGGTCAGCTCCACACCCTTGGGCTTGGCGGTCGTCCCCGAGGTGTAGTTGATGGTGGCGGTCGCGGTCTCGTCGCGCTCCCACTCGGTCGGGGTGCCGCCTGGGATGGTGAGCTGCTCGTCGTCGCGGCCCAGCACGAAGGTGTGCTCGACGTCGAGACCGGCGAGGTCGTCGGCGAGTTCGGGATCCACCAGCAGCACCCGTGCTCCCGAGTGCTCAACGATGTAGCGGATCTCCTCGCGGCCGAGACGGAAGTTGATCGGCACCAGCACCCGACCCCACGCGCACACGCTCCACAGGGCGACGAGCATGCGGGCGCTGTTGTGCGACACGATGGCGATGCGGTCGCCGCGATCGAGGCCGAGCCGGTCCCAGGCGGCCGCCTGCTGCCGGGCCCGGTCAGCCAGTTCGCCGTAGGTCAGCGTGCCGAGCGAAGGGGCCGGCTGGTCTGGCTCGTCGACGACCCCTATCCGTTCCCCGTAGACCTGTTCCGCACGGGCGAGGTGGTCGTGGACGGTCAGCGGTACGTGCATCGTTGGCCCCTCCCGCCGACTCAGTCGCCGGCGCGTAGCTCGAGCGCAGCCCGTGCGATGGCGACGCCCCCTCCCAAGGTCATGAGCAGACCGATGCCGGGTAACCAGCCCCGTGGTCCCACCATCCCGACCAGGTGGACGACCTGCCACAGCGGCAGGGCGATCGCGATCACCGCGATGCCGATGGCATGCAGCAGCACCAGGCGTCGGCGGCGCATCAGGGCGGCGCCGATCCCGATCACCCCGGCGAACACGGTCCAGGTCCCGGCGCCCCGCATGCCGCCGAAGGTGCCGAGGCTCGTCATCACCCAGGGCAGGAACGCCCCGACCGTGATCAGGATGCTGGCCCACAGCAGGGTCTGCTGCCCGTGGCCGGCGTAGGGCCAGCGTGGCCTGGCGGCCACGGGTGAGGAAGTGGCGGCGGCGTCGCGGGTGGTCGGCTCCATGCAGGGCACGATAGCCAGCGTCCTCCCGCCCGCTCGCTGGCGGCCCGACGAACGGGCCCCCTCGTCCTCCCAGCGGCGCCCACGGGAGCCCGAACGGTCGCCGGGTCGTCCCGGCGCCGTTCGGACCGCCCCACCGACCGTTCGCGCCGAGCTTGGGTCCGCTCACGGCCCGCGCCTTGCGTGCGATCGGCCGACCCTGCAGCGTCGAGGTGCAGCCGTGGTAGCGATCCGTGCGGCGGGTCCGCCCGCCGACGTCTGGGAGGAGACGAGGGTGAGCGAGACAGATCGTGCCGAGGAACCGGACAACAGCTGGCGGGAGGAGTACTGGAAACGCAACCTGCGACTGATGGCGATCCTGCTCGTGATCTGGTTCACCGTCTCGTTCGTGTTCGGGATCCTGCTCGTGGAGCAGCTCAACCAGATCGTCATCGCGGGCTTCCCGCTCGGCTTCTGGTTCGCCCAGCAGGGGTCGATCTACACGTTCGTGGTGCTGATCCTGGTCTACGCCAAGCGGATGGACCGTCTCGACGTCGAGTACGGGGTCGATGAGCGCGACCAGAACGGAGAGCGGCCATGAGCGACATCCAGCTCTGGACCCTGGTCTTCATCTTCCTCAGCTTCACGGTCTACATCGGCATCGCCTGGCGCAGCCGGGTCAAGGAGACCGCCGGCTTCTACGTCGCAGGTCAGGGGATCCCGACCGTCGCGAACGGTGCGGCGGTCGCCGCCGACTGGATGTCCGCCGCGTCGTTCATCTCGATGGCCGGGCTGATCGCGTTCCTCGGCTACGACGGCGCGATCTACCTGATGGGCTGGACCGGCGGCTACGTGCTGCTGGCCCTGCTGCTCGCTCCCTACCTGCGCAAGTGGGGCAAGTTCACCGTCCCCGAGTTCGTCGGTGACCGCTACTCCGAGTTGGTGCGCACGATCGCCGCCGGTGCGGCCATCCTGATCTCGTTCACCTACGTCGTCGGCCAGATGCGTGGGGGCGGGATCGTGTTCAGCCGGTTCCTGAACCTGCCCGTCGCCGGTGGTGTCGGCGTGGCTGCGGCCATCATCTTCACCTACGCCGTGCTCGGCGGCATGAAGGGCATCACCTGGACCCAGGTCGCGCAGTACACCGTGCTGATCACCGCCTACCTGATCCCGGCGGCAGCGATCTCGCAGACCTTCACCGACTTCCCGATCCCGCAGATCACCTTCGGTCAGGTGCTCGATGAACTCAACGCCCTGTCCATCGAGTTCGGGCTCAACTCCTACACCCAACCCTTCACCGAACGCCCGCAGCTCGACATCTTCCTCGTCACGTTGGCGCTGATGCTGGGCACCGCCGGGCTCCCCCACGTCATCATCCGCTTCTACACCACGAAGTCGGTACGTGGGGCGCGGTACTCGGCGTTCTGGGCCCTGCTCTTCATCGCGCTGCTCTACACGACCGCGCCGGCGGTCGGCGCCTTCGCGAAGTTCAACATCCTCGAGGGTCTCGGAGGCACCGCGGTCGAGGAGCTCCCCGAGTGGGTGGGCAACTGGGAGGCGACCGGCCTGGTGACCATCGACCCGGAAGCGGAGACGATCGGGTCGATCAGCAACAACCCGGCCGCGGGCGCCGACATCACCGTCGACAACGACATCCTGGTGCTCGCCAACCCGGAGATCGCCGGGCTGCCCGCACCCGTGGTCGGGCTCGTCGCCGCCGGAGGCATGGCGGCCGCCATGTCGACCGCGGCCGGCCTGCTGCTCGTGATCAGCTCGTCGGCGTCCCACGACTTCTACTTCCGTCGCATCAAGAAAGGCCATGCGACCGAGCGGGAGAAGCTGCTCGTCGGGCGGCTCGCCATGGCCGGTGCGGTGGTGATCGCGGTGGCCGGTGGCATCAACCCACCGGCGTTCGTCGCCCAGGTGGTCGCGTTCGCCTTCGGCCTGGCAGCGTCGAGCTTCTTCCCGATCATCGTGCTCGGGATCTTCTGGAAACGCTGTAACGCCAAGGGGGCCGCTGCCGGGATGGTCTCCGGTCTGACGTTCACCGCGGTGTACATGATCTGGTCGCTGTACGTCTCGCCGGGCTCGACCGTGTTCGGGATCAGTCCCGAGGGGATCGGCGCCATCGGTGCGCTGGTGAACTTCGCGGTCGCGATCAGCGTCTCCAAGGCGACGCCGGCGCCTCCGGCGCAGCTGATGGAGTTCATCGAGGAGATGCGGTACCCGGCGACGAGCCGACGGATCACGCCGCCGTCCGACGACAAGGCTCCGGAGACCGAACTCGGGGGCGCGTAGGCCGGCAGACGCCGGGGCACGGGATGCGTCCCGTGTCCCGGCGGCCTCATCCGCCGAGGTGGACGGAGAGCGCGAGGTAGAGCTCGGCAGTGGCGATCGCGTCGGCAGCAGCGTCGTGGGCTTGGTGGGGCGGCAGCCCGAGCCCGTGCCTGGCCCCGGCCAGATCGCGGGGCAACCGCCGACCCGACCCGGTGGCCCGTTGCCGCCGGCGGACCCGTTCGATCAGTTCCATGGTGTCGACCACCCGGGGGGATGGCCACTCGAGGCCGGTCGCGGCGCAGGCCCGCTCGAGCACCCGGACGTCCAACGAGGCGTGGTGCACCAGCAGCGCCTCGGCGTCGCGGATGGCGACCAGCACCTCCGGGAGCACGTCGGCCAGGGTCGGCGCGGAGATGACATCGGAGGGGCGCAGGTGGTGCGCGACGATGCCCTCGACCGCCGAGCGGTTCGCCGGACGCACCAGGGTCGAGGTGGTGGCCCCGATCCGCACGGCGCCGTCCACGACGGGCACGGTCCCGATCGCGATGATCTCGGCCTGCTCCGGGTCGAAGCCCGTCGTCTCGAGGTCGAGCGCCAACAGCCGGCCCGGTGGTCGCCGCCGAGCCGGTACGAGCCGGCGGAGGACCGCGTCCCGCCGGTTCACCGCGACACCTCCGCGCCACCGAGGCGCTGGATCACCGACTGCTGGACGCGCGCCACGGCGACGAACGCCTCCTTGAGGTGCCGCCGGCGGGTCGGCGTGAGTTCGTCGAGGTGCACCAGGTTGGACAGTTCGCGGCGGTCGCGCCAGGCCTCGAGGTGGTGCTCGAGCCGCAGCCCCTGGAAGAACCGGAACGCCTCGGTGAGCTCCTCTGCCGCGTCGTGGCCGAGGGTGCCACGCTCGGTGGCGACGGCGAGGCGGTCGGTCGTGGAACGGGTGGTGCTGCCGGCCTCGACGGCGAGGACCCGTGCGAGCGCCACGATCGGGTTGATGCCGCCGGCCTTGACGTCCACGCCGCCGTCGGCGGTGCTGCGGACCCGGTGCAGCAGTCCGAGCGGGGGCCGGGACGTCCCCGCCCCGGAGGCGAGGCGGGCGAGGAACACCCCGTCGTCGTGGTGCGCACGGACGGTCTCGTCGAGGGCGCTGACCTCCAGCGTCCCGGCGACGACCCGGTGATCGAAGAAGATGCTGGTCTCGTACAGGGCACGGACATCCGGCTCTGCGAACCACCGCTCGAAACGCCCCCGCCACGCCGCGACGGTCCCGGACCAGTTGGTCGCCATGACACCGCCGGGACAGTACGGGAGCCCGGCCGTCGCGAGCTGTTCGGTGATGTCGGCGGCGAAGGCCTCGAACCAGGCGGCGCCGTCCTCGTCGACCTCACCGTGCACCAGCGCGTGATCCTGGTCGGTCAGCAGCGTCTGCTCGCGGCGGGCGTCCGAACCGAGGGTCAGCCAGGCGAAATCGCTCGGCGCGGGACCGAGCCGCTCGATCGCCAGCGTGACCGCCCGCCGCAGGAGCACGTCGGTCAACAAGGAGACGGTCCGGGTGATCTCCAGGGGGGACAACCCGGCCGAGTGCAGACCGGCCACGGTGGCGTGGAGCCGCTCACGGACCCGCCGGAAGGCCTCGCGCTGCGCCGTCGCGAACTCGCGCTGGACGTGGAAGGGGCTGGAGGCGTCGGAACGCAGCAGGTCACCGGTGCTGATCACCGCGATCAGCTCACCGTCGCGTTCGACGCCGAGGTGGTGCAACGAGCGTTCGAGCATGGTGGTGCGTGCTTCGGCGATCGAGGTGCTCGCATCGACGGCGTGGACCGGGCGCGAGGCCACGTGCAGGCCGGGCACGGTGGGCCCATGATCCTCAGCGAGGACCCGGTCGCGCAGATCGCTGGTGGTGACGATCGCAGGCGGCTCGGCGCGGAGCACGACCGAGCTCACCCGCTCCGCCCGCATCGTCCGAGCGACCTGGCCGACGGTCGCGCCGGCGGGCAACGTCACCAACTCGCGTGAGATCAGGTCCGTGACCGGGGCCATCGGCACCACCGCCGCCTGGCCGGTGCCGGGGCGCGACGCGGCCCGCAGTCGGCTGACCATCCCCCGCGTGACCTCCTGCGCGAAGGCCGGGGTGCGCGCCAGCTCGCGGACCACCGGACTCGGCAGCCGGTAGATCAGCAGATCGTCGAGCGCATCGACGTCGAACTCGGGTGGATGGTCGTCCTGGACCGATGACAGGCCGAACCACTCGCCCGGCTCGACGGTCAGGATCGGCAGGCCGTCGCGGGCGAGCAACGCGGTGCCCTTGCGCACGACGTTGAGGTACCCGCTCGGCGCACCTCCCCGGTGCAGCACGCGGGTCCCTCGTGCGACGTAGGTCACCTCGAGCGCCGAGAGCGCCTGCTCGAAGATGGCCTCCTCGAGCTGGTCGAACGGTGGCAGCGAGCGCAGGAAGTCCTCGGGTCCGAGGGCCTCGTGCTCCCTGCTGTTCACGGACGCCTCCCGCTTCCGTCCCACGCCGCACCCCGTCACCCGACGAGGAGGGCGAGTTCGACGAGCCTAGGGGCCGGATCGTGCCCCGGGGCGCTCGTCACAGGATCCGCCGCCTCCGCGGTCGCCAGCGCCTAGCGTTCCGGACGTCATGACGGGTCGCGCATGAGCGAAATGGGGGCACCGTGTCACGTCTCGAGTCCGGAGCAGCGGATCACAGCCGGCCGGACGAGTTCGACGCTCCAGCAGAGGTGGCGGCGGTAGCACGGACCCAGCGACGGATCGCACTCGGCTACGGGTTGCTGTTCGTCCTCGCGATCTTCGCGGCGCCGGTCCTCTCCTTGACGCTGCCGTGGTGGTCGGGAGCACGCCTGGCCGGTGGCATGTCGCCGGGGTTCGTCGCCGCCGCCGGTGGGCTCTACGTGTTCTTCCTCGCGTTCGCCATCGCGGTGGCCTCGCTCGCGCGCAGCGTCGAGGTCCGGATGCTCGGCACCTCGCAGGAGGAGGATCCGCTGCCATGATCGAGGAGCAGAGGCACGCATGAGCGGACTGCACGCATGAGCGGCCTGGACGCAGCGAGCCTGGCCGCCCTCGGCGTGGTCGCCACGCTCGTGTCGGTCCTGGCGTGGCAGCGCACCCGCGCGACCACGGTCGACTACTTCCTGGCCGGCCGGCGAGTCGGCATGATCACCAACGCGGGCGCCATCTGCGGGGACTACCTGTCAGCGGCGTCGTTCCTCGGCGTCGCGGCGGCGGTCTACGCCTCCGGGGTCGACGGCGTCTGGTACGCGACCGGCTTCGCCGCCGGTTTCGTACCGGTGCTGCTGTTCGTCGCCGCCCCGCTGCGGCGGCTCGGCAGCGTGTCACTGCCGGACTTCCTCGCCGTGCGCTTCGGCTCCGACCGGGTCCGGCTCGCGGCCGTGGTTGCGGTCGAGCTCGTGATCCTGAGCTACCTCGTGCCCCAGGCGGTGGGCAGCGGCCTGACCTGGGAGCTGCTCGTGGGCGAGGGCATCGCCGGGTTGTCCCCGTACGCCACCGGGATCGCGGTCGCGACGGTGGCGGTCTCCGTCATCGTGATCATCGGTGGCATGCGGGGCACCACCTGGAACCAGGCACTGCAGTTCGGGTTCCTGCTGGCGGTCGTCATCTGGCTGTCTGCCCTGCTGTGGGCAGGCGGGTTCTCCTACCCCCAGGCGGTCGAGCAGGCGAGCGCGGCACCCCTGCAGGCGGTCGAAGGTGAGGAGCTCGTCGAGGTGGTCGACCGGATCGACGGTGGCTCGGCGACCTTCGGTGAGCCCGGAGCACGATACGGACCCATGGGCCAGCTCGCGCTGCTCGTCACCCTGGTACTCGGCACCGCCGGGTTGCCGCACGTGATGAACCGCTACTTCACCACGGCCTCGGGCACTGCTGCGCGGACCACGACCGTGTGGGTGCTCGGGCTGACCGGCTCGTTCTACGCGCTCGCCGTGATGCTCGGCACCGCGACACGGGTGCTCGTGGTCGAGCACGCCGACGAGCCATGGCTCGCCGAGCTGACCGTCGACGGCGTGCTGCGCGTCCCCGAGCACGCCCTGCTGGTCCTCGGACGGTTGCTCGCGGACACGCCCGGCATGGCCGTCGTGGCCGCCGCCGCGTTCGCGGCCATGGTGTCGACGATCGGTGGGTTGCTGCTCGCGGCCTCCGCCTCCTTCGGACACGACGTCGTGGCCCGGATCCTGCGGCCGCATGGCAGCCCCCGACAGCCGGTCCGTGCCGGGCAGGTGGCCGTGGTCGTGATGAGCGTGCTGGCCGCCGCCGTGGCCCTGGCCGTCCAGCCGTCGCAGCTGCTGGCCACCTTCCCGTCGTTGATCGCCACCATGGTGACCTGGGCGTTCGCGCTCGCCGGATCGGCACTCACCCCCGTGGTGCTGCTCGGGATCTGGTGGCCGGACGCGACGGCCCGCGGCGCCGCTGCCGGCATCTGGGCAGGTTGCGCCGTCGCCGTCGGTGCCCTGCTCACGGGGCTCATGACCGGTGCCGACCCCTCGGATGGGCTCGGAGCCGTGCTGCTGGCACCTGCCCTGGTCGCCGCACCCATCTCGGCGCTCACGATCGTGGTGGTCTCTCGGTTGGATCCTGCTCCTGGGGTCAGCGTGGCGGTGTGGACACGCCTGCACGGGACCGCGCGCGACCGCCGGACGGAACGGCTGGCACGGGTGACGTTGCGAGGCAGACGATGATGCGCGGCACCGGCCCGCTGCTGGCCGCGGTGACGGGACTGTGGGCGGTCATCGTGCTGGTGAGCCGGGTGCTGACACAACCGCCGATGTCGCCCGTGACCACCATCGTGGCCGGGGTGCTGATCACCGATCTGCTGATCGTCGGCTACGGGTCCACCCTGCGCGGGCCTCGCCAGAGCCGCCGGGCACGCCGACCGCGCCCGCGGCGACCGCGCCCGCGGCGACCACCGCACGCCGAAGACGGAGGGCCCGACGCGCAGCCACGACCGGAGGGGCTCACCGACGAGGTGGTGGACCAGGCCGTGGCGCTGTTGCTGCCGCTCCTGGACGGGGACGCCGTCTCGATCACCGACCACCACCGGATGCTGGCGTTCGCCGGTCCCGGCCACGAGCACCACGCACGCGGTAGCCCCCTGCACGCCCGCACGCGGGATTCCGTGCTGCACACGGGCCGGACGGGGGTGGTGTGGGGGCGCGGGGAGGATCTCCTCGGCTGCCCCCTGCCCGACTGCCCGCTGCGCTCCGCGGCGATCGCCGCGCTGTCGGTCGGTGACGAGATCATCGGCTCGGTGACCGTCTACCGCACCACGGACGACCCGCCGCGTGCCGAACTGGTGGAGGCCGCGGCCGGCATCCTGTCGCTCCACCTCGAGGTCGCCGAGCTCGAGTCACGACAGCGGTTGGCCACCGACGCCGAACTGGATGCGTTGCGGGCGCAGATCAACCCGCACTTCCTGTTCAACACGCTGAACACGATCGCGAGCCGCATCCGGACCGAGCCGGAGGACGCCAGACAGCTACTCGTGCGCCTGGCCGACTTCTTCCGCTACGCGATCCGGCAACGGGGCCAGTTCGTCGACTTCTCGCAGGAGTACGCCTTCGTACGCACCTACGTCACGCTCGAGCAGGCACGCTTCGGCGACCGGCTGCACGTCGAGTACGACATCGACCCTGCGGTGCTCAGCGTCGACGTCCCGGTACTGATGATCCAGCCGCTCGTGGAGAACGCGATCAAGCACGGTGCCAGCGGCAACGTCGGGCGCACGACCGTGCGGCTGCGGGTCCGGGTGGCACCCCTGGCCCGGTTGCTCGAGGTCACCGTGCGTGACGACGGCGTCGGCATGGACGAGGCGACCCTGGCCGCCGTCGCCGCCGGAGAGCGGCTGGAGGATGCCAGGGGCGTCGGGCTCACCAACATCCGTCAGCGGCTGACGTTGCTGTTCGGTGCACAGCACGAGTTCGACGTCAGGTCCACCGAAGGGGAGGGCACGACCGTGCACCTGCGCCTCCCGATGGGATGATGCCACCACGTGAACAGGGAGAGCCCGTGCCTGCCCGCTGTCTGATCATCGACGACGAGTCCCCGGCCCGTGACGAACTCCGCCACCTCCTCGGCGGCTTCGACGACGTGGCGGTGGTGGGCGAGGCCACCACGGCCGAGGAGGCGCAGGTGCTGATCGAGTCGGTCGCCTACGACCTGGTCCTCTGCGACATCCGCATGCCGGGGATGGGAGGGCTCGAGCTCGCGCGCTGGTTGGCCGACACGGCATCCCATCCCGCGGTGATCTTCACCACCGCCTACCCCGACCACGCGGTGGAGGCGTTCGACCTCCAAGCCGCCGACTACCTCGTGAAGCCCTTCGATGCCCCGCGGTTGCGCCGGGCGGTCGACCGAGCGCTCGAGCAACACGCCCAACGCACCGAGCAGCAGCCCGAAGAGCCCTCCGACCTGGCGCCACCGACACCGGCCGATACCGGGGGGCCCGTCGCTCGGATCCCGGTCCACAAGGGTGGCCGCATCCTGCTGGTCGGGGAGCCGCGCATCGTCTTCGCCGAGGCTGCCCGGGGGTACGCCTACCTGAAGCTGGTCACACCGGACCTCGGGCAGGTGCAGCTGGCCGAC
Source organism: uncultured Actinomycetota bacterium (assembly GCA_964465225.1). Lineage (GTDB taxonomy): Bacteria > Actinomycetota > Nitriliruptoria > Nitriliruptorales > Nitriliruptoraceae > T1Sed10-7. The sequence goes on from CAYXJD010000055.1 coordinate 12,190, forward strand.
GATCGGCTGCTGACGAGCTACACCCTGCACGACCTCGAGGAACGCTTCTCCGGCGGGTTCGTGCGCACCCACCGCTCCTTCCTCGTCAACCTCCGCCACGTCCGTGAGGTGCTGCCGCAGGTCGGGGGCACCCTGTCACTGGTGATGGCCGACCGCGATCGCTCGCAGGTCCCGGTGGCCCGACGGCAGACGTCGGAGCTACGCCGCCGGCTCGGCGTCTGAAGCCACCCCGGCATGGTCACCGTCTGCGGCCGGGGTCCCGGTGGCGGTGACCGGGTTCGCCGCCTCGGTGTCGTCACCGGCCCCACGGGGCTGGCCGCGACGTCGGTGTCGAGCAGCCAGGCCCGTCAGGCGTCCTGGCCACGTTCCTCGGCGGGGCCGCGCCCCGTGCCGAGGTTGTCGGCCGATGCCACCAGGCCGAGGTGGCTGAAGGCCTGCGGGAAATTGCCGAGCAGGCGACCGGCCGCGGGGTCGTACTCCTCGGCCAGCAAGCCGACATCGTTCCGCAGCGTCAGGAGGTGGTCGAAGATACGGCGGGCATCATCACGCCGTCCGATCATCACGAGTGCGTCGACGAGCCAGTAGGAGCAGAGCAGGAACGCACCCTCGCCCGGTGGCAGCCCGTCCGGTGAGTCGGCGGTGGGGTAGCGCAGGAGCAGGCCATCCCCGAGGCCGAGTTCGCGTTCGATCGCCGAGACCGTGCCGTGGACCCGCGGATCGTCGGCCGGCAGGAAACCGACCTGCGGGATCAGCAACAGGCTCGCGTCCAGCGTCGTGGAGCCGTAGTACTGGGTGAACGTGTTGCGGTCCGGGTCATAGCCCTCGTCGATGACCTCCCGGTGGAGGTGTGTCCGCAGGCGTCGCCAGCGGTCGACCGGACCCTCCAGGCGGCTCTGCTCGACCGACCTGATCGCGCGATCGAGGGCGACCCAGGCCATCACGCGCGAGTGCGTGAAGGCCTGCTTCGGTCCACGCATCTCCCAGATGCCGTGGTCGAGTGTGTCCCAGTGCTCCTCGAGGTGAGCCATGAACGCCCGCTGCACCGCCCAGGCGTCTGCACTGTGGGGCATCCCCGTCGTACGGGCGTAGTGCATGGCGTCCATGACCTCGCCGTAGACGTCGAGCTGGAACTGGTCGTAGGCACCGTTGCCGATCCGTACCGGAGCGGAGCCACCGTAGCCAGGCAGCCACGGCAGCTCGGTCTCGGTGAGTCGGCGTTCACCGGCGATGCCGTACATGATCTGCAGCTGCGCGGGGTCACCGGCAACGGCGCGCAACAGCCAGTCACGCCACGCCAGTGCCTCCTGGCGGTACCCGGCGAGCAGCAGCGCCTGCAGCGTGAAGGTGGCATCGCGCAGCCACACGAACCGGTAGTCCCAGTTGCGGGTGCCGCCGACGTGCTCGGGCAGCGAGGTGGTCGGTGCGGCCACGATGCCGCCGGTCGGGGCGTAGGTGAGTGCCTTCAGCGTGATGAGCGAGCGTTCGACCGGTTCCTGCCACTGACCGCCGTACGTGCTCTGCTGGGACCAGGTCTGCCACCACGCCACCGCATGTTCGATGGCGACCTCGGCATCGACGGGGGTGGGCGGGGCCTCGTGCGACCGGTACCACGTCAGCACGAACGGCACGCGGTCACCGGGGCCGACCTCGAACTCGGCGACCGTGGTCATGTCCTCACCGTGCAGTGCAACCGGGGTCGTCAACAGCAGCGCGTCAGGACCGGCGACGGCCTGCAAGGTGTGTGGCCCCGTGCGCGAGACCCACGGGACGACCGCGCCGTAGTCGAACCGCATCGTCAGCTGCATGCGCATCGTGACGCGGCCGGTGACACCCGCGACGATGCGGACGACGTCGGGGTTGTGACCCCGCTCCAGGCCGCGTGGCGGCATCACGTCGATGACGCGCACGGTGCCGCCCTGCTCGTCGCCGAGCAGTGTCTCCAGCACGAGGGTGCCGGGGAGGTAGCGCCGCGAGATCGCCCGCGGGGTGCCGGCGGGGGCCAGCTGCCACCTGCCGTGCGAGCCGTCACCCAGCAGCGAGGCGAAGCAGGCCGGCGCATCGAACCGCGGCAGGCAGAGCCAGTCGATCGAGCCCCACCGGGACACCAGCGCGACCGTCTCGGTGTCGCCGATGATGGCGTAGTCCTCGAGTGCGACGCTCATCGCAAGGCATCGATGGTGGGACCTCCGGTCGGTGTCGCCACCTGTCCGGCAGCGTTGGACCTCGTGGAGCCGAGTTTGCCAGCCTGCGGTCAGGCCGCCCCCGATCGATCCGCACGCTGTCGCAGGAGCCAACGCAGGCGGGGCCAGGCGGCGACGTGGTGCAGTACCAGCAGCGCCGTGATCGTCACCGAGACGACCCACCGCCCGGCCACGAGCCAAGCCGCAGCTCCCCCGATGAACACGGCGAGCTCGATCAGCGCTCGGATCCAGCCGTGGACCGGTACCGGGGCTTCGCCGTTGCGGCTGGGGTCGTCGGGGACGGCGAACACCCCCCAGGCAGCAGCCGCCGCCACACTGCCAACGACCCCGAGGGCAGGAGTGACCCGCCAGCCTGCCACGGCGATGCCGAGCAGGCACGCCAACTCGAG
>CAYXJD010000056.1:0-14730 GCA_964465225.1 uncultured Actinomycetota bacterium
CCGCACATCTCGACCACGCTGCCGTCGGCGTTGCGGTAGTCCATGAACACCTCGGCGTCACCGGTACCGCGCCCGATCCGGATCACCCCGTCGGCGCCGAGGCCGCGCCGACGGTCGGCGAGGGCACGCACCATCGACGCCGAGAGGTCGAGCTGGTCATCGAGATCGGTGAGCAGCACGAAGTCGTTGGCGGTGCCGTGAGCGAGGGTGAACTCCATCGACCCAGGGTACGTGGCGCCGCCGGCCGGGCGCTCGGGTTCGTCGTCGCCGCGACGCAGGTACGCCGCGCGCTCCTGCTTCGCGCTCCGGTGCCACCACCGCGTCTGCGCTGTCCCCCTCGCCCGACACGGGTTCAGCCCGGCTCACGCCTCCAGGAGCTGCTCGTAGGCCTGTGAGGTGGTCAGCCGCCGACAACGGGGATCGGCGCGGAACCAGCTGCGCTGGCGGCGCGCGTACCGCCAGGTCCGCCGAGCGATCACGACGGCGAGGTCCTCGTGTGGGAGAGTGCCATCGAGGACCGCCGCCGCGTCGGCGTACCCGATGGCCTGCTGCGCGGTCCGCGACATCTGACCGCCGGTCCGCAGCGCCGCCGTCTCCTCGACGAGTCCCTGGCGGACCATCTCCCGCGCACGCTCCTCGATGCTGGCTCGCAGACGTTCGGTCGGCGGGTCGAGCAGGACCACCTCGAGATCCGGATAGATCGACTCGTAGCGCTGGTAGCTGTCGTCGAACGCCGAGAAGGGCCGCCCGGTGAGTTCGATGACCTCGAGGGCACGCACCGTGCGCCGGAGGTTCGCGGGGTCGATACGGGCAGCGGCGGGAGGATCCAGCTGCGCGAGGTGTGCATGGGCCCGAAGGGGATCCTCAGCCCAGCGGGCCTCGATCCGGGCACGCACCCCCGCATCCGTCGGCGGGAACCGCAGAGGATCGACCACGGCGCGGAAGTAGAGGCCGGAACCCCCGACGAGCAGCGGCGTCGCCCCCCGACCCTGGATCTCGGCGATGGCAGTCCGGGCCAGATCACGGAAGGACGCCACGCTGAGCTCGGCGTCGGGCGCGATGCGGTCGATGAGGTGGTGGGGCACCGCCACGCGCTCACTGGGCTCGGGCTTGGCGGTCCCGATGTCCATACCGCGATAGATCGTGAAGGCATCGACGGCGACCAGTTCCGTCGGCCGGCCGGCAGCGATGCGGTCGCTGGCGACCCGCAGCGCCAGGCGGGACTTCCCCGACGCGGTCGGACCGACCACCGCCAGCACCGTCATCCGTCACCCCTTCCGCCCGGGCGATGCGACGCTAGTGAGGCCAGGGTGCGACCGTGGGCCGCCTCGCGTGCACGAGCCAGGCAGCAGACCGCGGCCCGCACGCGTGGGGGCGTGCGGGCCGCTGGTGGTGCGAGCTGCCGCGTCGGCGGCCAGAGCTCACTTGGTCGCGGCCGGATCCTCCGCGAGGTACTCGTAGCCTTCGACCTCGAAGCCCTCCGCCACGGATCGGGCGGTGGCCACCTTGCCGAGCAGGATCCCGTAGATGATCTTCGAGAGCACGTCGGCGATGGTGAACAGGTAGGTGCGGGTCACGGCCGCCTCGGCACTCTGCCCGAAGTCCCCGAGCATCGGCACGACGTAGGCGACGATGTAGAGGTTCCAGGAGAAGGCGAACAGGTAGCGGATGTTGCGCATCGTCGTCTTGGCCTCGCCGGGCAGGTAGCTCAGCGAATCGCCGGTCAGACGCCAGAAGATGCCGAAGAAGTAGAGGTAGGGGATCATCGCGGCGATACCCCACCACAGCAGTCCACCGAGCGGGCTGGCGACCTCGTAGAACTGTCCGATGTAGCCGAAGATCACCATCAAGGCGCCGGCCGCGCCCATCTTGAAGCGGTAACCGAACAGATCCTTCTTGGCGATGTTGAGGACGAACAGGCTCTGGGTCAGCAGCAGCGGGACGTCGATCAACCAGTTGAAGTACCGGTACCCGTGGTTGTAGGTCGCGTCACCGAGGACGTAGAGGCCCTGATCCTGGTCGAAGACGAAAGCCTGACCGAGCGAGAGGTCCAAACGGAGCAGCAGGAGTGCTGCGGAGAGCATCACGACCACGGACATGGTCGTCATGGAGCGGTAGCGGGGGGCGACGTTCTTGCGAGTGAGGATGAAGTACGCCAAGCCCGAGAAGTGGGCGGCGTACCCGATCGTCAGCACGGTCGACATGAGATCGAACTGGGCGGGGGTGAACTCGACGATGTTCTCGAGGTTCCACAACACGGGCGGTCATCCTTCGGACGGCGGTATGGGATCGTGATGGTCCATCGACTCCGCGTCCGGGACACGACCTCGCCGGCGGCGAACGGTCGCCCGGGGTCCAGGCCCCCCGGTTCATCACACCCGACGTTCGGCGCCGCCCACAGCCCGTATGGACCGAAGCGGCCGCGCAGGCCTGGCGCCACGCCACGGTGCCGAGACGCATGTCGCCGTGGCACAGCGACGTGGCATGGCGACGTACGCCCCGGTCACCATACGTGGCGGCGGCTCAGGTGCTGGGCGCGGACAGCACCGGCAGCGTTCCGGTGTTCTTCGTAGCGACGCCGTCGTCGTTGCGCCAGCCGTCGCCACGGGCCATCGCCGCGGCCGTGGCGCGTCCGGCGTCGGTGCGACGCACGTCGAGGGCAGGCCCGGACAGGGCGTAGTTGGTCGCCGCTTCCGTGACCCGCACCGTCACCAGATCGCCGGGTGCGTAGGCAGGCGGTGTCCCCGCCGACCAGTCTGCGGCGGGCAGGTGCACCAGGTGGTTGCCGCGGGTCCGTCCCGACCAGCGCTTGGGATCGGTCTTGGAGGGCGAGTCGACGAGGAGCTCCTGCTCCGTGCCGACGAGGCGGTCGTGCGCTTCCCGGGAATGACGTCGCACGAGGGGCTCGAGCCGCGCGTAGCGGTCGGCGACCACCTCTGCGGCCACGAACCCGTCGGTGAGGGCCGCGGCCGGCGTCCCAGGGCGCGGGGAGTACTTGAAGGTGAAGGCCTGGTCGAAGCGCACCTGCCCCACCACCTCCAGCGTCGCCTGGAAGTCGTCCTCGGTCTCCCCGGGGAACCCGACGATGATGTCGGTGGTCAGCGACGCATCGGGCAGCAGCTCGCGTGTGCGCTCGACCAGCTTCAGGTACCGACGCTGCCGGTAGGAGCGGCGCATGAGCCGCAGCACACGGTCCGAGCCCGACTGCAGCGGCAGGTGCAGGTGGGGCATGACCTTGGGGGTCTCCGCCATCGCGAGCAGGACCTCCTCGGTGAAGTCCCGCGGGTGCGGGGAGGTGAACCGGATCCGCTCGAGTCCATCGACAGCACCGAGCTCTCGGAGCAGCTCCGCGAAGCGACTGGCTCCCGCGAGATCCCGCCCGTAGGAGTTGACGTTCTGACCGAGCAGTGTGACCTCGACCACGTCGTCTGCCACCAGCCGCTGCACCTCGTCGACGATCTCGCCGGGACGTCGCGATCGCTCCGGTCCACGCAACGCAGGCACGATGCAGAACGTGCACCGGTTGTCACATCCCACCGAGATGGACACCCAGGCGTGATGACGGACCCCCCGCTTGGCGGGAAGGGCCGAGGGGAAGGTCTCCAACTGCTCGATCAACTCGACCACGGGGACGGCCGCGGAGTCTGCCTGCGCCAGCAGCTTCGGGAGGTCCGGGAGGTTGTGGGTCCCGTAGACCACGTCGACCCATGGGGCCTTCTCCGCGACGACGGCACCGTCCTTCTGGGCCAGGCAACCACCGACGACGATGGTGAGGTCCTGGCCGTCGGCCCGCCGGCGCTCCTTCGTGGCCTTGAGGTGCCCGAGGGTGCCGTACAGCCGGTTGTCGGCGTTCTCACGCACCGCACAGGTGTTGAGCAGGACGAGGTCGGCGTCCTCCGGCGAGGTGGTGGGGCGATAGCCGAGGCTCTCGAGCACGCCGGCCGCACGGCCGGAGTCGTGCTCGTTCATCTGGCACCCGAAGGTGCGCACCAGGTAACGGCGTCCGGGCCTGACCACGGTCATGTGTCCCTCGTTCGCGATCTGGGCGTGCCGACACCGGCCGTGGACGGCACCGCCCTGAGGCTATCCCCCGGCGCGCCCCGACCGAGGTCGCGACCGGGTAGGCCGCTGCGCAAGCGACCGGGGTCGCGCGGAGCAGGCGCCCGAGCCAGCAGCAGGCCAGGACGTCCCCGGAGGTCGATCTGGCGCGATGCGGCCTGCCGCGCCAGACGGTCGGGTCCCGACGTCGAGGTGGTGACCGCGGGCGCTACTCGCTGGCAGCGGTGGTGTAGCGGCGGCGCTGCTCGTGGTGCTCGGGCTGCTCATCGTCGAGGTGACTGCCCCGTCCGGTAGCGACCGCTGCCAGGCCGACCACCCCCACCAGGGCAGCCGAGGGGCCCCCGCCCGGGGTCAGCACGAAGACGACGACGAGTGCTGCCAGCACGAGGAAGCCGAGAAGGGCGCGCACGCGAGAACGGCCCACGAACAGGGCGGCAACGACCACCAGGCCGGGCACGCCGATCAACACCCAGGTCTGCAGCAGGTCCACGATGTCTGCGCCCTCCACTCGTTGCCGCGCAAGGCTACCGCCGGCCCCTGCGCGCGTGGCTACCGGCGCTGTCATCGCCCGGCTGCACGTTCCTGCTCACGAGAGCTGAACACCGCCGCGCGTGCGACCTTGCGGGCCAGCCCTTCCGGATACCCGCGGCGTGCGACGTGTGCCACGACCCGACGGTAGGCCGTCTCGGTCGCGGTGCCGGTGAGGCGTGCCGCACGCTCGGCCGCCACAGCGAACGCGGCAGCCTCCTGGTCCTCGGACTCCGCCGTAGCGAGCAGCGGATCGAGGACATCGTCGCTGAAGCCGCGCCCACGCAGATCCCGGCGGATGCGTGCGGGCGCATGACCGGCCCGACGCTTCTCTTCCACGAGCGCGGTCGCCATGGCCGGATCGTCGACCAACCGTTCCCGCCGGGCCCGCTGAAGGGCCAACCCCACGACCTGCTCAGGATGGCCACGCTCGGTCAGCTTGTCACGCAGGCGCCGTTCGGCCTGTGGCGCGCCGGCAGTGGATCGACGGATGAACGCCACGGCCCGTGCCACGTCATCCTCGAGACCAGCGACCGTCGCTGGCACGGCAGCACGCTCGGCCGCGGCCAGCGCAGCGTCCGTGCCGACCTGGCCGAGGAGCCGGTGGGCCTCACGAGCACCGACCTCGCCGGCGGCTCGCTCGGCCTCCTCGGCAGCAGCATCCCCCGTTGGCGAGCGTTCGGCAGCGTTGGCAGCGCCAGTGGCACCGAGACCTGTGTCGCTTCCTCCCGGTGGCTCGGACGACCGCCGTCGATCCGAGGGTGCCGAGGCCGCGGCGTCGGTGTCCGCTGGCCGAGGTGTGAGACGGATCGGTTCACGGACCACACCGCGCTCGGCGAGCCAGGCCTCCGCGTCACGGTAAGGGGCGGCGTGATCAGCCACGCTCACTCCTCCTCGAGCGGCAGGTCGCTGCTGTCCGCGGCCAGGGGATCGAGACCGAGCTTCTCCTTGACCCGCTTCTCGATCTCCTGAGCGATATCGAGGTTCTCCCTGAGGAACAGGCGGGCCTTCTCCTTACCCTGCCCGAGCTGCTCACCTTCGTAGGTGTACCAGGCACCCGCCTTGCGGATGATGGCCTCCTCCACCCCGACATCGATCAGCGACCCCTCCTTGGAGATGCCTTCGCCGTAGATGATGTCGAACTCCGCCTGCCGGAAGGGCGGGGCGACCTTGTTCTTGACGACCTTGACCCGGACGCGGTTCCCGACCGCATCGGTGCCGTCCTTCAGCGTCTCGATCCGGCGGACATCCAGCCGCACCGAGGAGTAGAACTTCAGGGCTCGCCCGCCTGGCGTCGTCTCGGGCGAGCCGAACATCACACCGATCTTCTCACGCAACTGGTTGATGAAGACCGCCGTGGTGTTGGATTTCTTCAGCGAGCCGGAGAGCTTGCGCAGCGCCTGGGACATGAGCCGCGCCTGCAGCCCGACGTGGCTGTCCCCCATCTCCCCTTCGATCTCTGCCCGCGGGGTCAGGGCGGCGACGGAGTCCACGACGATGACGTCGACCGCTGCGGAACGCACGAGCATGTCGGCGATCTCCAGCGCCTGTTCACCGGTGTCGGGCTGGGAGACCAGCAGCTCGTTGATGTCGACCCCCAACGCCTCTGCGTAGGTGGGATCCAGGGCATGCTCGGCATCGATGAAGGCCGCGATGCCGCCGGCACGTTGCGCCTCCGCGATCACGTGCAGCGCCACCGTCGTCTTGCCCGAGCTCTCCGGGCCGTAGATCTCGACCACGCGACCCCGCGGCAGCCCACCGACCCCCAGGGCGATGTCCAGCGACAACGCGCCGGTGGGGATCGCCGGGACCAGCTGCCCCACGGTGTCGCCGAGCTTCATCAGCGAACCCTTACCGAACTGTTTCTCGATGTTGGCGAGGGCCAGGTCGAGAGCCTTGTCCTTGTCCACGGAGTCTCCGAACGTCCTGTTCCTGCGGTGGGGGGTGGCCGGTGGCGACGGGCCTGGCGATGCGGTCGTCCGGCTGGCCGTTGGCACCGTACGTGCTGGGCGTGACACCTCGGTGGCAGGCGCACCGGGACCTGTGGAGAACCGTCCGAACGCCACATGAGCGTAGCCGAACGGATGTTCGGCGTCGAGCACGCGGTGCGGCTCGTCACCTCCGGGCGACGACAGGCAGGACGTCACGTGCCGACGCACGTGCATCGCCGAGGACCGACCTACCGGGACGGGCGGCCGCCGGGGCTGACCGCCATCCGACCGACCTACCGTGACGCACCGGGCCGACCCGCGTCGTTCACCTGCCGTCAGCCTCGTCGTAACCGCGACGTCCGTCACCGCCCGTAGCCTCGGTCCTACCGCGGTGGCGACGTCCTCTCCCCACGTCGCCGCCCGGCGCACGTCCTCCCCATGGTCGCGGCGCTCCACCTCGCCGTCGGCCTCGGGGCGGTGTTCCACCACACCGCTCCGCGAGCCCCCGGGATCCACCACCCGGGGGCTCAACCTCGTGCCCTGGACCCCGGCTGCACCGAGCTCCCACGGTCCGCCGGCACCGATGCGGCCGGGATGCCACGATGGGAGAGCTCGCCAGGCTCCGCGCTCAGAGCTGCAGCGGCGGCGGTAGCGTGCCCAGGCGTGCCAACCACGGCCACTCAGAGGGAGCGCAGATGTCCGCCACCAGCACTGACGGCCCCGATCGCGCCACCGGGGTCGACCCCCTCGCCAGCCGGGACACCACGCCGCAGACGGCTGGGAACCAGGTCGATGCCGTCTCGGCAGGGCCATCAGGGACCCGCTTCGTCTTCATCGACACCGAGACCACCGGGCTCGACTTCGCCCGCCACCAACTGACCGAGGTGGCCTGGATCGTGCGGTTCGAGGACGGCCGCCAGGAGACACGCTGCGTCGTCCCGGAACACACGCTCGACGGCGCGGACGAGAAGGCGCTGGAACTCACCCACTACCACGAGCGGATCGCTCCCCAGCTGCGCTCACCGGCCTCCGAGTGGCTCGTGCAGTTCCTCGAGGACGCCGAGGGGGCGGTGCTGGTCGGCGCGGTCCCGGACTTCGACGCCCGCCACCTCGAACGAGCCGCCGCCCGCATCCAGCGCACACCGACCTGGGACCATCACCTCCTGGACGTGGAGACCTTCGCCCTCCCGCTGATCTCGCCCGGACCGGAAGCGCCCCGCAGCCTGGCGAAGACGTGCCAGGCCCTCGGTATCCCCCACGACCAGGACCAGGCCCACGGCGCCCTCTACGACGCCCAACAGGCGATGCGGGTGTTCGACCGGGTCCACGAGCTGCTGGCCACCCTGCGCAGCAGCGGAGCGCCGCTGCCACCTCCGGTCCCGCGCATCGGACCGCTCGCCAGCCGTGAGCGCCTTGGGGCCGATGGGGCCGAGCCGACCGGGTCCGAGTTCGCTCCGCCTCCCGCCGAGCCGACCGATCATCCGGGGACCGGCCAGGGCAGTTCCACCTCGACGGTGTAGGCCGAACCACCGCTGGTCGGCCGGCTGGCCCACCGCCCGACGACGTCCGGTCGCCAGGAGGATGTCGGGATGCGCAAGCTGGCGACGTCCCCTCTGCGGACCCGTCGCCGGCCCCGTGCACGTGCCAGGGTCAGGTGGGGATGGAACGGGCGGTCGGGGACCGCGAGACCGGCGGCCCGCAGTTCGGTGTGCAGGGCCGTCGCGAACCGTTCGAAGGCGCCCTCGGGCTCGTCGGCCAGGTGGAGCACCAGGACGCGATCAGCGAACCGTCCTGCCCGCTGGAACCAGAGCCGGGGTGCCGGCCGTGGCGCCACCGTGCCGAGCGTCGCTGCCAGCACCTCGGTGGCCAGGTCTGCCCGCTCGTCGTCCAGCTCGCCGAGGAAGGCCAGGGTCACGTGCCAGCCGGCCGGCTGGCTGGCCCGCAGACCCGCACCCGGGCCCCGCAGGTGCGCGGTCGCGCGGGCCAACTGCCCACGAACGTCTGCAGGGAGCCCCAGGGCCAGGAACCTCGGGGCGGTCTCCCGGGAGCCGGAACGCCCACCCGCCGGCAGGTCCGCAGCACCGTTGACCATCATCCATCCCGGGTCACGCGTCGGTGAGCCGCAGCCGCAGGAGATCGAGTGCAGCGCTGCCGAGCCGGGCGATGACCTGCTGGCGATCGCCGGGGATGCGGCGTCCGTGGACCTCCACCTCACCGTCGGGATGGGCCAGGGCCCAGTAGGCGGTCCCCACGGCGAGCCCCTCCACACCGGTCGGCCCGGCGACCCCGGTCACGGCCAGGGCATGGTCGCTGTGGAAGCGCTGCTGGGCAGCAGCAGCCAGTGCCCGGGTCGTGGCCTCCGAGACGGTCCCCTCTGCTTCGAGCAGTGAGGCCGGCAGGCCGAGCACGTCCTGCTTGGCACCTGCGGTGTAGACCACGACGCCGCCGACCAGAGCATCGGAGGCGCCCGGGACCCGGGCGAGCCGTGCGGCGATGTCACCCGCGGTGGCGGACTCGGCCGTGGCCAGGGTGCGGCCGCGAGCGCGCAGGAGGCGCAGCACCACGGTCTCCAGATCGTCGTCGTCCACACCGACGACCGCGCCACCGAGTGCGGAAGTGAGCCGCTCGACGATCGGCTCCGAGCGTGCCAGGGCCGTCTCACGATCGGGTGCACCCACCGTGAGCCGTACCTGGATCTCCGACGAGCGTGCCAGGAACGACAGCACCCTCCCTTCCTCCTGATCGAGGAGCGGTTCCACCACCTCGGCCACGTCCGACTCTCCGCGGCCGGCCACGTGCAGGACCCGGGTGATCGTGACCCCACCCCCGGTGAGCTCGGCGAGCAGCGGCACCACCGCGTCCTCGAACTGCGCGTGGAGCTCCCACGGTACGCCCGGCATGGCGACCACCTGTGTGCCGCGACCTTCCCCCAACTCCAGCCGGAAGCCGGGCGCGGTCCCCACCGCAGGGATCGGGTGGGCACCCTCGGGCAGGAAGGTCTGCCGGACGTTCTGCGGCGCCATGCGGCGACCCATCGCCGCGAACCTCGCCACCAGGTCCTCCTCCAGTTCCGGGTGGTGGACCAGGTCACGACCAGCCGCAGCGGCCAACGCCTCGCGCGTCCGATCGTCCGACGTCGGACCGAGACCGCCGCCGACGATCAGGAGCTCCACCTCGGCGGCCAGCCAGCGCACGGACCGGACGAGACGGTCGACGTCGTCACCCACGGCGAGGTGGTGCACCACCTCGACGCCGTGCTCGGTGAGGCGGCGACTGAGCCACGTCGCGTTGGTGTCGGTCAGATCGCCGAGCAGGAGTTCGCTGCCCACCGACAGCACCGCCGCCCGGAATGGGATCGTGCTCGGCCCGCTCACGCGCCGGTGTCCCCGGTCGGCTCGGCACTCCCGGTCCGCTCGCCGTTGCCCGTCGACCCGGCGTCTGCGATCGCTGCTTGTCGCGCGGCGCGGGCCAGGCGGCCGGCCTGGAACCCGTAGTCGATCCCCGACCAGATCGTCAGCCCGACCGCGAGGTAGAGCAGCAGGTCCGGTACGGGGCCACCGAGGACCGGCAGGAGGTAGGCCCCGATCGCGACCATCTGGGCCACGGCCTTGATCTTGCCCGAGTGGCTCGCCGGCATGACCAGACCCTGCCGCTGTACCAGCCGGGTCCGGAGCACCGTCACCGCCACCTCGCGGGTGACGATGACGGCAACCGCCCACCACGCCACCTCGCCGACGATGGCGAGCGACGCCAGGGCTCCACCGACCAGCAGTTTGTCCGCCAGTGGGTCCGCGAGCTGCCCGAACGGCGTCACGGTGCCGTACCGCCGGGCGACCCAACCGTCGGCGGTGTCCGTCAGGGCGGCGAAGACGAAGATCCAGAACGCCCACCACCGCAGGAGGTCGCCCTGGCCTTCGGCGAGCAGCAACCACAGGATGACGGGCACGAGCAGCGCCCGCAGGAAGGTGAAGGCGTTGGGCAGGTTCAGCGCTGCACGGCTGATGATCGGCTCGGAGGTCGTCGCCGCCGAGGCCTCGGTGGCAGCGAGGTCACCCTGCCGGTCCCTCGGATCGGGTCGGTCACCCACGACTGCCTCCTGCTGCTGACGGCTCCACCTCGGCGACGAGGTCGACGCCCACGGACTCCAGCACACGAGCCGTCAGGATGCGACCGGCCGGCACGGCTGCCGACGTGCCGTCACTGGCGACGAGCGTGATCTCCCCATCCGTGTCGGGGGCCTCACGGTAGGAGCGGGCGACCGTGCGCACACCATCGGTCGGGTCGTCCTCCACCTCGTCGACCAGCACCTCGAGGTGGCGGCCCACGTAGCGGGCGGCAGCGGCACCGGCCAGTCGTTCCTGGAGGTCGGTGACCCGCCGGAGCCGCTCCAGCGCCAGCTCGCCCGGCACCTGGTCGGGCATCGTCGCCGATGAGGTGCCGTCCTCGGCACTGAAGGTGAAGAACCCCGCCCAATCGAGCCGGTACTCGGTGAGGAACGCCTCCAACCGCGTGACATCCTGCTCGGTCTCCCCGGGGAAGCCGAGGATGAAGTTGGAGCGGAAGACGGCTCGTGGGTCGAGCGAGCGGGCACGCTCGATCAGCGCCCCGAAGCGCGCAGCGTCTCCGGAGCGACCCATGCGTTCGACGACGGGACCGGAGACGTGCTGCAGCGAGAGGTCGTAGTAGCTGGCGACCTCGGGCAGTTCCGCGATCGCGGTCAGCAGCGCATCGGTCAGCTCGGCCGGCTGGAGGTACATCAGCCGGAGCCGCTCGACCCCCTCCACCGCCGCCAGCGCCGCCAACAGCTCGGGCTGCAGCTCGCGGCCGCCCGGCAGGTCCTTGCCCCACGAGGTGGTGTTCTCACTGACGAGAACGAGCTCCCGGATGCCCTGCTCGGCAAGCCAGCGCGCCTCGGAGACCAGTTCGTCGAGGGGGCGGGAGCGGAACCGGCCCCGGAAGGACGGGATGGCGCAGAAGGTGCACAGGCGGTCGCAGCCCGAGGCGATCTTCAGGTAGGCCCACGGACGTCTCACGCCGTCGACGGCGAGCCGGCGGACCGGGAACCGGGGCCCGCTGGCCGGGATCCGATCGAGGTCGTCCTGGCCGGAGCCGGCGCCGACCACGGTCCGCTCGTCGGGGCCGGTACCGGGCGGAACCTCGGCACCCGGATCGAGCACCGTCTCGGCAGCTCGGCCGGCCGCCGCTTCACCCGATGGCGCAGGGGTCGAGGGCGTCAGCAGCAGTGGCAGGTCCCGGCGCGCCGGCCGGCTCCCCGGGTGCGGGGCGCCGACGCCGATGACGCGTTGGTCGGTGCGACCGGTCAGCACCCCTTCGACGATGGCCGGCAGTCCCGCGTAGCCCTCGAACCCGACGATCGCATCCGCCTCGGGGATCGCTTCGGCCAGCTCCTCGGGATAACGCTGTGCCATACAACCGACCACGATCACCGCGCGGGGGTCCGCTTCGTCCTTGAGCTGGCAGGCTGCCAGCACCGTGTCGATCGATTCCTGCTTCGCCGGTGCGATGAAGGTGCAGGTGTTGACGAGGACGACCTCGGCCGCACCGGGATCGTCCACGAGGATGGCGCCATCGCGGTGGAACAGGCCGGCCAACTGCTCGGTGTCCACCTCGTTGCGACCGCAACCGAGTGTGATGATCGCGATACGCCGAGCTGCCTGGTCGCTACCGGAGACCGGGGCGGACCCGGTCGTGCGATCGCGGTCAGACGAGGGGACCGCGGAGGGCGGAGGACCGGTTGCGGCAGACACGAAGCGACTCCGATGGTCGAACGCACGCAGCGCCCGGTCGCTCCGGGCGTCGCGCCGAGCTCAGACGGCTTCGACACCGTCCGGGGTGAAACGGACCGTGATGGGCTGGCCGGGACTGCCCTGCGGACCGAGGTCCTCGCCGTTCAGCGTTGCCCGGACGCCGCCCGGGTTCCCGAAGCGGACCTCGATCTCCCGTTCGGCCTCGAACTGCAGGGTCTCGCCGGCGTCGACCGTCTGTTCGAGGACCGGGGCTTCGTCGGCAACCACACGGACCCAGGACGCCGACTCGAAGGCCAGGAACAGCTCCACACCGTCGAACGTGGGCTCCGTCTCCGGTTCGGGCTCCGGTTCGGGCTCCGGTGCTGTTTCCGTGTCAGGTTCCGGCTCGGGCTCGGGCTCGGGGTCGGTGTCCTCGCCGTTCGGATCGTCCTCGGCCGTGACGGGAGGTGGCCCGATCGGCTCGTCCGCACCTGACTGATCGGGTGCGCGCCCGTCGGTGGAGCCGAGGACGGCGATCCCAGCCACGACCACGATGATGGCCAGCAGCCACCCGATCCACGCCGGCGGCGCCCCCCGACCCTCCTTGGGGGTGCTGACGTCGCTCACCCGCGATGCCGCGTGGACGTCGTCGTGGCTGACCTCGCGACGGAAGGTGTCGAGCAGCGGCGTCGGATCGAGCCCGAGCTCCTGGGCGTAGTTGCGCAGGAACCCCTTGGCGTAGACATCGCCACCGAACCCGTCGAAGGCCTCCCTCTCCAGGGCCTCGAGTTGGCTGACCCGCGCACGCAGACTCAGGGCCACGTCCTCGAGGGAGCGGCCCTGGGCCTCACGGGTGTCACGCAGCGTGGCGCCGATACCCGTGGTCGGCGCGTCCTCGGACATGGTCCTCCATGCAACCGATGGGATGGGGCCACCGCCGGGGTGTCGGGTACGGCCGACGGGCGGTGTGCGACACAGCGTACGACCACGTCGGGCCCGTGGCAGACCCTCGCCGCTGATCGGCGGGTCGCCACACTAGCGTGGGCGGTCCCGCCGGTCCGCGGCGAGCCCCGGCTCCTCCCCCGGCCCCGAGGGTGGGCGGTCACCGATCCCGTCGGCTGGTCCGTCGGTTGCTCCGGGCCGCTGTTCGTCGCCCGGTTCCTTCCCGGCGCCGGGCATGGCTAGGATGCGCGCCCATGAACGCTCACACACGCTCCTGGACGCTCGCCATCATCGCCCTCGTGGCGCTGATGCTGCTCGCTGGTCCCGCGGTCGCTCAGATCGAGGGTCCGGCGGTGCTCGCCGTGGAAGATACGTTGGACGAGACCACGGAGTCCGGCGAGTCGGAGGGCGGCCGGCGTCCGCTTGCCGACAGCCCCCGGGACCGGCTGGGACTGCTGTTGCTCGGGGCGCTGTTCATCGGGGGCGGCGCCGCGTTGGCCAACGGTCGCCGGCAGCTGAAGGGTGAGCGTCCGCAGGCCTCCGGCGAGTTCCGCTGGCGGTGACCGCCGGCACGTCCCGCGATCTCCGCAGGACCCACCCCACAGGCGTCGGTGTGCCGGTTGCCACGGACGGCAGCCGGCCATCCGTGACCGCTGCTGCTCACAGCAGGCCCTGACCCCGGGCCTCGTCGAGCTCTTCCGGCGACCAGAGCACCTCGCGTGCCTTCGACCCCTCGTTGGGTCCCACCACCCCGAGCTCCTCGAGTTCGTCCATCAGCCGGCCGGCACGGGCGAAACCGATCCTGAGCTTGCGCTGGAGCATCGAGGTGGAGCCCAGCCCGCTGACCACCACCTGCTCGGCAGCCCGACGCAACAGCGCTTCGTCGGAGCCGTCGTCGCCGGAGCGGGCGGCATCTGCCTGCTCTGCGGCCTCCCCCTCCTTCACCACACCGTCGTCGTACTCCGCCTGACGCTGTCCCTTACAGAACGACGCAGCGGTCGTGATCTCGCGCTCCGTCACCCAGCAGCCCTGCAAGCGCGTGGGTTTGCCCTGGCTGGCGGGTAGGAAGAGCATGTCACCCTTGCCGACCAGCTTCTCCGCACCGTTCATGTCGATGATGGTGCGCGAGTCGGTCTGGGAAGCGACCTGCAGGGCCAGCCGGGAGGGGATGTTCGCCTTGATCAGCCCCGTGATGACGTCCACGGACGGTCGCTGCGTCGCGATGATCATGTGGATGCCGACCGCTCTGGCCATCTGCGCGATCCGGCAGATCGCATCCTCGACATCACGCGGGGCCACGAGCATCAGGTCCGCCAGCTCGTCGATCACGAGCAGGATGTAGGGCAGCGGCTGTGCCTCGAGTTCGGTCGCCAGTCCATCATCGTCCGGTGGGCCCGGTCGGCTCGCCACCTCGCCCGCCGCGACCGCCTCGTTGTAGCCGTCGATGTTGCGGTACCCGAGGTGGGCGAGCAGTTCGTAACGCTGCTCCATCTCCTTCACGCACCATTGCACGGCATCGGCGG